>NZ_BAAAQX010000032.1:0-151479 GCF_039531895.1 Nonomuraea monospora
GCCCTTCACCTGACCCACACATCCATCAACGGCGGGGAGATAACTGGCCGCCGTTGGGGACACCCTCATGGCCACCAGCGTGTGAACTATCTGGCCGCCAGCGGGGAGAGCTCAAAGGCCATTGACACTGATCGCCGCCGCCAGCCGGAAACGGGTGGCGTGGTCGTTCTCCTCACGCTCTTGGGCCTCGGCGAAAGTGCCTTCCTTGGCGGTTGTGTTTATGGTCAGGTTCCCTACGTTCTCCACGCGCAGATCCAGACCTCGTGCCTCCAGCAGTTGCTCCAAATGGCTAACCCGGGCGCGCAGGTCATCCGAATCCCCCGCCGAAGGGGGATCGTCGGCTTTGCTGCGAGCTGCGGCTTTCGCGGTTCGTGAAGGGCGAGCGGCAGGACCCTCATGCTCCATCGGAACCCCTTCCAACAGCGCCGCCGGGACGCCTCCTGGAAGTATGAGCGCCAAGCGGGCCTATGAGAAGCGGCGTGATGAGGCATGTGGCGGCTTGGGTCTACGTGAGACGGACATTGTCATCTCCGCGTTAGGCGAGGATATGTCCGACGGGACTCCTGCGTCATTGGCTGATCGGTACGCGGACATAATCCTCCGGCACAACGGCCTCGGCGAGCTTAGGAAGCTGTCCGTAGCCGATATCGCCGGGCTCGCACGCTCTGGGATCACGGGCTCCTGCAGCATGCCGCCAAGCGCCCGCAGGGCAAGGCGATTAGAGACATCTGGCGGTAGCAGATCAAGGCCATGAAGGAGTGGGCCACGAGGCTTTGATAGGGCCCACTCCTTCAGGGACGGGCAGGACCGACGTCACCCGGCGGGAGGCGTCCTTTCCTCCTCTGCTCCCCCTTCGTGGTAGTGGTCGTTCGGGCCACCGTGGTGTTGGTCGGCATACCCCAGCAGGGCGCGCAGCCCGCGTTGAGGGACTACGTACCGGCCGCCGATCCGGATCACCGTGCATGGGAAGGTGCCGGTCTTGGCCAGCCGGTAGGCCGTGGTCCGGCCTATACCGAGCAGCCGAGCGGCTTGCATCAGTCCCAGGGCGAGCGGCCGTTCAGGCATGTCGGCTGTTTCGCGCGGTATTGGTCGTGGCGCGGTCGCGAGGCCGGCCTCGGATGTGCGTGCCAGGTCGGTCATTGACCATCTCCGGGAATAAGCGGTGCCTGCGAGTACTGGCCGGATCGGCGGCGGGCGTGCATCGGCCAGACGTCCGCTTGTCCGGTGGCGCTGGCCGACGGAAGACGGCGAAACACCAGAAGATCCTCATGAGCTATGGCGTGAATCGGCGTGCCTCGTGCCCACGCCTTGCGCGCCTCGTGCAGCTGGAAGAACGACGCCCGGTTCAGCAGGCGGCCGTCGCCGAGCCCGCACAGCAGGCAGACGATCCGGTCGGCGAATACGAGGCCGGCCTTCTCGGCCAGCTGGTGAACGTGGCCGGGCAGGTCGACCAGCTCGCCACGCACTCGGTATGGACGCACCGTGATCGCCGCGACTCCGCCCGGCCGTAGCAGCTCTGCGCAGCCGTCCAGGATGCGCCCGAATCCCTCCAACAGGTGCGGGAGCTGCTGGTGGGCAAGATTTTCGCGGTCGGCCGAGTAGCGCTGGTTCCACTTGCGTACGCCCGGTTCGCCGGTGTCGCGAGTGGAGCGGATGTGCCCGTGCGTGGCCGCCCCGTACGGGGGCGAGGTGAGCACCAGCGCTGCCCGTCCGAGCAGGTCGGGCAGCAGCCGGGCGATGTGCCGGGAGTCCCCGGCCATCACGCGCCCGAAGCCGGTAGCTCCCTGCTGGCGGGCGTGGCCGAGGTTGGCGACCGCCAGGCGCGCCCACTTCTCCTCGTACTCCACGCCCGCGGCGTGCCTGCCGAGATGGGCTGCCTCGACGAGGGTGGTGCCGATCCCGCACATCGGATCGACCACCAGCTCGCCCGGCTCCGTGTAGGTCTCGATCACTCGGGCAGCGATCGAGGGCAGCATCTTGCCCGGATGCCGCATCGACTCCCGCACGTACCGGCCCTTGCGCTGTACCCGCGACGGCTGCTGTCCCGTCGCCCACACCGACGTCGTCACCTCGGCCATCAACCCTCGCCCTCAGTCCGCTCGACGGACTCCGCGCCGGTCGGTGTGCTGAGGTCTCCGCCTGAGGGCAAGGCCGTGTCGCCAGGCGGTGTGGACCTCCTGCGCCTAGCGAAGATGAGCACGTCGCTGTGCACGCGCGCACTGACCGGCAACGCGGGGCACTCCGTCCGTTCCCCGGTCACGGCCACGACTCGGCCAGAGAGGTTCGTGTCGACCCACTTCCCGCGCACGGGATGCCGCAGGGCGATGATGTGCTGCAGATACACCAGCCCTGCGTCGCGAGCTTGGGCGATGGTCTCCGGTACCGGATCGGCCATACCGTCTTTCCGGTGCAGGCCGGTGACCACCACCAGATGCCCGCCCGGCTTGACCAGCCCTGCCGCACTGGCAAGGTCGAACACCTCAGCTTCGGCGTCGGGAGGTCCGGTGAAGTCGCGCTGGCAGCTCTGCTCGGCCACGACCAGCCCCGCACTGCCTACGAGATCGGCCAGCAGCGAGGAGTCCTCGTCAGGATCGGTGATGCGCAGTTCGGTGACCTCCAGGTCGTCGTTGGCGTGGGTGCGGGCCAGGCAGGTCCAGGACACGCCCGCCCGGGCGGCGTCGGTGAAGACGGCGACCGGCAGGCAGCCCACCGTCAGCGCGGCCGAGACGAGCTGGTGATCGCTGGCGCCGAGGTGGACCACGGTCTCGCCCAGCCGCGTGCACGCCGCGACCAGGTGGCGGGCCAGCGGGCCGCTGACCGGTTGGCAGCACCCCGCCGGACAGGTAGCGGGTGACTCAGTGTCGGCCGCTGCCGGCCAGACCGACAGCGGCAGATGTCCCCGATTCCTGTCCTGGGCCTGGCGATCGGGCGGGAAGGAAGAGCCGCGGAAGCGGGTTTCCGGCTCGGCGACGGTGGATGAGGCGCAGGGGCTGGTGGATGTGGGTGCGGAAGCGGTTGAGGTAGGCGTCGTGGGTTCGGTCATGTGGGTGTGGCCCAAAGTGCCGGGCCGCCGGTCCCTGTCACTGATCCAAATACCTGCCGCACGACCCGAGTTGGGACAAGCCGTCTAGCAAAGCTTCGGCAAGACCCTCGGCCGCCACCGGGCTGTGACGCTTGGCGGCTCCCGGCTTCTCGTCCACAGCCTGTGGGCAGGCCGCTCACGAGACCGGTGAGGTCGAGCCCAGCTGGCTCGACGCCTTCGGCGCCATCGCCGTCGATCATCATCTGCTCCGAACGGCACGCGAATGATGCCCTCCAGCCTGCGCTCCCTCGTCCTCCACGAAGGGCGTTTTTGCAGGTCACAGCGTTTTCGTACACGTCCCGGACAAGATCCGTCACCGACTTCCGCACGGGCGGCCACCCCCGTTGACCGGTGCGACCTACCCTGTAAGAACACACCGGGAGTGTGAGCGGAGGCGATCTGCATGCCGAGTCAGAAGGATGAACTGGCCGAACGCCGCTTCGCCAAGCTCGTCGACCAGGTCAGCGCCATGATGTCCGCCAGCCTCAAGCCGGAGTACCGCGGCTTCTACGGCCAGCTCATCCTCTCCCAGGAAACGATCGCGGAGCTGGGCGAGCCTGCCGACGTTCGTCGGGCCGCACGTGCGGCGGGGCGCCGCCTCGGCTGGCGGGTCCGAACGCACGCCACCGACGACGGGACGCTCTTCATCATCGATGACCGCGACCCGCCTCCGGAGGTCCGCGAGCTGGCGGGCCGCCGTTCTGCCGAAGCGGTCTCCGTTGTGATCGCCAGCGGCCGGGCCGAGGCCCGCATGCGCCGCACCAGCGCATCAGGCACACTGCCCAGCGGTCCGCGTGGCACTGGCGAGGACCTCTGAACGACCGCGCCTGCGGGCCGCAGCCTTGCAGAAGCGGCTCAGAATCACCATGGGGGCAGGCTGCGCCCACCGCTGTGACGCAAGCTTGACCCGAGATTTTCGGCTGTGCCTCGTTACTGCAGGTCAGGCCAGTTTTTGCGACGAACGCCACTGGTCGCGCCGCCGCATCTCCTACCGGACACATCCCGTACTTCTCGACGTTTCCGCAGGTCATTCATGGTTTCGGAGCGTTGTCTCCGAATGGTGTGATCTTTGCCATGTCCGAGGTCTGATCATTTTGTGTCCGGTTCCTGGCCGGGCTCTCTGGCGACATGGCGATGTCCGAACCGACCACGCCTTTCGGAGCGTCGCCATGTCTCACTCTTCGGTCCAGCTCTCCGCGGCCGCCACCACGAACCCGATCACCACCAGCTCATCCGCCGACGGCACCGCCCCGGACAGCACGTCCGCGACCCGCCTGACTTCCGCCGGGACGTTGTCCAACGCGAACCTCGACGCGGACCCCGACGCGGACAACGTGCCCACCGCCAAGCGGCTCGGCAGCTGCCCGGGATCGGGAGGGTCGCTGCCGCTTGATGTGGCCGAGCGCGCTTTCGACCTGCTCATGCGCGGCCCCGAACCGCTGTCGGTGGACGGCGCGCGGCTCGGGCACGGGCTTCCGGCGCGGCCGATCCCGCTCAGCGAACTGCGCGAGATGCTGCTGCACCCGTCCTGCTCACGCGCCACCCGCGACCACGTGTGGCGGCATCTGATTGATGAGGCACGCAACCGCCGAGGAGCGTGGATGGTCGCCGCCGTCACCCTGGCGATCCCGATGCTGCGCCGCCTCATCTCCACGCTCGCCGGCGCGATCCCGGCCGAGCGGATCGACCGCGAGGACCTGGAAGCCGAGGTCCTCACGGCCTACCTGGAAGCCCTCTACGAGGTGAATCTGGCCTGGTCACACCCACTGCTCCGGCTCTCGCGCCTGACCCGCCTCGCCGTCTTCCGGGCTCACGCCACCAGCCAACCGAGCCTGCTGGCCGACCCCGACCTCACCGATCGAGCCGACGGCGGCCAGCAGAGCCTGGCCTATCCGGCCGGTCACCCCGATCAGCTTCTCGATCAAGCCGTCGCGCAGGGGATCATCTCTGCGGCGGAGGTGCAGCTGATCGTCTGCACCCGGCTGGAGGGCATGCCGCTGAGCGCCTACTGCCGTCGCGATGGCCTGCTCTACTGCACCGCGATCAAGCGCCGCCAGCGCGCCGAAACCGCTGTGTACCAGGCACTCCAGCGCGGCGACCTGTAGCGCTCGCCACCGGCGCCAGCCGGGAGCAGCCAGCAAAGGGTTCGCCAAATCCGCTGGCCCTCATGTCCTAACTCGGCCTTTCACCCAGGTCTTTTAGCAGGTGAGGAGGCAGCGCGGAGGGCTCCGGCCCGCCAGCGGGACCCGTACCTGGTCACCGGTCCCTGTCACCCGGCCCAGCCCACCAAGCCTCACGCACTGAAGGAGGACGCCCACCCGGCCCCGCGCCGGCCAGGCACCTCCGCGCCGCCTCTCACCACCGGCCGTCACCTGACCCGCATTCGCCACTTTCTGGAAGGCAGCACATGACATCCCGTCCGCGCCGCATCCCCGCATCGTCCCAAGCCCGCAGCCTCAAGATCGTGCTCATCGCCTCGGCCATCCTCGGCGGCATCGTTCTGGGCACCTTGCTCGAATACGCCATCGCCCACGCCTCCAGCTCCAGCCCGGCCTCCGTGTCTGGCACGGACCAAGTTCTGGCCGCGCCAGCCTCGCTGAACGCGGTGATCGACAACCTGCGCAACGTCATCGTCGGCCTGCTGGTCGCCCTGGCCACCTTGTTCCTGACCGTCGGCGGGGTGCGCTACATCCTGGCCGGCGGCGACCCGGGCGAGGTCGAGTCGGCCAAGAAGACCCTGCGCTACGCCGCCCTCGGCTACGGCATCGCGGTGCTCGCGCCACTGCTGGTCACCGTGCTCAAGGGCATCGTCGGGGCCTGACCGTGACCCGCCACCCGCCACCTCGCCCACCCGCGGCGAGCACGCTCCCGGCCGTGATCTGCGGCCTGGCACAGATCCTCGCCGTCGTCGCTCTTGTGCTCGCGGTGACGGGCACCTCGGCTGCTGCCGAACCCGACCCGCCGCTGCCAGGGCCTTCGCCAACGGCGAATCAGCGGCCCGAGCCGCCCGCCGCACCTGCTCCGGCAGCGACCCCAACAGCACCGACGGGGCCGATGCTCACACCTCCGCCGCACCCGCTTCCGAGCACGAGGCCCACCGCGCCAGCCTCGGAGACGGAGCCGCCGCCAGAGCCGGCACCGAAGCCGGAGGGTGGGGCGGAGGAGTGCGGCTGGCTGGACTTCGGCTGCAAGATCAACCAAGCGTTGAACGGCTGGTTCAACACGATCGTCACCGAGGCGATCCAGCCCGCCTTCCAGACCGTCGGCACGCTGCTGCTGTCCGCACCACCGCCGGACATGATCGCCCGGGTGCGGGAGCTGTCCGCGCACGTGCGGATGGTGGCCAACGCGCTACTCGGCCTGTTCGTGCTGGCCGGCGGCGTGATCGTGATGGCCCACGGCAGCGTGCAGAGCTCCACCACCGCCGCCGAGATCGCACCCCGGGCGGTCATCGCCGCGATCGCGGTCAACTTCTCGCTCACCGTCTGCCAGCACGCCATCGAGATGGCCAACGGCCTGGTCGCCGCGCTGCTCGAAGACGGCGTCGACGGGCGGCGGGCCGGCGACCTGATCGCCAACAAGCTCGCCAACCCGGTCGGCCAACTGGCGGCCCCGCAGATGTTCTTCATCTGGATGATCGCCATCGCCGTGGTGATGGGCCTGATCCTGGCCTTCCTCGCGGTCGTACGGATCGCGCTGCTGCTGTTCCTGATGATCGCCGCGCCGCTGGCGCTGCTGTGTCACGCGCTGCCGCAGACCGAGCACATCGCCCGGCTATGGTGGCGCGCCTTCACCGGCCTGCTCATCATGCAGGTACTCCAGGCGCTCGTTTTGATTCTGGCGTTCAAGGTGTACTTCACCGACGCCACCGACGCCTTCACCACCGGCCCCGACCAGCCGGTCCTAGCCGCGGTGAAACCGATCGTGATGCGCGCCATCGACACCCTGGTCCTGATCGGCCTGCTGTTCATCCTGATCAAGATTCCCGGCTGGGTGGCCCGCTCCGTCTGGCAGCCCGCCCAGCCTCAGCTGCTCACCCGCCTGGTCAAGGCACTGATCGTCTACAAGACCCTCGGCCTGGCCAGAACCGCGCTGACCAAGAGCGGCCGAGCCGCCCGCGCCGGCACCCGCACCTCAGCCAGGCGGCATCGGCCGCCCGGCCCCGCAGGCCAGCAAGGACGCCGCCGCCCTCCCCGGCCGCCCGGCCGACCACCCGGAGCACAGCCGACCGGGCAGCCCGCCTCAACGACAGGAACAGCACCGGTGAACACACCCAACGCATCTGGCCAGCGCGGCCCTCAGCAGCTTCAACTGCCGCTCAACCTGCCGCTCACCAAGACCGGCCCGGGTGCCGCGCGGGGACGCCAACTCGCGCTGCCGTTCCCGGTCACCCGCGTGCCCCGCCCACCCGCCTCACCCGCACCGGCACCGCCGTCCGGCCCGTGGATCCGCGCGCGACCGCCCTGGACACAGCCGATGCTGCCCGGCATGCCCACCCGGACGCCCCGGCCCCGGCAACTCCAGCTCCACCTTGACCCGCCGCCGAGCCGCGCGCGCCGAGGAGGCAGGCAATGAACGAGCCGGAGCCGTTTACGGCACGCATTCCCGCCGACATCAACACCCCGGACAAGATCGCCTACGGGCTGACCTTTCGCCAGATCCTCATCGTCACCTTGACCGGCGGCATCGCCGCTGCCGTCTACTACCTGTTCCATCACCTGCTGCCCATCGTCATCCTGGCCGCGATCGTGCTGCCGCTCGTGGCGCTCGGCCTGACCATTGCGCTCAGCCGGCGCGACGGGCTCAGCCTGGACCGCTTCGCCCTGGCCGCCCTGCTCCACACTCGCGCCCGCAAGCACCTGGTATCCGCACCCGAAGGGGTTACCGGACCGCCCCGGTGGTGCCGGCTGCGAGGCAAGCTGCCCGCGCCGCTGCGACTGCCGGTCCGGGCGATCCGCACCGACGGCGCCCTCGAACTCGCCGACGGCGGCGTCGCCGTCCTGGTCGAGACCAGCACCCTGTCCTTCCATCTACGCACCACCGGCGAACAAGCCGCGCTGGTCGGGGCGTTCGGCCGGTGGCTGAACTCGCTCGAAGCGCCCGTGCAGATCCTCGCCCGCGCCCGGCCCGCCGACCTATCCGAGCTGATCGAAACCGTCGAGCAGCAGGCGGACATGCTGCCGCACGCCGCGCTGGCCGACGCCGCTCGCGGGCACGCCGGCTATCTGGCCGAGCTGAACAGCTCACGCGAGCTGCTGACCCGGCAAGTACTTGTCGTACTCCGCGACCACCCCGCCACCAGCCGCGGACGCCGCACAGTACGCCGGGACGCCTGCGCTGCCGTCGTCCTGCGACGCGCCGCCGAGGCCGAGCGCAGCTTGGCCGCGCTCGGGATCGCCACCCGCGTGCTCGACGCCGGCCAAGCCAGCCAGGCGCTGGCTGAGTGCCTCGACCCCGGCGGCCGCCGCCCATACGGCCAGGCCCTGCCGGACGAACTGATCACCTCAACCACCAGGAGTATGCCGTGAAGCTACGCCGCCGCCACCGCGACCACCAGCCCAGCACGCTCACCCACCCCGCGTCGGTACGCGTCGGCGCCCGGACCCTGACCCTGCCCGACGCCGTGTGCGCGTCGTTCGCGGTGACCGGCTACCCACGCGAGGTCGGCGCGGGCTGGCTCGAACCCTTGCTCACCTATCCCGGCCACCTCGACGTCTCCCTGCACATCGAACCCATCCCCCAGCAGGTCGCCGCGATGCGGCTGCGCCGTCAACTGGCCCGCCTGGAATCGGCCAGCCGCGCCGACGCCCAGCACGGCCGCCTCGCCGACTTCGCCGCCGAAGCCGCCGCCGACGACGCCACTGAGCTGGCCGACAGCCTCGCCCGGGGCCACGGCCGCCTGTTCAAGGTCGGCCTCTACCTGACCATCAACGCCGCAACGGAGCCGGAGCTGGCCGCCGAGGTGGAACGGGTCCGAGCGCTGGCCTCGTCCCTGCTGCTGAATGCCCAACCAACCACCTTCCGCGCCCTGCAAGGCTGGACAACCAGCCTGCCGCTCGGCGTCGACAATCTCGGCGCGACGCGCACGTTCGACACCACCGCGCTGGCAGCGGCCTTCCCCTTCACCTCCCCCGACCTCCCCACCACCGCCGGCGAGACCGGCGTGCTGTACGGGTTGAACGCCACCAGCTCCGGCGTCGTGGTGTGGGACCGCTACGCCCAGGACAACCACAACTCCGTCGTCCTGGCGCGTTCCGGCGCGGGCAAGAGCTTCTTCACCAAGCTAGAGGCCCTGCGCCTGCTGTATCAGGGCGTCGAGGTCGCCGTCGTCGACCCCGAAGACGAATACGCCCGCCTGGCCCGCGCGGTCGGCGGCACCTGCCTGCGGCTTGGCGCCTCCGAGGTGCGGTGGAACCCCTTCGACCTGCCCGCCAGCCACAGCCCGCGCGATGACGTGCTGTCCCGGCGGGCGATGTTCCTGCAAACTCTGATCGCCACCATGCTCGGCGGCACGCCGCTCTCCGCGCAGGCGCGAGCAACGCTGGATTCCGCGATCATCGCCACGTACGCGGCAGCCGGGATCACCCGCGACCCGGCCACCTGGACCAGGCCCGCACCGCTCCTCACCGATCTAGTCACCACACTTACCGGAAAGAAGGGTGCCGGGCAGGCGGGGACCGAGCTGGCCGCGCAGCTCGCCCCGTACGTGACCGGCTCCTACCGCGAGCTGTTCGACGGCCCCACCACCACCCACCCAGCCGGGCACCTGACCGTGTTCTCCCTGCGGGACCTGCCCGAGGAAATGAAAGCCGTCGGCACCCTGCTCGCGCTGGACGCGATCTGGCGGCGCGTGGCCAACCCCCGCAATCGCAAGAAACGCCTGGTCGTGGTGGACGAGGCCTGGCTGCTGATGAAGCAGCCCGAGGGCGCCCGCTTCCTGTTCCGGATGGCCAAAGCAGCCCGCAAGCACTGGGCCGGACTCGCCGTCATCACCCAGGACGCCGCCGACCTGCTCAGCTCCGAGCTGGGCCAGGCGATCGTGGCCAACGCCGCCAGCCAGATCCTGCTTCGCCAAGCCCCACAAGCCATCGCCGCGGTCGGCGACGCCTTCGACCTGACCGACGGCGAACGCCAGTTCCTGCTCACCGCCGAACGCGGCGAAGCACTCCTGGTCGCCGGCCCCGCCAACCGAGCCGCCCTGACCATCGTCGCCTCACCGACCGAGACGATCTTGGCCACGACCGACCCGAAGGTCCTCGCCGAACTCGACCAGCACGATCAACCCCACCCGTTCCAACCGCACGACGCGCAACCACCCAGCCCGCCCGACTTCACCGAGATCACCACCACCAGCCAGACCGACAACGAAGAGAGCGAATCTCAATGACCATGTCAAGCAGCGGCGGCTGTGATCTGCTGTGGCGGGGTTGGGGAGAAGACCCGGTTGTCGCGCAGCAGCGCCCACAACACGTCGACCAGTCGGCGTGCCAGCGCGAGCAGGGCCTGAGTATGAAGCTTGTTCTCATCCCGCTTGCGCTGGTAGAAGGCTCGCGACAGGCCATCGGCCCGAATACTGGACAGCGCGGCCATGTAGAACACCTGGCGCAGCGGACGGTTGAACCGCTTGGGCCGGCGGTTGTTGCCGGTGACGCGGCCCGAGTCGCGCGGCACGGGCGCCAGCCCGGCGTAGGAGGCCAGGCGGCCCGCGTGAGTGAACGCCGCCCGCACATCACCGCCCGTGGCCACGACGAACTGGGCGCCGAGCATGGGGCCCATACCGGGCAAGCTCTCGATGATGTGCGCCTGCGGGTGGCTGCGGAACCGGTCGGTGATGAGCTTGTCGGTGTCCTTGATCTCGCGGTCGAGGTCCAGCAGCTGGCGGGCCAGCTTCTTGATCAAGATCGCACTGGTGGCCTGGCCTGGCAGCGTGACGCTCTGCTGGTCGGCAGCACACAGGGCGGCGGTGGTCATGGCATCGATGCCCTTGCGCCAGGCGCCATGCTCGCGCAGAAACGCCGTCAGGCCCTCGGGACCGGCCTGCCGGACCTCCTCGGGCGTGCAGTAGCCCGACACCAGAATCAGCGCCGATCGCGTGGAGAAGTCGAAACTGGCCTCCAGCGCAGGGAAGATGCCAGTGAGCAGGTCACGCAGCCGGTTCACGCCACGCACCCAGTCAGCCATCACATCAGCCCGGTACGAAGTCAACCGGGTCAGCTCGACCACCAGCTCGTCGGTGGCCGACACCTCGGCCAGGTCGCCACGCATCCGAGCGACATCGGCGATGATCCGCGCGTCCTTGGCATCCGTCTTCCCTTCGCCGCGGAACACCCCAGCCATGCCGTGGACCACCCGGCCCGGCACATAGACCACCTGCTGGCCGCTGGACAGCAAGACAGTCAGCAACAGCGCGGCGGCCGGGCTGACCAGGTCCACCGCCCACCGCACCTGAGCG
Organism: Nonomuraea monospora; assembly: GCF_039531895.1. Classification (NCBI taxonomy): domain Bacteria; kingdom Bacillati; phylum Actinomycetota; class Actinomycetes; order Streptosporangiales; family Streptosporangiaceae; genus Nonomuraea; species Nonomuraea monospora. The sequence goes on from NZ_BAAAQX010000032.1 coordinate 11,535, forward strand.
CCGGTAGCGGAAGCCGTCTGCGTGGCGCGCTCGATCAACTGCGCGATCTGCCGCTCGCCGTTGCCGACCTTGACCGACCACACCTTCTTGCCCGCGGCATCGATCGCCGCAGCATGGTGGCTGGTCTTGCCAGCATCGATGCCAATCCACATGCTCGTCGCCGTCACCCGGCCCGCCTTCCTGTTCTCGCAGGTCAAGCCCGTGGACAACCCCGCCAGCAGGTCCCTAAACAGCGACGATTCGCATCAGATCTCAATTAGCGGCCAGGGCGTCCAGAACGACGGGGCGGCCATTCGCTCTAAGCCTCAACTGCGGCGACCCGCTATCAGCCACACCCCGTCGTCCTGGGCATCCAGAGCGACTCACTCCAGACACCTTGATCTTAGGGACCCGCTATGACACCCAACCCGACGCCCAGCCCGAACGGGCCGTGCCTGCTGTGCGGCATCAACGACCGTGATGTCCAAGAAACCCTGGACTTCCTCTCCGAGCTGCCCGCCCGCCTGCCCGAACTCGCCCTCACCTACGGCCCCCGCCTCGGTGCGGCTGTGACGGTGGTGTGGGCCGTGACCGCCGCTGTGCGCTATCTGCTCGGCTGGCTGCAGCACGCCCGCATGACGCCCGAGGCCCGGCTGATCGAGATTTCCAGCCCGCCCCACAGTGACCCGGAGGGTGCGCTGGTGTTGTGGCGGCAGCTCGTCGGGCTCCTGCGACCCGCTTGGAAACGTGCCTTCGCCGGCCAGCCGCACCTGGTGTGGGAGTACTGCGGCAGTAACGCGGGAGTGCGCATCCGGCTGTGGGTGCCCGGCGCCATCCCGGCAGGGATCGTGGAGAAGGCCGTCCAGGCCGCCTGGCCGGGAGCGACCACCACCACAAGCCCCGCCACCTCCCCCCTCCCCGCAGAGGCCGAGGTCGCGGGCGGGCGGCTTGTCCTGGGCGCGCCCGAGCATTTCCCGCTCGCCACCGGCCACGACCACGACCCCGTCCGCTCCCTGCTGGAAGCCATAGGCGGACTCCGCGACGGCGACCACGCCGTAGTGCAAGTGCTGGCCCGCCCGACCACCGGCAAGCGGCTGCGGCACGCCTATCGGGCGGCCGCTCACCTGCGTGGAGGCGGCAGCCGCCACCGTCTCGGCCGCGTCTTCGACGAGATCCTCCCCCTGCCCACGCACGCCTGCGAGCACCACCGCACCAGCGACCTGGCCCGCGACTTCCCCGAACGCGCCGAACAGGTCCGCACCATCCTGGCCAAGGCCGGTCAGCCGCGCTACACCGTCGCCATCCGCTACGCCGTCGCCACCACCGGTCGCGAACCGATCACTTCGGGCGCCCAAGCGACCGTCAACCACGACAGCGCAGGCTCCGCCGATCTGGTCCGCCGCTGGCTGCGCGGCCACGCGCACACCCTGGCAGGTGTCTTCGCCCTGTACACCGGCGGCCACCAATACCTGCGCCGCACCCGCCTCTGGCGCCCCCGCCGGATCATCGGCTCGCGCCGCCTCGACGCCGGCTACCTCCTGTCGGTGGCCGAGCTGGCCGCGCTCGCCCACCTGCCCTGGGACACCGACGCGCCCGGCATCACCCGCGCCGGAGCCCGCCCGGTAGCGCCGTCCCCGGCCGTCCCCCGCGCCACCGGGGGCGGGACCGCCCGCATCCTGGGTGACGCCGACAGCGGCGCACCGCGCCCCGTAGCGCTACCCGTACGGGACGGGCGGCACCACACCCACGTGCTCGGCGGCACCGGCGTCGGCAAATCCACCCTGCTCGCCAACCTCGTCCTCACCGACGCCGCAGCAGGTCGAGGCGCCCTGGTCATCGACCCCAAGGGTGACCTGATCACCGACATCCTCAACCGCCTGCCCAAGCGGGCGATCGGCCGGACCGTCGTGTTCGACCCGCAAGACCCCGCGCCACCGCCGTCGATCAATATCCTCGCCGGGCCCGACCCCGCCTTCGCCGTCGACTCCGTCGTCACCATCTTCCACCGCTGCTTCTCCACCGCCTGGGGGCCACGCGTGGATGACCTGCTCCGCTCCACCTGCCTCACCCTGACCAGGGTCCACGGCCACAAAGCCACCCTCGCCGAGGTGCCCCGGCTGCTCACCGACGCGGCTTTCCGCGCCCAGATCGTCGCCCGGCTGGACGACGGCCTGCTGAGCGGATTCTGGGACTCTTACGAAGCTCTCACCCCCGCCGGGCAGGCCACCGTCATCGGACCGGTCATGAACAAGCTCCGCGCGGTTCTGCTGCGCCCGTTCGTGCGACAGGCGCTGGCCAGCCCGGACACCACCGTCCCCATCGGCCGCCTCCTCGACCGGGGCGGCCTCATCCTGGCCCGGCTGCCGAAAGGCATCCTGGGTGACGACGCGGCCCGGCTGTTCGGCTCCATCCTGCTCGCCCACACCTGGCAAGCCACCACCCGCCGCTCCCACCTGTCCGAAGCCGACCGGCCGGACGCGTCCCTGGTGATCGATGAGTGTCACAATTTCTTGAATTTGCCTGGTCACGTCAACGATGTGCTGGCCGAGGCGCGCGGCTACCGGCTCTCCCTGGTGCTGGCTCACCAGCACCTCGACCAGCTCCCGAGTGATCTGCGCGAGGCGCTGTCCGCGGATGCCCGCAACAAGATCTACTTCAACGCCTCGCCCAAAGACGCGAACGAGCTGAAGCACCACACCGCGCCGCTGCTCGGCCCGCATGACCTCACTCACCTCGGCGCTTACCAGGCCGCCGCCCGCCTGGTCGTCGACGGGCAGCAGACGTCCGCGTTCACCCTGCGCACCCGGCCCCTGCCCGCCCGGGTGGAGGGCCGCGCCGAAGAGATCCGGCAGGCATCACGCGAGCAGTTCACCCAGCCGGACGACGTGGCCCAGCGTCCCGCCCGCAAGCCGCGCGGCCAGCACACCCTCGACCACGATCTGCGTACCGGCCTGCGCAACGGGCTGCCCGGCCACGGCGAAGAGCCCGCCTGACCCCGGGCAGCGCAGCCCGGCACTCGACCGGTCCACCAGCCACGCACCCGTCCAGCACCCGTCGCCTTGAGGAGTTCCGTTATGCCCGTCACTCGTATCCCGCTCGGTCTGCCGCGTTTCGACGCCGAGGCGATGGCCACCGCCGCCGCCCGGCTCACTCCCCGCGACTACCAGGTCCTGGAACACCTCCTGCACCACCGCGTGCTGACCACCCATCAGCTGCAGCGGATGTTCTTCACCAAGCCGCAGCCCACCCGCCGCCGCCTGGGCATCCTGCGCCAGTTGCACACCATCACCCGCTACCGGCCCTGGACCCCCTACGGCGGCTCCGAACCCAACCACTGGGTCCTCGGCCGCGCCGGAGCCGAACTCCTCGCCCTACGCGGCCACAGCACCGTCAAAGAGCTCGGCTACCACCCCGACCTGGCCATGTCGATCTCCGTCTCCAACAAGAGCGGCCACCAGATCGGCGTCAACGACTTCTTCGTCCACCTGCACCACCTGGCCCGCCACACCCCCGGCGCCCTGCTGCGCGCGTGGCTCTCGGAACGCCAGTGCGCCAAAATCTGGGGTGATCTGGCCCGGCCCGACGCCTTCGGCTGCTGGTCCGAGAACGGCCGCCAGATCGACTTCTTCCTCGAACACGACACCGGCAGCATGACCCTGGCCAAGGTCACCGGCAAACTCGCCACCTATACCGACCTCGCCGAGACTACTCAGATCACCACCCCGGTGCTGTTCTGGCTGCCCAGCCGGACCCGCGAAACCCACCTCCGCGACATGATCACCACCGCCGACCTGCCCATCGCCACCGCCGTCCAGACCAGCCTCGACGACGGCCCCGCCGGACCCTGCTGGCTCCCCCTCCCCCACCGGTCAGGCCAGGCGCGCATGCGGTTGGCCGAACTCCTCACCGCCTGGCCCCGCCTCGCCCTCGGCCGCAGCCCACAAGTTCCCGCCACCACTGCCACCGCCGCCGGCTCATACGACGACTACCTCGACAGCCTGTTCCCGAACGAAGACGAGAGCAGGTGAAGATCGCTGCGGCCGGCGCCGCTCTCCTCTTGCTCATCCTCATCCCGGCGTTCGTCGCGGCCGCCACTAGTATCCTCACCGGCTCCGGAACACCCGGCAGCGGCGGCTGCGCGATCGCGCCCAGCGCCACGAGCAGCACGGAGAGCGAGCCGGTCGCGGCCCCGGCCTCCACCGGCGCCGCCTCCGCCGCCTTGACGTTGGACAGCGAGCAGCAGACACACGCCGCGCTCATCGTTCAACTCGCGATGGAGCGCGGCCTGCCCGCCCGGGCAGCAGTGATCGCGGTCGCCACCGCCCTGCAGGAATCCCAGCTCCGGAATGTCCGTTACGGGCATCTCGACAGCCTGGGCCTGTTCCAGCAGCGCCCCTCGCAAGGCTGGGGTACGCCCGAGCAGGTCCTCGATCCTCGCCATGCCACCGGCGCCTTCTATGAGCGCCTGGTCACGGTGCGGCGGTGGGAGCGGCTTTCGCTCACCCGGGCCGCGCAGGCGGTGCAGCGCTCCGGTCGCCCCGACGCCTACGCGCGCTGGGAGCCACTCGCCCAACGCCTGGTCGACGCGCTCGCCGGGGCCTGCGTCCCGCTCATCCCGGGCGAGCAGGTCACCGCTGTCCTCGCCTACGCCCACGCCCAGCTCGGCAAACCGTACCTGTGGGGCGCCGAAGGACCGACCGCCTTCGACTGCTCCGGTCTCACCATGCGCGCCTACCAAGCCGCAGGCATCACCATCCCCCGCGTCGCCGCCGACCAATGGCGCCACGGCCCACCCATCCCCGCAGGCCAGGAACAACCCGGCGACCTCGCCTTCTTCCACCAGCAAGCTGACGGGCCCGGACATGTCGGCCTCGTCATCGGCGGCGGCCAGATGATCCACGCACCCAACCGGCGCATCGTCGTCAGAATCGACAGCTACCAGCGCGGGGATCTGATCAGCTTCACCCGCCCTCTGCTCAGGTTCGCGAGTTCTGAAGGTGGTTCCCGCGGGAACTCGAGGGCCGATGGCGGAGATGCTCGGGGCCGCGATGTCCGTGACGGTGTCGGTGATGATCGGGTACCACCGGTCAGCGGCGCGGCCGCGCGTCTGGCCGTTGTGCGTGCCCGGCTCACGACGAGCCCGTCCGTCGGCCTTCATCTGGTGAGGACCCTGCCCGCGACCATCCGGCTCAACCTAGCCGCCGCTCCGATCACCGTGGCCAACCCCGCCTGACCCGGCGGTCAGGCCGCCCACACCGCCCTCACCCGGGCATCCCCATCCGCCGTGGGGTCGGAGCCCGGGGCGGCGGTGCCGGGGCGATCAGGGGCCCCACGGGCACGGCGTCGACGGCCGGGGAGGGCGGCGGTCGCGTTCGGGGCAGCGGCGTTCACGTTATGAATGGCGGCGTCCAGGTCGGCGGGAATGTTGTCGGTGGTGGCGTTTTCCGGCGTGGCGATGGCCATGATGCGATGCCCTATCCGATCGCATTTCCCGATCCCGTTCCCGGGCTGGCTTTTTGTTTGCGCCACAACCAATGCTTGCATAAAAAACCGCTGGCAAGTCGATCTGGAAACAATTTCCGCCACCGCAACGGCTGGAGAGGATGCCCTAACGAAACAACCGTATATCTGGGAAACATCTTGGGAGAAGATCGCCGGACAAGCTTGACATCAGTGGCTGGCGCGGCTCTTCACGCATTTCACCGAGTGACGGTGAACGATGCCCGATTGCCCGAATAGCACGGCACTATTCTTCGAGGCGAATGCGCGTTCCGGTTGACATCAATGCGGTATAGAGCGTCCATGGAATTAGGCAATCAGTCGCCACCGAAACACCCCCGGAATCAGACGCCGGGAAAACGGAAAGGACATGCCGATGACGCTAGACAGCACCGGCACCGACGACATCACCGTGAACGCCTCCCACGCACGCGGCCTGAACGCCCACGGCCCCGGCTGGGCCCTGATGTGGAACGACCGCCACCACGAGCCCCTCATCGTCCGCCACCGGCGCGGCGACGACGGCTCCCTGCTCGAGATCTGCGCCTACGAGCACATGTTCAAGCTCAGCGGCGAACACGACGCCTGCGACGACTGCACCACCTGCGGCCTCAACGACACCCCCGACTACAACGCCATCGCCGCCGCCATGACCGAGATCCTGCGCGACTACTACCCCGAACGGCACACCATCGCCACCCACATGCCCGCGACCCTGCCCTACACCCGTGCCCTGTCCCACCACGGCATCCGCCGCCTCTTCCAGGGCACCCTCCGCGAGACCACCTTCGACCAGCTCTACCGCGCTCCCGGCGGTCACCTCATCGAGATCATGTTCCCCTCACCCCCGCCACCCCACTGACCATCGCCTGGCCCTACCTCACCGCCGCCATCCCCACCGCACCCGTGCCCACCACCGAGCTACCCGCCGACACCGCACCCACCGGCATCGCCGAGCTGATCGCCGCCCACCTCGTCATCCACCCGCCCGCCCCCGCCCCGGACAACGCGGACGGCGCTGACATCCCCACCCACGCCTAACCCGGCCACACACCAAACGGCCCCGGACACCGTCCCACAACGGCACCGGGGCCCATCCATGCCCGCACAAACCACCGCACTGCCGCACTTCGGTGGGCGGCTGCTCGCCGAGCCGCTTCCCGGCAAGTCCTCACCAGGACCGGCCGATCGGGCAGGAACAGCCCGGGGATCTGGCCTTCTTCAACATGGAAGCCGACGGTCCCAGACAGGTCAGCCTCGTCATCCGCCAGATGATTGACGCGCCCAACCGACACGACGTCGTCAGAACTGCCCCTTACCGTCGTGCTGGCTTGATCGATTTCATCCGTGCTGCTGCCAAGGCTGGCGCGTTGCGAGACCGACGCTTATTGCTCCTGATTGGACGAATGCCGGGGCGGATCGCTGTTCTCCTCGGTGGTGTGCGAAGGGCGCGTGAAACGGCGGCCTTTCCCTCGACTTCCGGTCACGCTGCGGCATGGATTCGCTACTCTGCGGGAAGATCTCTAGTGGCCTCACGATCCAGGAGACCCCCGCTATGGACCTGCCTAACGCCGCATATGCTCCCTTCACGATATGGATGCCCCAGGGGATGGGCGGTCCAATCGAGGTCAGATCAGACTATTCCGTGATTCACATGGCAGTGGTGGAACGCGCGCATGCCACCAAGCTGCCAAGGACCTGGAGCGTCACGGGCGCCTACATACTCCTCGACCGGCCAGACGCGCTGGGCCGCTGGGGCGCGTATGTCGGCATGGCTGCTCCAGGCACGCTGAGCAACCGGCTCCGTGAGCATCTGCGGGCCCGCGACCACTGGTATCGAGCTGTCTTGATCCGCCGCAACACCGACGAACCTTTTCACACCAGCCAAGCTGGATGGCTCGAAGGACACCTCTACGACCTGCTCGCCGGCAAGCCTCACATTCGCCTTCACAATGGCAAGCGGCCCCAAGATCTCACCCTCTCCGCCAAGGACCAAGCGGGGATGCAGACCTGTGTCCCTCCGATCATCACCCTCCTTCACGCCGTCAGCCACCACATCGACCCAGACCTGGCGATCCTCTCGCACAGCCCCCACGTCGACCAGATCCAACCGCACCATGACCCGCCCTCCGAGCGCCCCTTGGCGCAAGCGGCACCCAAACGGACCGGCAACGAGCGCCAGCCCGCCAAGCGCTACCGCAGCAGCATCACGGTTCTCGACCTCATCCAGGCAGGTCTTGTTGCCCCGGGCGCGAAACTCGTGGCCAACTCCTCCAAGCACCCCGGTTCCGCCATCATCGCCGCCGACGGCTGGATCCTCTATGAAGGCCAAAGAAGCAGGTCTCTCTCCACCTCTGCCAACGACCTCACCGGCACATCCCAGAATGGCTGGGACTTCTGGAAAGTCGAAACCCTCAACGGGTGGGTCAAGATCGGCCATCTTCGCCATCAACTCGAGCAACAGCGCGCCTCTGACTCCCAACGCCCGTAGAGGTCGAACGCATGGAGAGGTGACCTTCCATAACGCCGACAGAGGGCATGCAGCCGAGATGGGAGCTTTCTGTGAAGGTGGTCCAGCCGGGCCGGTGATGCAGGAGGCGTGCCCCGGCCAGCACATTGGGCTTGTGCTGGGCGGGGCACGCTTCCTGCGCCACCGGATCAGGCGCTACCGGATGTAGCCGTCTCCTTTCGCCCCGCCGTGCATCCGGCAGGCGTGTTCCTCTTCGGCCGTGAGCACCACGGCGCGCAGCTCCTCAACGTCGGTCGCCAATGCCTTGTAGAGGCGATGCCAGCCATCGATGATCAGCATGCCGCCGTTCGGGACCGGGGCCACGATCAGCGGCTCGGACATATCGACACGGGCAGCATGCTCGGTGTTGATGACGATCACCCGGAGCATGCCCGCCCAGTCCCTGGGTTCGATCCGGGCCACGGGCGTCCGGCCCTGGGTGGCCTTCTTGGCGGCGGTGATGTTCCATTTCCAGGCCAGCAGTTGGAACGTCTCGATGCGGGAGTCGTCGGCTGGACCCGCTGACGAGACGGCCAGAGATGCTGGAGCGGCCGGGTGTGAGCTCTGGGGAGCGTTCACTGCTGCTGCTCCCTTCCGGCCGTGGGGTTGGAGGCGGCCGTGTCGAGGAAGTCACGGGCGGCGGCCCGTTTGATCAGCTCCAAGGCGCAGTCGAGGTGCGCGAGCGCGAGGTCCTTGTCGCCCACGCCATCCCGGCCGCCATCGGGCGGGGTGTCGTCGTGGAGGTCTTGGGTGCGGTAGCAGCTGACCCAGAAGCTGAAGCGGGCCATCGCGCGGACGATGCCGAGCCTGTGCTGATGGCCGTAGCGGGTGAGCAGTTCCCACCAGTGCAGCAGGACACTCGCCCGTAGGCCGTCGTACAGTTGCTCGGCGCTGACCCGGTAACCCCCGGTGAGCCGGGCGGCCACGGCGCTGGCCGCGCTCCTGTTGGCCTGTTGCTGTTGCCGCGCCAGGGCGTTCAGGGATGTTTCGTCCAGAGCGGGACGGGGTGTTGTGTTCGTCACGAGTGGTGTCCTTTCATCGGGGGTGTCTCCAGCGCCGGGATGCGCTCGCGCGGTCGACTGGTCCGTCATGGGCCTGCCACCGTGGAGGCGGGCGGGGTAGGGCTGTCCAGCCGGGGGTGGTCGTGGTCCACCGGTGCGGCCGTGGCCGGGGTGGCGGCCTGTTCGATCAGGTGCCGGGTGAGGAGATGGCCGCTGTCGTGCAGGAAGTCACGCGCGGCAATCCGGGCGGCGTGAGCCAGAGCGTGATCGAACAGCGTGCCCGGCCGGGAGGCCGGAGGCTCGCCGGTGAGGTAGTGGCGGGCCCAGGAGCGCACCCGCCGCAGCGCGTGATCGCAAGTCAGCCTCTTGCCGGTGGCTTCCTCGTCCACCAGGTCCCACCAGGTGCGTGATGCCTGCGCGTGGGCGGCGGCGAACGACTGCTCGCCGGTGAGCCGTTGCCCGTTCTGCAGGGCGAAGATCGCCTTTGCTACCGCCGTGTAGTAGGTGTACCGCGTGTCGGTGATCTTCTCGGCGGTCAGCTGCTCACACGACAGCCGCGCCGTCCCGTCCGGGGGTGTGGTGCCGTCCCGGGCGGGAGGGGTCCTGCTCGGTTCGCCGGGTGCAGGCTGGTGACGGTGATCCATCGGGTGGTGTCCTTTCGTCGGGTGACAGGGTTCGGTGGGGGGTGAGGGTCATGGGGTGGCCGCACGGCTGACGGCCCGGGATGTCACGCGGCCCGAGCCGGGCAGGGCGCAGGCGGGCACAGGCGGATGAGGGGCGGCCGATACGCGGGCGGTGGGACGCGTCCCCGTACACGCCGTCACGGGCGGCGTTCTGTGGGCGGGGCCTGCTCGGTCGTGGTGGTCGGCAGGGTGGTGTCGGCCGGGCGGGTGTCGTGATCGGCGGGGAGAGCCAGAGCCTGGGCGAGCTTCTCGGTCGCGTCCAAGAAGGCCCGCGCGCCGCCTCGGCGGGCCTCGGCCATCGCCAGGACGAACAATCCGCCGTTGCTTACCGGGCGGGCGTTGACCAACAGGTCCTGCGCGCGTTGCCGCACGGTCAGCAGCGCGGTCGCGCCGTCCACCGGCTCCTCGCGGCCGTGGGTCAGGTCGGTGACCTGCTGCCACCACGACATCCGCTGGTAGGCATAGGCGATCCGGCCCAGATCCTTGTCGTACAAGGTGCCCTCGTCATCGAGGCAGGCGATGCGGTTGAGCGCCTCGCCGAGTTCCCCCCGGGCGGTGCAGGTGTAGTGGAGGGCCAGATCTTCGAGTCGTCCCATGATGATCTCCTTCGGTGACGGTTGGTGATAAGTGTGGGGCGGGGTATCGGGGGGTCAGGCCCCGGCACGTACGTCCGCCCGGTCCCCGGGTACGTCCGGGGTGCAGGGCCGGGGCCTGTAGGGGCACCGCCGGTCCGGCTTCCTGAGGGCGGGTTCCGGCGCGCCGCCGGGTGGCGGCGTGGGTGCCCGGTACGGCCCGCGCCGGGCCGTACCGGATGCCAGGGATGGTGGGTCAGGCGGTGGCCAGGAGCCGGAACCCGCGGGCCTTGAGTTTGGCGTTGTCATGGTCATCGAGCAGGGCCCGCTCGGCGCGGACGGTGGCCACGTCGCGGCTGCCGAACACCGGGCTCTTGTGGTCCAGCCGCTCGGTCACCGCGTTGTAGGCGGCCCATCGGGTGTTGCGGATCGGCTCCTGGGTCGGGGCCTGCGCGAACAGGTATTCCAGTTCCCGCATGGTCAGGTCGTGATTGCGCTTGGCCAGCTCTTTCGCGTCGGCCGGGAGGGGGTGGAGCCGGTTGGCGAACTGCCGGAACTCCTTGACCTCCATCGGCACCGCGAGCAGCTTCTCGGCCTCGGCGGCGAACGCTTCCCCGTGCTTCCAGGTCAGCTTCAGCGCATCGCGGGCCTCGGCGATCCGCCCGGCCACGTTGCCGGTATGCCGCACGGTGAACTTCGAGGCATGGTTAGCGAGCGCGGCCCGTTCGGTGTTCGCGCACACCACCCGGACCGGGGTCGCCACGGTGACGAACGACCCCCACCCGTCATGCCGGGAGAACGCCGCCAGGTACAGATCGAGCTGATCGAACCCGCCGACCATGAGCGGCTCGGGCAGCCGCATGGTGACGAACACCCGGCGCCCGCCGTTCAGCGACCCGCCGGTGTCGAAGATCGCCCCCGACTCATCCACCAGGGTCTGCAGGAATCCAGTGACGTCCTCGTTCTGCAGGACCTGATAGTCCCGGCCGACCCGGCCGAGCCGTTCCGGCTGTCCGGTGACCGGGTTGGTGCGCACCACGAGGAAGTCTTCGTCCGTGACGACCGGCAGGCCGGTAACGGGGTCGGTGACCTGACCGACCGGCACCTTCCGCACGTTCCACCCGGCGAGCTGGGCGTGGGACAGCAGGTCCTCGGCGGTCATCGGGCCGGGCGCGGTGTAGCCGAGCCCGTGCCAGCCCGGCTTCCCGGCGGCGGCGAACCCGGCCGAACCGTTGGCGAACATCTCGATTTCGTGAGCCATGACAGGTCCCTTTCTGACGTGTGGTGCGGACATGCGAAACAGACGCGATGACGGATTTGGTGTTGCAGGGTCCGGCCCCGGCCCTGTGCGGGCCGTGTGCCGGTGCTCAGAGGGCCGGTGTTGCCGCCCGCGCGGCAGGCCCGGGACCACCGATGGCGGTGAGGCCGTGCAGGCGGCGGGTCGGAGTGCGTGCGGTGCGGTGCGGCCGGGCCACGGGCGCTCTGTAGGGGTGTCCCGCCCGCTACCGGCCCCGGGGCGGGCGGGCCGGTCAGGGCGGCCCACCCGCGCCCCCGGCTCAACCGTCGTAGCTGTCAGCCCCCACGCCGCCCTCGGCGGCAGCGTCGGCTGACGCGCCGTCGGCGGCGGGGCTGGCGGTCGGGCTGGCGGTGGGGGCAAGGGCGAACCGGCGGGGCCGCTCACAGGACAGCACCGCATCCCCGAGGCTGACCAGCCGGTCCAGGGCATTGGCCACCGCGCCGGACGAACGGTTGATGACCTTCCCGATCTCATACGGGGTGAAGTCCTTGTCCGGGAACTCGAGCAGGTGCGCGTGCACCATGTCCCGCAACGCCCCCGGCCGGACCCCGTCCCCCGCCCCCGCGCCGCCAGCGGTACCCGGGCGGCGGGCCGCCGCCGGTCGGGCCGGGGCGGCGGTGGTGCCGGTGAGCACCGCCCGCACGTTCCGGTGCGCCGAGGCGACCTTCGTCATCGCCATTTCGAGGAACCCCAACGCCATCACGGCGTTCCCCTCGCCCTTGGCCGAGATCACCCCGTCGAACAGCTCGATCAGTTCCGTCAGGTCGGCCTGTGCCCGCACCCATGCCGGATCATCGGCCACCGGCTCAGACACCGGCTCTGACATGTCGGCGTCGGGGGCCAAGTCGTGTTCGCCGTCCGGCTGGTCCGGACCGTGACCGGCCGTGTTGTTACCGCTCAGGCCGTCCGTCTGGCCGCCCGGCTCCTCGGCCAGGTGCGCCTCGTCCGTCGGCTCCTGCGCCGGGGCAGGGTTGGCCGAGACGATGGGCGACGGGAGCGCCTCATCGTCCGACGCGAGTGCCGTGTCCGCATCCAGGGTTTCCGTGTCCGGCGTTTCTGTGTCCGGCGCGGTGATCACGGCGGGCGCGACATCCGGCGGGTCCAGAGCCGGGACCGGGGCCGATGCGTCGGCGGTGCCGGTCGGCACGGAGGCGTCAGCAGCGATCGGGAACCACCGGTCAGCCGCGCGGCCCCGCGTCTGACCGTCGTTCACCCCCGGCTCACGGCGGGCCCGCCCCTCGGCCTCGAACTGATTGAGGATCTTGCCCGCGACCATCCGGCTCAGCCCGGCCGCCGCCCCGATCACCGTGGCCGACCCGCCCGGCCCGGCGGACAGCGCCGCCCACACCGCCGCTACCCGGGCGTCCGCGTCCGGGGTGCCGTCGGCGTCCGGGGCAGCGGCGTCGGGGCCGTCAGGGGCCGCCACAGGCACGGCGGCGGGAATGGCGGCCGCGCTTTCGGTGTCAGCGGGGCCGTTTTCGGTAGCGGCCATTTCCGGGGTTTGAATAGCCATTTCGTGACGCCTTTCCGGTTGCCCTACCGGCCCCGTCCGGGCCGGTGCTTTTTCGTTTGCGTCACGACCATCCCTCGCCCATAACGCGGACGGCAAGTCGACCGGGCGATTTTCTATGTCACCCCAACGGCTGGAGAGGCTAACCTAACAAAAACAATCGCTGATCTGCAGAAACATCTCACGAGAAAATCACGGAGCAGGCTTGACATTAGACGCGCATCCAGCTCTTCACCTATTTCACCGAACGACGGCGGACGATACCCGAATGCCCGAATACGGCGCGAAAGAATGCGCGACGTTAATACGCATCCCGGTTGACAAGCATGCGGGGATCGAGCGTCCATTGAATTAGGCGGTCAACACCGCCGACACGGCACCCGGGAATAACACGCCGGGGAAATCGAAAGGCACACCGCATGACGCGCGCTAACGCCACCACCGCCCGCCGCATGGTCAGCCCCCGCAACGCCCAGGCGCTAGCCAACTACGGCCCCGGATGGGCGATCATGTGGGACGACCGCCACGTGCAACCCGTCATCGTCCGCCACGAACACGGCGACGACGGCACCCTTATCGAAATCTGCACCTACGAGGAGATGTTCACCCTCGGAGCCGAATGCGACCCGGGCGACGACACCAGCACCTGCCCGGCATGCGCACCGGATGCACCGCCTGACTTTTACCTGATCGCCGCTCACATGACCGACATCCTCGGCGACATCTACCACGACCGGGCCGACATCGCCGCGTGCATGCCCCTGACCCTGCCCTACACCCGCGCCCTCGCCCAACACGGGCTCCATCGCCGGTTTCAGGGCGTACGGCGCACCCAGCTATTCGATCAGCTGTACCGCTCACCCGACGGCCACCTCATCGAACTGACCATCCCGGTGCCCGCCACACCCGACCGCGCCCCCACACCCCCGCTCATGATCGAGTGGGCCTACCTGTGCACCCACCCCACCGGCCCCGGCCATCCCGGCCCGGATCCTGTCGCCCCCGCCAACACCCCACCCGCCGACATCGCCGCGATGATCGCCACCCACCTGGCGATGCACCCGCCCACACCCACCACGCCGGACGGCATGAACGCGCCTGACAGCGCCGACATGCCCCCCACCGCCTAACCCGCCTTCGGCAACCGACGGCCCCGGGCACCGCCCCACAGCGGTACTCGGGGCCGCAGCCATGCCCACGCACAACACCCCCGCCGGACGGCGGACGGCGGACGGTGAGATCCTGCTCGCCAAGGCGCTTCCGGGCAGATCCTCACCGGGGCCGGCTGAAGCGCCGGCAACAAGGCAAAAGGCTTGAACGTCGGACACGACGAGCAGGAAGCAACGCAACCAGGGGGACACGGTGAAAAGGCGGCCGGCACCGTACCAGCCACCCCGCCCACATATTCAAGGGAGTCGTCCTTAGACGATGCGGGGCGGCCATCGCAACAGCCGAAACCCGCATGACCTGAGCAGACGGCACACCAGCAGGTGTCGCGCCCTCAGCGGCGACACCGGGCGCAACACCAAAACGCGACACCGAACACAACACCGGACAACGCCCCGCGCGTGAACCCGCAACAGCGAACGCGACACCCTCAGCAGATCCCACAGCCGCCTCCCGCCGCAGGCGGCGGGTCCGCCACGCCTCCCCGCCACCAGCGGCGGCCTCCGCCTCGGCCCGGTCCGTCCGGTCCGGCCGCCCAGTGCCCCCGCACCGGACGGCCGGACCGGTATCGACCCCCACCTGCGCCCCAGACGTCAAGCCCCCGCTGTCACGCCAGGGGATCCCCCCGGCCTCAGGCCGCGCCGACAGCGGCCATGGCAGCGGGCTTCGACCGAACCCGGCGATGACGAGGCCTACCCCCAAGTGTTCCGCCCGCGCCAGCCCGGCGACCATCCGCCCGGGCCCGCGCGCCGGTCCGCGACCGACCCCCGCCTCTGCCCCACGGCCACCACGCCACCCGCACCGGATCAGCGACGGCGGTGGCGGCAACGGCCCACGTTCCCGTCCCCGACCGTTCCGCGGCCACCACCCCCGCCAGCGACGGAACCGCCACCAGCGGGCCGCTCAGCCCTGCCCCGGCACCCCCACCCACCGTCCTCACCCTTGACACCGCTGCAGCTGACGGCAACGGTGACGTGCCCGGCCTTGCCCAACTCTCACACGACTCCACCTCCAGCAGCCCCGGTACGGCCGACACCGGCGGGCCAGGCTCCACCGCGCTGCGCTCGCCCAGGCCGGACCCGGCCGACCCGGACCCGGCCGGGAGACACCGCAACGCCATCGGCGGCAGGGCCCGACGCAGCTCCTCCGGACCCACCGCGCCGATCACCACCTGCTTGCCACGCAGCGCCAGCCACCGACCCCCCACCACCAGAAAGGCCCAATCCGGCCAATCCTCGCGCAACCCGGCCAGCGCCTGCCTCGCCCACCCCTCCTGACCGAACGCCGACACCCGATCCGTCCCCTGCCTCACCACCCCTCCCCCACGCCCGCGAAAGGGTCCAGGCCACCAACCGCCTCCCCCCGGCCGGAACCCGGTCCTTCCGCTGACACGGGAAGACCATCCGCAAGGCCGCCCGGCTCTTCACCAGCGGCTCCTTCGCCGCCCGCCCATGACAAGCCACACCCGGCGGCGACGCGCCCCGCCTCCTCTGCGACCCCACCACGGTCCACCGGCAGCGGCGCGCGCGAACCGCCCGGTCCTCGCGCGCCTGCCCCAGCCGCGCCTGAATCGCCCGCTGCGGTCGCTGCCGGTGCGGGCGCCGACATCTCCTCCCCCGGGAGTGCCAGCTCGGCCCAGATCGCATGACCGGTACTCGCATCACCCGCCACCCCGCACCGGACCGCCAGCTCAGCCACCCCGGCCAAACCCCGCCCATGCCCGGCCAGCCCCGGCCCCGACCCCGGGGCTGGCGAGAAGTCCGGCACCGAACCCCCGCCCAGGTCATACACCACGATCCGCGCCACACCCGCGCCGCGCAGCAGCTCCACCACGAAGAACCCCCGCGCCTGCCCCGCACACGAATGCCCAGAACACGAGTGCCGCAGAGCATTCGTGGCCAGCTCGGCCGTCACCCGCTCCGCGTCCTGCCCCCGGCCGGTGTCGGCCAGCAACCGGCCCACCATGCGCTGCGCCGGAGCCACCTGATCAGCCCGCCCCGCAAACGCCTGCCGCCAGGCCATCCCACCCCACACCGGCCGCGACCCGAACGTCGACATCACCAGCCCCGGCGCCAGATCCGGAAACTCCTCCCCCAACAGCTGCCGATCCACCCACCGTGCATCGAGGTGGCGCGGCTCGTCCGAGAGGTACTGCGTGCGGTGGTCCATGATCGCGTCCCTTTCCGGTCACGCCCCCGGCCCGCCCGGGAAGCGGCCAGCACCATCGCGCACCTCGCCGCCCGAATCACATCCCCAACCCGCAACCCCGCCCCCAGCCCGGCCCGACCAGCACCAACGCCGACCGAACCGCCGCCAACGGCCCGCGCCCATTCCCGGCCATCACCCCACGCAGAGGCTTGAGCCCCTCGCCGCAGCCCGTCTACCGTCCCTCAACCCCGCGCGAAAGCGGGCACCAACCCGAAGCCCAACCTCAACGAACAGGACCCTGACCGCATGCTCAGCACCGGCTACCAGACACTCCTCGACTGCCGCCGCCGCAGCCGCTACCTCCGCCAGCACGGCTTCACCACCGACCAGATCGCCACCATCCTCGCCCTCGACCACCCCGCCACCCCACTACGCCTCTACCGCCACGCCGCCGGCCTCACCGCCACCCAAGCCGTCACCGCCTACCACCACCTCGCCGACACCACCGGCGCCAGCCTGCGCGAATCCCGCCTCTATGCGCACGAAACCTGGCCCGAGACCGGCCGGCGCCCTTCCCTCTTCACCCTGCGCCTCCTGGCCCGCATCTACGACACCCAACCCGTACGCCTGCTCACCCCCGCCATGCTGGCCACCTATACCCCTCGCGACCAGCACGCGCTTCACCGAACAGATGGATAGGCCCGCTGGACCAGGGCTCCACCGTCGCCCGCTTCTCACCCGATAGGACCGGCTGGCTAACGCACGAATCGCTCATACACCTGCCGGGCCTGCGGACTCGGCACCGCGTCGATCTCCGCCAGTCGCTCCCGCAGCAGCGCGAACGAGCGCCGGACCGCGGGCAGGCGTCCAAGTTCGCCTTGGACTGACATCAGCAGGCACCACAGCGTCTCGCTGCACGGATCGATGCACTCGACCGCCAGCCGCAGTACGTCCACCGCCCGCCCTGGATCATCGGCCCGCATCAGCTCGGCCATCCGCTCGGCGGCATCCGCGGCCTGGCGCTGAGCGGCCTGCCGCAACGAAAGCACCCACAGATCATCGCAGCCGGCCAGCAGCGGCCCCCGGTACAAGGCCAGCACCTCATGCAACGCCGCCACCCGCACAGCGTCCTCGGCCGCGATCGAGGCCAGCTTGCACGCGTCTTCGAACCGCCAGAAGTCCGTATCGAACGACGCCGACGGCAGCAGTCGCCGCTCCCCGGACTTCAGCACGAACCGTACGCCGGCCGGACACCCCACCGCCTGCCGCAGCGCCCGGTTGATCTCCCGCACCGCCGAATCCAACCGGCGCCCGCCGACCTCCCCCGGCCACAGCGTCTCGGCAATTCCCTCCGCCGAGACTCCGTCCCGCGATACCGCAAGCAACGCCAGCAACTCCCGGGCCTCGGCACGACCGAAACAGATCTCGACCCCGCCATACGACAGCCGCGGCACTCCCAGCACCTCGGCTTTCGCCTTCCCTACCGCCGCTACGAAACCCGACCCCAGCCTGGCTGAAGCGCTGGATACGAAGGGCGCCTCGGCCTCGGTTTCCGCGCCTGCCTCTGCTACCGCCGGGCGAAAGCCGGGCTGGTCAGGCTGGGACGGAGTCGCCGCCATGTGCTCGTTACGGTCTGGCTTGGCAACCGGCTCCGCCGTCCCGCAGGTGGCCGCAGGCGCCTGCGCCCCAGCGGGGGATAGAACAACCGCCGTGGATGCTTCGGCTTCCTCACCGTTGCGACCATCGATACCGCGTGGACAAGCAGCACCGCCAGACAGATCCACAGCAGATGAGCGCGCGCCTGCCTGCGCCGGCCAGGGCCGTAGCCGACCGATCAGCGCAGTGGTCAGGACCATGAGCATGAGCCCGAACGCCAGCGCGCCACTCAGCGGACCCATCGCCTCAGGCAGATACCGCGACCGCGGCCTCACCGCATCGACCAGTGCGGGCGCGGAGGAACCTGCTGCGGGCGCAGGAGAAGGTGTCGAGGCCGATGCCATGGGCGTTTCCGATGGAGCCGGTGATGGGGGAACCGTCTTGGACGATGGCTCCCTGCCGTCCTTGTGCGGGTGCTGCTGGCGGTGGGCCCTTGTCGGACGATCTCGGTCCGAAGCCCGAGCCCGGCCAGTTTCTCCTCTGCTTGGAGCAGGCAGGCGCGGTTCGGGATCCCTCCTGCGAAATTGGGCTGGCTTGGCTTCCGGCCGCTTGATCGTCGAAATCACCTCGCGGGACTTCGACATCTTCCGCGGCTTCGAAGTAAGCGTGGTATACGCCGCCGGATTGCGCTGCGACCGCGCCAGATACTCCAGGAGATCCGAGACGACCGGCATTCGGCCTTCCACCAGGTCGCCATACACCGACGCACAAACTTTCTTGATGTCGTACACCTGATGCGGTATTCGGCCCACGGGCGGACAGTAAGGCACTGCGTCAACCGCACTGGCCGGCGAACTCGCGGCCCACACCATGGACGCCGCAACCACCGCGCCCAGCTTCTTCACCACGTCTCCGACGCGCTGCCGCCGCATAGTGCCTCCCTGCCGCTCTTGAGCCTTCGCACTGATCAGACCGTGCGCGGCCGTGCAACAGGGGTGGTGAAACCCTCCACGGCAGCTACTGACCGAGGGGGCGGCGTCCAGAGCGGCGAGAACCCCTATAACAGCGGGCCTCCTGCGCAGAACACGCGATGGTGAGAAGTCACCATCGCGCGGAATCACCCATCGCCCGACACGACGAGAAGGACCATCACAGAGAGCGTCGTCACCATTACTCTCTGATCGGAGGTGGCGGTGGACGGACAGGATCAGGTCAAAGCGCAGCGCCTTTTGGAAGGCGTCGTCCCGGATGAGATTTTCGTGTCGTACTCCATACTGCTCACGGAGGGCGGCTGCCCGGAGGACGACGCCGCGTCCCTGCTGGGAGGCAAGGAGCACGTCGCGGAGCTGACGGCTCGCGGGATGGCGCATCGCCGGCCGGACGGTCCCGCGATGCCGCCACGTCTCGTGCCCGCTCCCCCGGAACTCGCGTTGCAGGGCGTCCTGACGGATCTCTCACGCCGTCTCGTCAGCGATCAGGAACGGCTGCTGGCAGGGCACAAGCGACTGAGCGAGTTCCATCAGACGCCGACCGAGGCATCCTCGAACTCGGCGATGGACCGGCTCGTGCACATCGTCACCGACCGAGACGAGATTAGTTCCCTGTCCTACGCCCTCATCAACGCCGCCCGGCACGACTGGCTCACGCTGGACAACTACGTTCTGGAGGCGCCCGTCGAGGACTCCACCGGGTACGTACCGCTACCGGTCTTCGAAGGTCAGGTGCAATGCCGGGCGATCTACGAGACCCGCTGCGCAGAACATCCGATCGGCGCCAAGACGATCGAGGCTGCGGTGGAAGCCGGGGAACAGGCGCGGCTGCTGCCCCGCATCGGGATGAAGATGAAGCTCGCCGACGAGACAGTCGCGCTGGTCCCCTTGACCCCGACCGGCATGGGAGGGGCGCTGCTGGTGCGCTCCCCCGTCATCGTCGGAGCGCTACGGGAGTACTTCGAGCTGCTGTGGGACAAGGCGATCCCGTTCGGTAGCACCAAGGCCGCCGGGCCGCTCACGCCCGCGCAGGTGCAGGTGCTTCAGCTGCTCAACCAGGGACTGTCTGACGAGGCGATCGCCCGGCGGATGGACATCAGCGTCAATACCATGCGCCGGCACTGGACCGCCATCCGCGACGAGCTGGGCGTGGAGACCCGCTTCGCCGCCGGAGCCGCAGCAGTACGCCGCAGTTGGATCGACTGAACCCGAAAGGTCTTGCCATGCCCAATTACGTGGACTTTGTTCCCCAGCAACGCTTCCAGCCCACCCTCGTATTGTCCCCGAACGGCCGGCTGGTCGCCTATTCCAGCCACGTCTCCGGGCACTACGACCTGTGGGTGGTGCCCGTCGCCGGTGGCGAGCCGCGTCGCGTGGCGGGTTTCGACGACCGGACCGTCCGCCAGATCGCCTGGACACCCTGCGGCGAGCGGCTGGTCTTCACCGCCGACGAGAACGGAGACGAGCAATTCCGCCTCTACCTCGTCGCCTCGGATGGCGGCGGCCTGACTGAGGTCGGCTCCGGTCCGGACTGCCAGCGGGTCCTGGCCACCTCGCCGTTCGACCCGACCGGCCGCTTGCTGGCCTACACCGCCAACGACCGCGACCCCGCCGCCCAGGACCTCATCGTCCACGATCTGCAGACCGGTGAGCTGCGCCGGTTCACGCCCCCTGACGGGGTCGCGTTCGAGGCCGTCAGCCTCTCCCCCGACGGCCGCTGGCTTCTGGCGACCGGGTTCCGTTCCAACACCGACATCGCCATCTACCTCACCGATCTGAGCGCGCCGGATGCCACGCCGGTCTGCCTGACCTCCGCCCTGGGCGAGGGCGTCTTCGAGCCCGGAGTCTGGGCGCCGGACGCCAGCGGCTTCCACCTGCTCACCGACCACTGGAGCGAGTTCACCGCCGCCGCCTTCTACGACCTCGCAGCCCGTTCTCTGCAGGCCATCGCCCGCCCGAACTGGGACGTCGAGGTTCTCGACGCCGCCGTGGGAGTCCGCATCTGGTCCGTCAACGAGGGCGGCAGCTCCCGGCTGCACGCCGACCGCGACGGCAGCCCCATCCCGCTGCCCGACATCCCGCCCGGCGTCATCTCCGCACTGTCCCTGGCACCCGACGCCTCCTTCGCGATCATCCTGATCAACTCCGCGGCCAGGCCGGCGGAAATAGCGGTCGTGGACCTGGCCCGCCACGAGTTCCGCTACCTCACCGACACCCGTCCCCCGGCCCTGCACGTCATCGACCCCGTCGCCCCCGAGCTGATCACCTATCCGGCCCGCGACGGACGCGACGTCCACGCCCTGCTCTACCGCCCGGACGGCCCCGGCCCGCACCCTGTCCTGCTGTTCATCCACGGCGGCCCAGAATCCCAGGAACGCCCCATCTACGCCCGCTCCGGCCTCTACCAGCACCTCCTCCACCAGGGCATCGCCATCCTGGCCCCCAACTTCGCGGGCTCTACCGGCTACGGCACCGCCCACCAGAAGCTCATCTACTGCGACTGGGGCGGTATCGACCTCGACGACCTGGACCACGGCGTCCAATACCTGCACACCCTCGACTGGACCGACCCCACCCGCCTGGCCGTCATGGGATCCTCCTACGGCGGTTTCGCCGCTCTGTCCTGCCTGGCCCGCCTCCCCTACCCCTGGGCCGCAGGCGTCTCCATGTGCGGTCCGAGCAACCTGCTCACCCTGGCGCAGGCATCCCCTCCCACCTGGAAGACCTTCGTCGCCACCGTCCTTGGCGACCCCGACACCCGCGCCGAACAGCTCCTGCAGCGCAGCCCCGTCACCTACGCCGACAACATCACCGCTCCCCTGTTCGTTCTGCAGGGAGCCCATGACCCACGCGTTCCCCAGGCCGAATCCGACCAGATCGTCGCCCGGCTGCGCGAACGCGGCGTGCAGGTCCGCTACGACATCTATCCCGACGAGGGCCACGGCTTCACCAACCGCGCCAACGAGCTGAACGCCTACGAAGCCATCAGCGCCTTCCTCCACACCCATCTGATCGCCACCACCGCCGACCGCCCCGAAGCGCTCCAGGTGGGCTGAAAGTCCCACCGAAACAGGGCCTCATCCGCAAGACGGGACCGCCTGACGCGTACCCTCTGTCTTCCCGGGATGCGGCCCCTACGCGACGTCGGGGTCATCCGGTAGACCGCGTGGAATGTCACTCCCATAACTCGTCCACGCATGATCCAACAAGCAACGCATCCGAAAGGTCGCAGTTACGCTACGCACCGTGACGATCAGAAATATCGGGGAGCCGAGGATGCCCGTACAGGTTGAACGACCGCGTGGCCGAGCCCGCACCCGAACTCTGCTGACGGTGGGCGGAGCCGCCGCCGTCATGGCTGCCGCGATAGCTCTGGGCAGTGCTGGAGTGCTCGGTAGCCGGCCGGACTCTTCACCTCATACCGTGGACGCTCTGGCAGGCGTGCCTGGCGATCATGTCCCTGCCTCTGGCCCCGTGCAGCGCGCCTCGAATGTCCTAGCCAACGACACCAGTTCCTCGCACCGCAAGATCGCAGAAGCAGACGAGGTCAGCGGCGCCGCAGGCGTCAACGCGGACAGGAACCGAAAGCGCGTCGATGAGCCGCATGCGCTCCACGAGCTCCCGCAGCGACCTGCGCTGGCCGTCCCTGCTGCCGACCATCGCCCTTCCCGACCGGAGCCTCGGCCGAAGCGTGCTCCGGGCCGTCCCCGCCACGAGCACCCGACGCCGCCCGGACGCGGCACGATGCCATCGCTGTTGGAGATGCAGTGCGACGAGATGTTCCCCGCTCACAAGCGCGAGTTTCGGGTGCGCAACATGGCGTGCCATAGCCTCCTAGGTTCCTGAACGCTGCCGCGCCCGAGTACCGAACAGTGCTGCAGGTTGTCCCGGGTGGCTGGTGAGTTTTCGGTATTGCTGAGCGGAGCCTGTGACGGTTGTGTCACGCTGCAGGTCCGGGCGGTCGAGCGTAGCCACGCCACGGAGGGGTGGTCACACAGCGACCAGCGCAGGAGGGAAGACGTCCTGATCGAGGTGACGGCGCTCCTTCTGCGCCACACCGAGCTGCAGCCAGCACTGGTGCGGCGATCGCCTGGACGAATCTCCGCCGCTCGGCAATGCGAACGCCTTCGTACACGACGTACCCAAGGAGCCGACTGTGCCAATGCTCGTCGCTCATATCCGAGCAATCGGCGACTCCGAACTCTGCTCTCGTACGGGCTTGGGGGTGCCCTGTGGCGATCAGTGACGCGGACATTTCAAGGGCGCTGTCTGCCTACCTTGGGCGCTACCCGGACGAGGCCGCGCTGCTATCTGAGCCGGTGCAGCTGCTGTCTCAAGGTGGGGACTTCTCCTCCCGGCGGAATTTCCGGATGCACGTGACTGTCGGCGCGCTGCTGGTCCGTGGCGACAAGATTCTGCTGGTTGAGCACCTCTCGTACGGGATCGTGTTGCAGCCCGGTGGTCACCTCGAACCGACCGATACCACGTTGATCAACGCAGCAGTGCGCGAGTTGACGGAAGAGACCGGTGTCGATCCCGACCAGATCTTTCCGGCGTCTGAGTCGCAGACCCCTGTCTACGTCGAGTACGGCAGGGTCCCCGCCCGACCGGAGAAGGACGAACCGGATCACTACCACCTCGACATCGGCTATTCCTTCGTGACGGATGCGGACGCAGGGCGCATCCAAGAGTCCGAGGTGACGGGTGCCGCCTGGTACCCGCTTGCCACGGCTGAGCGCCTCGTCGGTCACCGTATCGCGCGAGCGGTCAGCGTATCGGCCCGAACCAGCTGAGCAGCCTGTCGAACGTCTCCGGGCGGTAGCCACGCCGGTCGAGCTTCGCCGTCAGTGTTCGGCACCTTGTCGAGCCGAACACGAGGGCTTCGACGGGCACAGCCTAGCTGTGGGGGTCACTCACTCGAAGGACGGTTTGACCGTCCGGTCCCGACTTCGTTTCAGCTCGAAGAAGCCGTCAGTGCTGGCGACCATGACGAGGCCGTCCCAGAGTCGACCCGCAGCCTCCCCACGAGGGGCCGGTGTGATCACGGGGCCGAACAGGTACGTGCCGGCGATCTGGAGAACGGGTGTCCCGACATCGAGGCCGACCTCGTTGAACGCCTCATGGTGTGAGTCCCTGATGAGCTGATCGAACTGCGTGCTGGCAGCGGCTTCAGCCAGCGACTCGGGCAGGCCCGCCTCTGAAAGGGCTTCGGTGATCACCGAAGGATCGTCGCGGCGTCTCTGGTTGTGCAGCCGGGTACCGATAGCGGTGTACAGCGGCCCGAGGACACCGCGGCCTCCGTACTCAGCGGCTGCCGCGCAGACCCGCACCGGACCCCATGCCTTTGTCATCAGGTCCCGATAGTCCTTGCTGAGTCCCTTGCCTTCGCGCTGAACGAGGTTCAGGTAGGCCAGCGACATGATCCGCCAATCGGCACGCACCGGCCGGATCTGCTCAACCTCCAGGAGCCAGCGGGAGGTGATCCATGCCCACGGGCACAGCGGATCGAACCAGAACGGAACCGCCTCGCGATCCGGCTGTCCTGTGGTCATCATGATGAGCACCGTCCTGTCTCCGACCGGTTTCGCATGCTCCGTCTTCCATCGGAAGTTAGATGTCGAACAATCCGCCTTGGGCAGGCATGTTGCACTTTGCCGTGCGTCCCGCGATCTTCACCAGAGCGGCGAGGTCGCTGAGTTGACCATCCTCGTCCGCGGCGCTGACGAGCTGGAGGAACACCTGTGCGGTGACATCGACGTCGGCGGCGGCCCTGTGGCGATCCGCTGGGTGCTTGATGGAGAAGTGCGCCAGCAGCGTGTCGAGTTTGTGGTTCGGCAGGCCTGGGATGAGGTGCTTGGCGAACGGGATCGTGTCCAGAAAGTCGAGGTGGGCCAGCGCTGGGCAGTGTGCGCGCTGGTTGTAGATGAGGTTGGCCTCGGTGGCGGCGTGCTGAGCCACCAGCAGGTACTGCTTGCCCGCAGCGAAACGACGATCCAGTGCGCTCAGCACCTCGGCCGGACCAGGAGCCTGCCCGACCTGCTCGGGGGTCAAGCCGGTCTGGGCCGTGACAGCCGGTGTCACGGGGGCGAACGCGGGAGGCCGCATGAGGGAGGCACTCTGGCCGACCGTCGTCCACGCCCCCTTCTCGTAGCGGAGGGCGAGGACGGCGACCTCGATGGGTTGGGCTGGGTGGCCCTTGGGGGTCGTCGCCTCGAAGTCGATCACTACGAATGTCGTCGCCAGGAAGGCGGGGTCTTCCGTCAAACCGCCCATATGTCCACCGTTCTCGCGGATGCCGTGGCGTCGCCGGCCCGTCCCCGCCACGTGAAGAGCATGGCCGGGTGCCAGCCGTCGTGTGCTGTCATTGACCGATGACGCGAGCGACGGCCTGCGTGGCGGCCTCTAGGTTCGGCGCGTTCCAACGGCGCTCGCCCGTCCAAGCCTCACTCAGGGACCGGTAGAGGTCTGACATCACTGGCAGGAACTCGGGTGGGAGTGGAGTCGGATGCGGCCACCGGCTCCTGGGCACGTCGTCGGCGATCAACCTGTTCACCGGTATTTCGAGCCCGTTGTTCACGTACCAGTTCCGCAGGATCTGCTTGCCGCAGTGCATTCCATAAGCCATCAGGCGGCTTTCGTCCGGTGTCCCGGGGCTGTCGGCCAGCACGATGCGCGCATCGCTCGACAGCAGGTATTCGACCTTGCCGTCGGCGTGACTCAGTCCGAGCTTGTGTGCGTGTTCGGTCAGCACCTTGTTGACCTCGACGGTGGTGTCGCGCATGATTCGGAACTGTTCGTCGCTCAGGCCGGCGAGGCGCTGGGCCTCGGGCCCGCCGATGAACCGGTTGACGTCTTCGAGCATCGTCGCGTACTCGATGAGTGGATGCTTCAGCGTCTCGCCAACCGAGGGGATACCGCTGAGCCCGATCTCGGCCGGCGTCAGTGCGCCGGCTGCGAGGCGGCGGTGAACGGAGCTCCCCTGCGGGAGTTCGTTGCGGAAGAGGACCTGTACGGGAATGAGGTAGTTCCCCTCGCCCGGAGTGAGCGGCACGGCGTCTGGGTACGGGACTCGCGCGAGGTCGAACTCGATCCGATTCGGCGGGATCACTCGGCGGAAATGAGTTGCCACACCTGCCGCCTCCAACATCATGAAGTTGAAGGCGGCCATGTGGCAGATCGCCTCGCCCTTCCCGGGGATCTGGTCGGGCATCGGACCGAAGTGGAACACCGTGTAATTGTCCGTGTACTCGAAGCGCCCGACTCCTTTCTTCGTTGTCGTGGGAGGTTCGATGACCTCAAGGTTCTTCGTGGAGTGGAGGACGGGCATCATTGCTCTCCTGGTGCGGCGTCTTCTGTGGGGGCCAGGTGGCCGTTCATGAGCGTGATCACGTGCATGCCGGCGGCGCGCGCGGAGGTGACGCCGTCGGGAGCGTCGTCGACGGCAAGGCAGCGGTCCGGCGGAACGCTAAGGCATCGGGCAGCCGCGAGGTACAGGTCGGGGGCAGGCTTGCCGAGGGTGACGTCTTCTTGCGTGACGACGGCCGCGAACTCCCGCCTCAGGCCCAGAGCGTCGATCCCGGGGTGGACGAGGACTCGGCTGGCGCCCGAAGCGACAGCGCAGGGCAGCGCCATGCGACGTGCGACCTGTAGGAGCGAGACGACGCACCCGATGGGAGCGATGTCGTTCACGGTGGCCAGCAGGTGGGTGCGGCTGTGTCGGATGACCTCGTCGTAAGGCACCTCTCGGCCGCCTGGCAGCGCGGCCAAGAGGTCGTGGATGGACAGGCCGATGTGTCGGGCGTACCAGTCGTGATCCAGGTCGAGGCCGTGTGGCTGCAGCGCCGCTCGCAGCGCGTGCTCGTGGCGGGGCGTCGTGTCGGCGAGGGTTCCGTCGAAGTCGAGGATCAGGGCCGCGATGCCGTCGGGGATCGCGGGCGCGCAGTTCCTCTCCGCAGCCGGGCCCGGGCATGTCACGGGGCGGGTCGTCTCGTTCATGCCGGCCCGGATCCGGCGCGGTGGCCACAGCACATGCAGCGGGCTCTTGGGCCCTGCCACGGCTCGCGCATGCAGCCCAAGCCGGTTCCCGTGTCATGGATCCACGATCGGATCAACTCGGCAGCCTCGTGTTCGTCGACGCTGCGCCGATCGACGACCCGGTAGCGTGTCGGATCAGTGGCGGCGAGCCGCTCGTAGAGGGCACATGCCTCGCGCATGAACGTGGCCTGCTCTGGCGTGAAGACACACTGGTCGCGCCGTTGCGCGCGCACGACAGCTTCGTGAGCGTTGTCGGTAACGAGGATGGTCAGGTCGGGGAGCGGCCGATAGGAGGACGCGAACTCCCGCAGGGCGGCTGCCATCTCAAGGGCAGCGTCCGGGTCGTCGGGATGCAGTTGCAGAGCCTGGCACACCGCCGTGGTGTCGACGCTGCGGCCCTCGATGACAGCATGCCCGCTGGACAGTTCGGCCATGAGGCTGTCCAGGTCGTGTCGCTTGATGGCCAGCAGGAGCAGGGCCTCGGCCATGGGAGTGCCCCCGCGCAGGAACGGGTCCCCTGCGCTGGCCTCGCGTAGAGCACGGAGCAGGGCCTTGCCCAGTCCCGGGCGCTCATTCGTCCGCTGGGAGAACGCCTCGAGCATGAGCGGCTGATTATCGAGGGCTTCTACGGCGCGACTGGTCAGATACGTCTTGCCGACTCCCGTGATGCCCTCGATGGAGATCAGCGGGCCGCGGGTGCAGGAAAGAACTACGGGTGTGATCGTCATGCGGCAAGATCCGTTCGAGAGCGTGGACAGGCCAGCGGGGCCGTCCCCGTCGGACCGGGTTTCGAGGGACTGGTCATGTCGTCCACGCGCTGGCCTCTTGAGCGATGACGGCGGCGTAGCGGTCAAGTGTGGTCTGTGTGTCGCGCTCGGTGAGGAGGATGGCGAGCGTGTGGTCGAGGATCTGGGCGGCGCCGCGGCACGGCCTATTGCGGCCGGTGAACATGGGCCGGGCATCGCAGGGGACGAGCCGGAAACTGCCAGTGGAGTTCGGCACTCCCCGCTGCGCGAGGTGTTCGGCGAACGCCCGTGGGTTCGGCAGGCCAATGTGGAGCAGCGGGGTGAAGCCGTTCCACTCCTCCTGTGTCCCTGGTGCATCAGCGACCAGGCCGGGTGTCTGCTCCAGGGCAAGCAGTAGGTGGCGGGTCTGTGCGCGGCGTAGTTCGATCAGCTTGGTGAGGCGGCGAAGGTTGGCCAGAGCGATCGCGGCGAGGGGGGCGGCGAGGCGGCAGTTGGTTGCCAGACGGCTCAGTGGGGCCTCGCCCCGAGGAGCCGGCTGCCAGTGGCTGCGGAACGCAGTCGCGTGCTCCGCCACGTCGCGACGGGCGGTGAGCAGGAAGCCGCCCTCGCCGCTCCAGAGGATCTTGCCATCTTTCATGCTGAAGCAGCCGACGGTGCCGACCGTGCCGGCTCGCTGCCCGTCGCGTACGGTCCCGGCGGCCTGTGCCGCGTCCTCGATGATGACGAGTTCGTGCTCGGATGCGAACGCTGACAGGGCCGCCGGGTCTCCCATCCGACCCCAGAGGTGCACTGGGATGATCGCCCGGGTCCGCAAGGTGACCTTACGGGCTGCGTCGTCATAGTCCAGGTCCAGAGTGGCCGGGTCACTATCGACGAACACCGGCGTAGCCCCGAGGGCGTTGAGGGGCGCCACGGTCATAACGACGGTCAGGGATGGCACGAGAACTTCGTCGCCGACGCCGATGCCGCAGGCGAAAAGCGCGGCGTGCAGGGCCGCAGTGCCGGAGGCGACCGCGACGGCGTAAGGGATGCCGAACACCTCGGCCAGCTCGCGCTCAAGCAGTCCGGCGACTGAGCCGCCGCTCGGGTCGGGCATCTGTTCGAGCACAACGGCGAGCGGATCTACAAGCAGTTGTCCGCCGCTGTGAACCGAAGGGAGCGTCATCTCGGAGTCCTGGTGTTCAGCAGTTGCGGCATGTCGAGCACGAGCGGCCACATGTTCACGCAGTCTCGGCTGAACAACGAGCAGTTTGTGCATGCGGGCCGGTCGGCGAAGAGCGTGCGCGCGTCCGCACCACGGATGCTGCGTCGCTGTTCGGACGGGGTGGCGGCGATCCGACGGTCGGACGGGCAGTCCCAGACCGAGCCGTCGGGCTGGATGAAGAACAGGCGGGCGCCGCCGAAGCAGTCGGGCACGTTCCCGCTCTCCTGGGTGGAGATCGCGGCGACGAAGCGCCGTGCGTATGAGGGGTCCGGAAGTGCCAGGCTCGTTGGTTCGCCGTAGAGACGGTGGAGCTGTTCGGCCACGGCCGGTACGTCTTCGCGGCGGTGGGTCAGCTCCGTGAAGAGCTTGTGGTCGGGCGTCAGGGAGATCGGCTGGGGGACGTAGTAGTCCACGCCGAACTGGTCGGCCAGGCGGGCCATGTCGGTGATCTCCTGTGGGCGTTCCCGCATCACCACGGTGTAGATGCCCACTCTCGGCCTGTTCTGGTCGCCCCGGGCGTTCAGTAGGGCGCGGATACCGGACAGGACATCGTCGTAGCCGAAGCGGCCCGATCGCGAGGGGCGCAACCGATCGTTGGTCTGCGCGTCCGCGCTGTCCAGGGAGATCGAAACACCGTCAACGCCGAGGGCGATGAGTCGTTGGGTCACCTGCGGGCGGGTGAGCGGGATCCCGTTGGTGGCGATCACGACCTGACAGCCTGCCTCTTTACTGAGTTCGATCACCTCCAGCGTGGGAGGCCAGTCCAGCGGTTCGCCACCGGCGATGACCACCCGCTCAATCGGCGAGCCGACCAGGGTTCGGGCGAACGCTTTGAGCACCTGGAATGGCAGGTCGGTGCGGGACAGGTGGGATAGGACACCAAGCTCGGTGGGTGGGGCCTGTTGGTGCTCCTCGATCGTGCCGAAGTAGCAGTGAGGGCAGGCGAACGCGCAGGGCGAGCGCAAGCCCCAGAGCAGAGTCGCATCACGCGGCACGGTAAGCCTCCCGCTGCTTCAAGAGGTTCTGTACGACCATGCCCATCGCGTCGGCGACGGCCTGGGCGGATCGCCCAGCGGTGTCGATCACGACGTAGCGGGCAGGCTCGGCGGCAGCCAACCACGTGTAGAGGGTGTTGGCCTGCTCGATCACGCGCCGATCCCGTGGCGACAGCATCCGTCCGATCCGGTCGGCGAAGCGCCGCGTGCACACCTCCAGGTCGCCGGTCAGCAGGACGGTGGCGTGGGGCGGGGGCCGCCACCACGACATGGTCGAGAGGACGTGTCGTGCGACGTACGCGGGATTGGTCTCCGGCGCTTGTTCGCAGAGGATGGCGGCCTGGTAGACGGCGACGGTGTCGACGCCGCGGTCCTCGATGACCACCTCGGCCGTCGTCGGGTGGCCGGCGAGGCGTTCGACTTCGCGGATCTTCAGCGCGAGCAGGGCCAGCGTTTCCGCGACTGGGTGTCCGGTGCGCAGGCATACGTCGTCTTCCGCGGCCAGAGCGGAGATCACGCGTCCGGCCAGGGTGTCGCCGGCCTGGTCGGTGAGTTCGTCCAGCAGCAGACACCGCTCGCCGAGATGAGCGGCGAGCGCCCGGGCTGCGGTCGTCTTTCCGACGCCGTTGATGCCCTCGATGGTCACCCACAGCGGCCGGTGAGGGGCGGGTTCACAGCGTGGCGCGGGGACAGCGGCGGCGTTCACGCGGGCCTCCGGCAGACGTACAGCAGCTCGGTCGCCTTCTTTGGCACCGACACCGCCGAGACCGTGTTCAGTAGTGCCCCAGGGACGCGCGCGGCGAGGTCGCGGTACCAGTCTGCCGCGCCCTGCCCGTACCGTTCGGTGAGCTCGTCGGCCACCGCGTCAGGCTTGGGCGGCAGCAGGCCGATCACGTCCTCGACGATCAGGCCGGCGTCGTCGACGACCTGCTCCACCTCCTGTCGCGACCACTCGTAGACGTGGACGCGGTACTGAAGAGGACGCGGCGGCGGGCCGAACGCCTGGGGTGTGGACAGGAACAGCGTCCCGCCGGGTGCGAGCGCCTGGGCCGTGCTGCGCAGGCTGCGCGCGCCGAGTTCGAAGGGCAGGTGCTCCAGCGCCGAGGTGTACAGCGCCACATCGAAGGCGGGAAGCCCCGGCCAGGATTGGGCCACATCGCACTCGAGGAGTTCGACCGGGAAGAGTCCTCCGTAGGTCTCGCTCAGGAAGGTGATCCGTTCTCGGGTTTCGTTGAGGTTGCCGGGGCTGATGTCCAGCCCGACGTACCGTTCGATCTGCGGTGTGTACCGGCACAGCAGCGGCAGCGCCAGTCCACGACCGCAGCACACGTCCAGCACCTTCGCGCCCGGCGTGCACCGCTCGGCGACGATGAGGTGCTGCATCAGGTTCATCAGCCCCGAAGCCTTGGCCTCTCCGCGGTGCAGTGCCGTGTAGAAGTCGTCCATCTGGTTGGTGCTGTAGGGCCCCATCATGGGAGTCCCGGGTCGGGTGCGGAACTGCTCGGGAAGTGGATCAGTGCTCGTGCTCATCGTGGCTCTCCCAGGGGAAGATCACCCATCCGCGGGTGATCGTGCCGATGTAGGTGATCGCAGCCAGAGAACGGCCGGTCCAGTTGTCCTCGTTTACTACGCACACCGCGGTCCGGACTCGGCTGGCTCCTGCGTCGGCGGCCAGTCGCACTGTGGCGGAGAGGGTGTGCCCGGTGCCGGCGACGTCGTCCACGATCAGGACGTCGCGGCCGATGAGGTCGCCCAGCGAGGCCGGGTTGACGGCCATTGGTTGCGCGGTCTTCGCGGCGTTGGGGCTGTCGTCCACGGTGTGGGTGACCTCCACCGCGCGGACGTCCCGCAGCCGGAGCCTGTGGGAGAGCCAGACGGCAGGAACGGCACCACCGCGCAGGACTGCAACGAGGGTTTGAGGGGCTCCGTCCTCCTGGATCGCTTCGGCGATCCGGCTGACCAGCTCTTCCATGCGGGGCCACATCAGGTGGGTGATGCCGGAAGGCGCCAGCGATCCCGGACTGGTCGTCATCACGCCGCCCCTCGTAGCTCGGCGGTGGAGAGGGTGAGGAACTGCTGGGAGAGCAGCGGATCGGTCTTAAATCGGCCTCCGGCCTGCACAGTGGAAGTACGGGCCATCTCCATCCGGACGCCGCGCATGCTCATGCACAGATGCACGCCGTGCACCGTGACGGCCACGTCCTCGCTGCCGATGGCTGTGGTTACCTCGTCGGCGAGCTGGCGGGTGAAGCGTTCCTGCATCTGGAGGCGTCCGGCGTAACGTTGTGCGATCCGGCCGAACTTCGACAGTCCCAGGACGGTGCCGTCGGCGAGGTAGCCGACGTGCGCGTCCAGCTTCATCGGCAGCATGTGGTGTTCGCAGAGGGACCACACGTTCAGCCCTCCGACCACGACCAGTTGGTCACTGGCGTGGGTTTCGGTGAAGCAGGTCGCCATCGCCGAGGGGTCCGGCGACAGGAAGCTGCACCACCAGGCCGCGACGCGGGCCGGCGTGTCGAGCAAGCCCTCGCGATGGGGATCCTCTCCGAGAGCGATGAGCAGTTCGCGGACGAGCCCGGTCACGCGGGGTGTATCTACCGTCGGCTGTGGTGCGGCCCGGCCAGGGTGCGCCGTAGCGGAGGGCCGCACGCCGTTCGTGCTCATGTTCCGTCCTCGCTTTCAGAGGTCGAGCCGGTAGTCATGGAGGGGCGGCTTGTCACAGGCAGCGGGCGTGCGCGAGTGGTGGCACAGCGGTTACCGGCCACGTTCGTCACCCCACAGCAGGACGTGCAGGCGCGGCGACAGCGACCAGCCACGGGCGATGACGGCCTCGGCGAGCGCAAGGGCGCCGCCCAGCACATCGTCGGGGGTCACGCCTTCGGGCATCACCCACACCTGCTTCATGGAGAAGCGCTCAGCGATCTCCGCGATCTCGTCCAGGTCAGCGACATCGCAGGCGACGAACTTGAACACGGCCCGCCCGCTGGCCGCCAGGGTCTCCAGGGCGGCGGCCTTGAGGCGCATGTCGGACGAAAGGCCGGCGTTGGCCAGCTTGGGGGAAACGTTGAAGCGCAGTCCGTCCACCAGCAGAGCCGGATCGGGGGCAACGGTGCCGTTGGTCTCGATCTCCACGCGGCGGCCTGCCTGCAGCAGCGGCTCGGTGAGCGCGGACAGGTGGCGCTGCTGCAGCAAGGGTTCTCCACCGGTGATGACGATCAGCGTCACCGGGTGGTCCAGTGCCCACGTGACCAGGTCGGTGACCAGAACGCGGTCGCTCTGCTGCCGTAGGTCGAAGCGCTTGGTGTCCCACGTGTATGGCGTGTCGCACCAGGTGCATGACAGGTTGCAGCGGGACAGGCGGATGAACAGCGCGGGCTGGCCAATGCTGGGTCCTTCGCCTTGGAGCGTCGGGCCGAAGCGCTCGGCGATCAGGAGCGTCGCAGCGCGGGACGGTGCGGACATCTTTGTCGCGATCAAGTTGTGGCTCTGACTGTGCAGCGTGCCCACGTTTTCGGGGTCTCGCTCACGGTGACCGCGACCAGCCGCCCTGCGATGACCGGCTGCACCTGGTCGAGGAACCACCTGACCAGGTGGACGGCCAGCAGTTCCGAAGTCGGCTCGACGTCGAGCACCTCGTTCAGGTCACGATGGTCGAAGTGTTCAGCGAGGTAGGCGCCGAAAGGTGACAGGTCACCGAAGTCGGTGACGAAGCCCGGGCCGACGAGTTCGTCGGCGGTGAGCTCGACGGTCACCTGGTAACTGTGGCCGTGCAGGCGGCCACACTTGTGCCCGTCATGTAGCCCGTTCAAGCGGTGAGACGCCTCGAAGGTGAAGGTCTTGCCGATGGTCAGGCCGACTCCGCCCGGGCCTCGCAGATCATGGTGCGGCCCAACGTGGGCTGGGGAAGGACGAGGTGTTGTCATCATGCTCTCCGTTTCTGCTGCTGGCCATGTCACGGCGGATGGCGGCGTGAAGCGGCTCGTGCTGCGGGGCGGCTTGTGGTCTTGGGGTGAGGGGGTGCTGTAACGCGATGCGGTGGCGGTCGGGTTCTACCTTCTTTTCGCAGGGTTGGGATTGTGCTGTTGGTGTGCGGCGCAGGAAGGGCCCGCGCATTGCGGGAGGGAATGCAAGCGGGTGAGCCGGCGCAGGGCGGGCAGCAGTGGAGCGGTCCACCACAGCGCGGCGGTGGCGAGGACCATCAGCGGCGGCCCGGCCAGGCCGTAAACGTCGACATACTCCTGTTCCCTGCGCCGGTACGCCCGGTGTCGTGCCCGACAGCTCGGGCACATTTCTCCAGGGTCGCGCTCGGTGAGCAGGGCCTTGGAAACCAGAACTGGGCGGATGCCCAGCAAGGTGAGAGGTCCCCATACCAGGCCGATCCACTGGATGATCGTCATGACGCCACCCGGCGCTTCCGCTTCTCGTGGCGGTAGTGGCGGTGACAGCCCACCAGGTGGTTCCACACGAGGAGGGCTTTGAGGTGCGGGCCTCTGCCGGTCTCCATGCGGTTCCCGTCTCTGCTCCATCGAGTCACCACGCCCTCGCGGCCTTCGTGGAGCAGCGTGTATGCGCCGCAGCATGAGGACTCCTGAACCCACACGGAAACGTCCGGGCTGGGCATGTACGGTTTCCACTTGACCTGCACGTCGATCACTTCCGGGTGGCGCGACGGCCGGACACGGAGACCGGGTGTGGTTCGGCCAACCGTCGCGCCTGCTTACGGGCCCATGGGCGATGGGTCGAGCCGCACTCCGCGGCGTTCTACGGGGTAGCGTCAGAGGATCGTGCTGAGCTTGCGCCAGTCGTCACCGGGCCGCCGGATCTCGGCCAGGCGCTCCGCATCGCGCACTACGTAGCCGTCTCCGTCCCCGATCGCGACGTACGCCAGGCTCGTGCCCTCGACCGGCTCGAACCTGTCCTCGTCAACGTCAATGTCGTGGAGGTGCACTTTGTCCGACGGCTGCTCTCCCCCACCGGACCTTCTCTGGCTGATGAGTGCACCCAGCTTGCGGAAGTCGTCCCCGGCCCTGCGGATCTCTACGGCCGGGCGGTCCTTGTCCCGGACGGCGTAGTCGTCGCCGTCCGGGATCGGCGCGTACTCCAGGCCTGTGCCTTCGAGCTGCGCGAACCTGAACTCTTCCACGTCCATCGCATACAGGTCGGGCTCGACCTGCCTTGCCTTGCTCACCATGGGGGTTCTCCCTCGGACTGGTCTTCGTTATCACCGAGCGCCCGGCCCGGCCTGATCTCCCCGACCCGTCAACGCCACGCGCGACGACGGCCCGCGGAGGCTTCACGTGCGACGATGGGTCGTGTTGCGGATGATCACCGTCTGATGGCTCAACTCCGCCATGAGGGCGACCGGGTTACCTCGTACCAACCGCGGCTGCGCTCCAGCGGCCAGCATCTCCGCCGAGAGCCGCCAAGACGGCGCCGCCCGCCAGATCCAACCGTTTGAGTCGGATTCGTAGGAGATCGTCCACTGCGGGTAGGTGAGGCGGAGTACGGCGAGCTGACGGTCACGCATGCCCAGCGCAAGCCATGCCGCAATCACGGTCGAGGCCATCTCACGAACCACCGGGATACAACACCGAACCGTCCAGCTTGCGCTGGACACGCGTGATCAGCCGCGAGCCCCGATGGTCACTAGATCTCGCGGGGCCGAACCGCACCGGCCCGACGTCCTCCGTCGCAGCGGGCAAGCGGGGGATCATCGTGGCGGAGGTATTCACCATGACGCACAGACCATGGCAATCCAGGCCATGTCGAGAGCGGCTTCGGCCGCCCCGAGCCGTCCACGAGTAGAAGCTTTCTGTATCCGGGTGCACACATCCATAACAACGCTGAGTAACGGAGCGCGAACAGGTGGCGTTGGGGGACACTGGGGGACGCGAGCGCGTCACCATCCCTGATGAGGTGCGACGGCATGACCGACGAGACTGGCCTGCCAGCCTGGGCCGAACGCATCCGACACGAGCGCCGGCAACGCGGCTGGTCTCAGAAGCAAGTGGCTGTCCACCTGTTCAAAGCCGCCGGCGATGAGATCGCTTTGGCGGAGTTCGAGTCGGTCCTGCGGAGGGTTAAACAGCACGAAGCGGGCAACGGTCGTCCTCGTGATCCGTATCCCCTTCTGTACTGCCGCGCTTTCGAGATGTCAGAGGCTAAGCTTTTTGAGCGTCCGGCGTTGCCGGAGGACCTGACCGATGAAAGCGCCGACGACGACGCGAACTCGGTCTCCTCACCCTCCCTCCCCTGGCTCTGGGAAGCAGGACCGACAGCCGATGCCATCTACGACATCACCAAGAGCGACCTCATGCTGAACCGCCGGGAAGCGGTCAAGGCGCTGGCCATCACGGCAGGGCTCCCGCTCGTCGATCCGGTACAGCGCTGGCTCGCGCACCCCTCCCCCGTGCCCTCCCCGTCCGAATACAGCGGACGGATCGGATTGGACGAGGTCACCCAACTGGAGGAGGCGGCGAACGTCTTCCGCACATGGGACGACCAGCACGGCGGCGGGCTCGCCCGTAAGGCCGTAGTCGGACAGCTCAATGAGGTGGCCGACCTGCTGCGCGACAGCCATCCCCACGAGGTGAGCATGCGTCTGTTCCACGTGATGGCGCAGCTTGCGAAGATCGCTGCCACCATGTCGTGGGACTGCGGCATGCAGACCGCGGCGCAGAAGTACTACGTCATGTCGCTCCAGGCGTCCACGCCGGGCCAGGACAAGCCGTTCGGCGCGAGTGTCTTGGCGTCCATGGCGCGGCAGCTGCTGTACCTCGACCAACCGCAGGACGCGCTCGAGCTGATCCGGCTCGCTCTGGACGGAGTCAGGTCCACGGCCACACCCCGGCTCCGCGCGATGCTGCACACCCGAGAGGCGTGGTCGTACGCCAAGATGGGCCGGCCCGAGTCCTTCAAGCGCGCCACGGGCAACGCCGAGGCGGCATTCAGCGAGATCAGTCCCAGCGATCACGATCCGGACTGGATCGGGTACTTCGATGCCGCCGAGCTGACCGGGGTGACCGGCGGCCGATACCTGGAGCTATCCCACCACGACAGCCGATTCGCCGGGGACGCCCTCGATCACATCGGACAAGCGGTGGCGCTCCGGCAACGTTCCAGTATGCGCAGCCTCGCGCTCGATCAGGTCGGGCTCGCCTACGCCCACCTCATCAGCGGCGACCTGGACGAAGCCGTGACCGTGGGCAACGCCGCAGCCGACACCGCCGGGCAAGTCCAGTCCGACAGAGTCAGAGTGCAGCTTCGCGAGTTCTATCTTCAGATCGAGACCCGGAAAGATCCCGTCATGGCTCCCCTTCAGCAGCACATCCGCGAGACGCTGGCGCGTTAGGGACCCGCGCTCAGGAAGGACTTGATGATGCGTATCGGCGTGACCGGCCACATGAACCTGGCCCCGGCGGCGGAGCTCCTCGTCGCCGACACGCTCCGCGCGCACCTTGCCTCGTTCACTGGCGAACTGGTGGGCGTGTCGTGCATCGCTCGTGGCGCGGACAGCCTGTTCGCTGACGCGGTACTCGCGGCCGGTGGATCGCTGGAGGTGGTGCTGCCGTCGCGGGACTACCGGCAGGCCAAGGTGAAGCCGGATCATGCTGAACAGTTCGACCGGCTCATGGCGGCGGCGAAGACCGTCCGCCTTATGGACTTCGACCACGCCAACCGGCAGGCGTACGAGGCTGCGAACGAGGCAGTCCTTTCGTCGGTCGATGAGCTGGTGGCTGTCTGGGACGGGCAGCCCGGTACCGGCTCGGGCGGGACGGCCGAGGTCGTGGCGGAGGCTCGGAAACGCAGCCTTCCCGTGACGATCATCTGGCCCGAGGGTGCTGCGAGAGAATAGTCCGCCGCACCTCGCCAGGACACGACCTGTACGCCGATGGCCTCGGCGAGGGTGCGCCTGCCGATGATTCCATCCATGCTGATCAAGCGGCATGTGAGTACGCGTGGAGGATGCCGCCGACCGCGGAGCTGACAAAGGTCATAGCCCCTCGCGACGTCGTCATCCGAAGGGCACAAGCTATTCCAGGATGTATCTGCTCGGCTCCGTGAGGGGCGGCAGCAGGTCACGGGCGCGTGAGTTCAGGGGATTGAGCCTGCCCGTCTCGGGGTTAAGGCCGTACACGAATGCTTTGGCCTTGTCCGCGAACTCCGCTGCTGGTCCGCTGATCCTGCCATTGGTGATCACGATCAGCCTTTTCGGCAGGTCTTCGCCAGCCGCTGCGGCCAGACCGTTCAGCCGCTGGATCTCGGACGTCGACAGGTCCTTGGTCCGGCCGCTCCAATCGACGTGATAGGTGTCGGAGTGAATCAGGCTGTCCGGTCCGCCTTCGCGGATGTCTCCGAAGCCGAAGGTCGTGAGCTGCTCCAGAACGGCGTCCAGGTGTTCCCTTGCGCCTGCTGGCCGTAGGGCCGACTCGGTGAGGAATAGAGATTCCTCTACGTCGGACCACGTCGCGACGGATGCTCGCGACGGCTTGGACGTCTCCCAGGGAGCGCCGCTCTCGACCCACGCCTTCGGCCCGTCGCAGATTATAGGTCGGCGATCCGGCTCACAGGGACGTCGGCGCGCGGCATGCCCGGCGTCGGGAGTCTCCTGCGCCCTAGAGAACCGCCGAGATCGACGCGCGTCCAAGCTTCACGCTCCGGGTCGTACATGTCGACCAGCCAGCCGACGCTGGCCTTGATGGAGACCCGGACGAAGATGTCGGAGAGCCTGGCCTCGACGTAGGCTCCTTCGCGCCCGTCTGCGATGTGGAGCTTGGGCTCGTAGCGCGGTCCATAGGCGAAGTATCGGTTCCCGGCCGCCACCCGTTGGACGTGTACTCCTCGTTCGGACAGGAGGTCGGCGAGCTCGGTCATGTCCGACCGTTCGCTCTCGTGCCAGCGCCAAGGCGACGCTACCGGCGCTCCGGCAAGGCGGGCAGTAGCGTGGGCGTGAATGGCGTCAACGAGTACCTCGCTGGATGTGTCCAGCGGCCAGATGGAGGGCTCACTCCCCAGCACCGGATCGACGATCAGCCATACCAATGCGTGACCGAGCCTTGACTGGCTCAGCACGACCCCCCGGTCTCCTGGCAGTTTGACCATCAGGTACAGCTGGGATCCGGTGGAGTTGAGGTGGACTCGGTCGCCCAGCTCGAGGTGGCGTTCATGCAGCAACCGCTCCAGTCTCTGGAAGTGCAGGTGCGTGCCGACGGCGGCGACCATGTCACCGGGAGGAAAAGACAAGGAAAGAACACTCCTCTGAAGTGGCC
The DNA here is from genome assembly GCF_039531895.1 of Nonomuraea monospora. Taxonomy (NCBI): domain Bacteria; kingdom Bacillati; phylum Actinomycetota; class Actinomycetes; order Streptosporangiales; family Streptosporangiaceae; genus Nonomuraea; species Nonomuraea monospora. The sequence continues at coordinate 50,733 of NZ_BAAAQX010000032.1, forward strand.
ATGCGTCCGCGATGCAATCATCTGCGAAAAGTGTAGAGCGGGCTGACTTTAATCCGCAGGTGCACTACCTATAGGCCTCGTCGCTCGCAGTCTGCAGGCCACCGTGGCCGTTTCTCTCCGGATTGAGGCCGTCTACCGCTGGTCGAAGGAGGGGGAGTATGCAGCGGATACGGATGCTTTTTCCGGTAATCATGGTCGAACCTTTGCTTTGCATGTTGTCCGAATCCGGGTCTGATCGCCGGTATTTATCAAGGTGACAGGGATCAGGTGGCCCAGGTGATCGGGCTGCACCCACATGACTTCACCGCAGGACAACGCGACACCACCAACCACATCGTCCGCCGTACCAGGCACACAGCAGTTCGTGCAGATGAGCACGACCGCTGGTGCCCATCTGCCGACCCAAGCGACCCATCGGCCCGGCAGCGAATGCCCGGTCATTCCAAGGCCGGCGCCCGGGAAACGGCTGCTCATCTCACTCTCACATATTGGTGCGCTCGCGCAGCGAGAGTCGTCCTTGCGCTGTAGGGACCTCGAAGCGAAAGCGCTGCGTGGGCGGCGAAGGCGTACAGAGAGCGCCGCCTCCCCTGTCCCGGCGTTGACCGTCGGATTCGGCCTTGACCAACGCCATCCAGGTGGGCGTCGATACCCCCTGTCCGGCACGGCCATCGATGCGGCGGGGTGACGACCACGGGCGTGCTCGCCCGATCACGCCACCGCATCGACCGCGCCAGGACGGGCACACGGCGACCCCGGCACTCCACACCGCACAGACGGCGGCACGGACGACAGAGCCGCCGTACGCCCGTAGCCCGCGAACACCGGGGCCACCGCTGAGCGAGATAGCGCGTGATGCATATCCGGCACGGGACTTCTCAAACGAGGTCCCTTCACCAGCCACCTCCGGAGCTTGGCGCAGCACCCCTGCGCCAAGTGCCACCCCGCGCCGCCCCTGCTCAACGCCGCACCAGCCCACCCATACAACAGCACCAAGAGAAGAGGACAGGCACCACGATGGCTGAGGGAAGCACCTTCAAACGCTGCTCCTGCCGCGACGACGACGGCAAGGCACTCGGGCAGCGATGCCCCAAGCTGCGCCGCGCCGACGGCGGATGGAGCTACCGGCACGGCTCCTGGAACTACCAGATCGAACTCCCGACAGGCACCGATGGTAAGCGGCGCGGGCCGCTGCGCCGCGGCGGCTTCGCCACCCAGGAGGCCGCCAAGGACGAACTCAGCCGCGTGCGTGACCTGCTCGCGCTGGCCGACCCGCGCGAGCCTGCCACCCGTGTCCAGATCGCCGACCTGATCAAGCGGACACTGGCCGAGACCGACAGCCTTCCGGATGTGGAGACGGTCCGCCGTAAGGTCAAGACCGGGCAGCAGCTGACCCAGGAGGTCACTGTCGGGCAGTGGCTGGCGGAGTTCCTCAACCGCAAGCGGAAGATTGAGGAGACCACCCGTCGCTCTTATGAGGGCCACATCCGTCTCTACCTCACCCCGTACCTGGGGCGGCTGCGGCTGGATCAGCTCAAGGTCAGCGACATCGCGTTGATGTTCGAGCAGATCGAGGAGTTCAACGACACCATCGCCGAACGCCGAGCCGACCCCGACCCAGCGGTGCGCGAGAGCGTCAAGTACCGGCGGCCGATCAGCATCGCCACCATGCACCGCATCCGCGCCACTCTCCGCCACGCGCTCAACGTGGCCATGCGCCAGGACAGGCTTATCGACTTCAACCCCGCCGCTGTCCTGGAGATGGCCGCTTGCGCCCGGCCCAAGCCGCTGGTGTGGACCGAGGACCGGGTCCGCGCCTGGCAGGCTGACTACCGCAGCTACCGGGAGAGGGAGAAGCAGCGCCGGGGCGGGCGGCGAGTCGATCCGATCGACGCCTACACCAGCGTGCCGCGACCGTCCTCGGTGATGGTGTGGACGCCCGAGCACACCCGTCTGTTCCTCGAAGAAGCCCAGCGTCACCGCCTGTTCGCGCTGTACCAGCTGATCGCGCTGCGCGGCCTGCGCCGGGGCGAAGCGTGCGGGCTGCGCTGGAACGAGGTCGACCTCAACAGCAACACCCTGACCGTGAACTGGCAACTCGTACAGCTGGCCTGGGAAGTTCACGAGGGCACCCCGAAGACCGACGCCTCCGTGCGGACGATCGCCCTGGACACCGACACCGCGAAGGTGCTGCGCGCTCACCGGCAGCAGCAACTCCAGGAACGGCTGGCCATGGGCGAGGCGTGGACCGACACCGAGTTCGTGTTCACCCAGCCCGACGGCAGCCGCCTGCACCCGCAGCACGTCTCCGACCAGTTCCTCTGGCTCGCCTACCTCGCCGGCCTGCCGCCCATCCGGCTCCACGACCTCCGCCACGGCGCGGCGTCACTGATGCTGGCCGCCGGGGTGGAAATGAAGGTGGTCCAGGAAACGCTGGGCCACACCTCCAGCGCGTTCACCGCCGACACCTACACCTCCGTCTACCCGCAGGTCGCCACGGCCGCGGCCGAGAAGACCGCGGCCTTGCTGTTCGGCACAGACGACCAGGCCCAGCCCGGACAAGTCATCTCATTGAGGAGCTGACAGTCGGATTAAGCATCCGGCCCCGCATTCGCCGCCTGCTCGCGGCGAGGCAGGGCCGCTGCTTTCCCGGCAAGGCCAGCGACAGCGAATGGATCATGGAATGTGCAGGGTTGGTGCAACCGAGCACGTACGGAGCACGCAACTGCTAGACGAAAATTCTAGAACGAGTCCGATCCCGCATAATCGCAGGTCAGAACATGATCAAAGCGCGCCCTGCAGGATTCGAACCTGCGACCGTCGGATTAGAAGTCCGATGCTCTATCCAGCTGAGCTAAGGGCGCTCCCGCCTTATTGTGCATGATCCGGCGACATGTCACGCACACGTTTTCCCCGTGTCAGTCTGTCAACCCGATCACACCCCACATGAACAGCGTTCCCAGCACGGTAGCCGTCAACGTCCATCCGGTGGCCCGTCTGGGCGTATGGGCCTCAGGGAGGATATCGGACGTGGCGAGGTAGAGGAGGAATCCGGCGAAAAGGCCGAGGTATGCGCCGAGGATCGTGTCGGGGATGGGGAGGAGGAGGGTGAGGGTGGCGCCGGCTATGGGGGCGAGGGCGTCGAGGGTGAGGAGGGTGAGGGCGCGGCGGCGGGCGTTGCCGTAGAGGGAGGTCACTGTGTACGTGTTGAAGCCGTCCGTGAAGTCGTGAGCGATGACGCCTATCGCCACGGCCACGGCCAGGGAGGTGCCCGTTTGGTATGCGGCGCCGATGGCGGCGCCGTCCAGGAAGCTGTGGATGACGAGGGCGGAACCGGCTGTGAGGCCGACGCCCGCCCGGGCGTGTCGGTGGGTGGCGTAGTCGGTTTCGTGGGTGTCGTGCATGCCCATCGAGCGCTCCACGATGTGGATGCCGAGGAACGCCAGTGCGAACGTGAGCATGGGCAGGGGGACGCCGTGCAGGTGGAGGGGTTCGAGGGCGAGGGCCTCCGGGAGGAGGTCGAAGGCCACTACGCCGAGCATGACGCCGGCCGCGAAGCCCAGGACGAGGTGGCGGCGGGCGCCGATGCGGTCGGCGACGAGGCCGCCGAGCAGCGTCATGACGAACGCGGCCAGCGACAGCAGGATCGGCATGAAGTTGCAGGCTAGCGGGCCGGGGCGGCGATCTCCTGAGTTGGAAAAGGCCAGGCGGGGGTGGGGCAAATAGGTCTAAGCTGTCTGGGCATGGTCGCGACGCTCCTGCATGAGATTCCGCTGCAGGGCGGGGACGTGACAGACGGGGTGGTGCGCGTCGGTGACACCGTGCGCAGACCGGCCAGTATGTCCACACCTGCCGTGCATGCCCTGCTGAGACACCTTGAGGCCGTCGGGTTCGACGGGGCGCCGAGGGTGGTGGGGGTGGATGAGTTCGGGCGCGAGATTCTTACCTTTCTTCCTGGTACGACTGGGCTGCGGCTGGAGAGCGTGACCGATGAGGCGTTGGTCCGGCTTGCTGGGTTGTTGCGGCGTTTTCATGATGCGACTGCCGGGTTTCCGTTGACGGAGGTGGGGTGGGAAGGGGGGTCGAATGATGACCGGGCGCCGGAAGTGATCGGGCATTGTGATTTGACGCCGGAGAATGTGGTTTTTCGGCGTATGGGGGGAGGCGGGGTGCCGTCTTCTGGTGGCCGGGCGTCGTCTCCAGGTGGCGGGCCGGCCTCTGGTGGTGGGCTGGCCTCTGGTGGCCGGGGGTTCGTCGGTGGTGGGGCGTTCGCCGGTGGTGGCGGGTTCTCCGGTGGCGAGTTGGAGCCGTACGCGCTGATCGACTTTGATTTGGCCCGGCCGACCACCCGGCTCTTCGACATCGTGACCACCCTGCGCCACTGGGCGCCCATCTCCGACCCCGTCGACCGCGCACCTCTCCTGCGCACGGTGGACGTCGGCGCACGGCTGCGGTTGTTCTGTGACGCGTACGGCGTGCCGCCCCGCGACCGTCGAAGGCTCCTCGAGCTGGCCAGGCTGCGGTTCCACCGCTCGTACACGGTGATGCGCACCCGCGCCTCCGCGGGCGGGAACTGGGCCAAGATGTGGGCGGGGGGCGCTGGGGAGCGCATCCGGCGGGCCGCGGCGTGGCTGGATGTGCACGAAGATGAGCTTCATGCCCACTTGGTATGACCCTTTGGGGCTCGCGCTCGGCGTGGCCCTCGACAAGCTCGTCGCCGATCCGCAGAGTCCCGCTCATCCCGTCGCGGTGTTCGGGCGTGGCGCGGCGCGGCTGGAGCAGGCTCTGTACGCGGATGACCGGCGGCGGGGCGTGCTGCACGTCGCCGTGTGCGTCGGTGGCGCGGCCACGCTCGGCGTACTGGCCGTGAAGGCGACCGGGCGCAGCAGAATCCTCCGTACGGCGCTCACGGCCGTGACCACCTGGGCCGTGCTCGGTGGCACCACACTGGCAAGGGAGGGTGCGTACATGGCCGACGCGCTGGAGAACGATGATCTGAAACGCGCCAGGGACCGGCTCCCCCACCTGTGCGGGCGGGATCCGAGAGGGCTGGAGGCGCCCGAGTTGGCGCGGGCCACGGTCGAGTCGCTGGCCGAGAACACCTCCGACGCCGTCGTCGCTCCTCTGTTCTGGGGGGCGGTGGCCGGGGTGCCGGGGATGCTGGCTTATCGGGCGATCAACACCCTGGACGCCATGGTCGGGCACCGTTCTCCCCGGTATGAGAAGTTCGGGTGGGCTGCTGCACGGCTCGACGACGTGGCGAACTACGTGCCCGCGCGGGTGACCGGGGTGCTGACCGTGCTGACCGCGCCTGATCCCGGGGGTGCGCGGGCCATGTTGCGCAGGGACGGGCGGCGGCATCCCAGCCCTAATGCGGGGCAGTGTGAGGCGGCGTTCGCCGGTGGGCTCGGGGTGACGCTCGGAGGCAAGAACGTGTACGGGGGGAAGGTCGAGGAGCGGCCGACGATGGGGGATGGGCCTCGGCCGGGGGTTCATGACATTTCGCGGGCGGTGCGGCTGACGCGGGCGGTGAGTGCGGCCGCTGCTGGGGTGGCGGTGGTGGTCGCGGCCGGCATGGCGAAGGCGGCCAGGGTACGAGCGGCCAAGGCGTAGGTGGTTAAGGCAGGAGTGGTCGAGGCGCGAGCAGCCGAGGCGTAGGTGGTCAAGGCGCGTGGGGCGTAGCGCCCGGCGGGCGGACCTCAGGGCGGAGGCGCGTGGCAGGTGGGCCTCAAGGTGATGGTGGAGGCGCGTGGCAGGAGAAGCTCGTGGCGACGGTAGCCGGCGAGGCTCGAGGTGATGGCGGAGGTGGGTGGCCTAGGTCGGTGCGGGTGGGAGGTGCCGGTGGAGGTGCGGGTGGCGGAGGTTGTGAGGGATGACGGGCAGGTGATGCGCTGCGCGCCGCGTACGAACGGGGCGCGCAGCGCGGCGTCACCTACATGATCCGGTTGAGGTTGAGTACCAGCCAAGCCACGAAGATCGCGACCAGCGTGACCCCGACCATCGACTTGGTGGCGTTGTGCGCGGTCGCCCTCCGCGCCATCACCTGCCTGGCACTCTGCTTGTACACCTGACGCATGATGATCATTGCCTGGAACCGGCGTCCCAGGGCGAACACCGCGAGCGCGATCAGGATGAATAAGATAACGCGGCCATCTGCAGAATCCACGGGAATCCCCCCTGTGGTCCTCTGGAGTGCTTACCGCCCCCGAAACTGTGAGAACACACGATACTCGGCCGACAGCGATTTGTGACTACATTTATGCGTCCAGGTCAACGACGATCGGCGCGTGGTCGGACGGTCCCTTCCCCTTGCGCGCCTCCCGGTCCACGTACGCCGCCCGGACCCGCCCGGCCAGGTCCTCGCTCGCGTACACGAGGTCGATGCGCATGCCCTTGTTCTGGTGGAACATCCCGGCCCGGTAGTCCCAGTACGTGTACGGGTGCGGCCCCTTCATCGGGGTCGGCACCACGTCGCGCAGCCCGAGGTCGCGTAGCTCGGCCAGCGCCTGGCGTTCGGCGGGCGTGACGTGGGTGGCGCCGACGAACAGGGCCGGGTCCCAGACGTCGGCGTCGGTGGGAGCGACGTTGTAGTCGCCGCACGCCACCACCGGCCCCGCGGCGATCTCTGGGGCGAGGGCGTCGCGCAGCGCGGCGAACCAGTCGAGCTTGTAGACGTAGTGGGGCGAGTCGAGGGTGCGGCCGTTGGGCGCGTACAGGGACCAGACGCGCATTCCGGCGCACGTCGCGCCGATGGCGCGGGCCTCGGGGCGGGCGGCGCCGACTCCGTCCAGCTCGGCGAAGCCTGGCTCGCCCGGGAAGCTGAGCGTCACGTCGGACAGCCCGACCCTGGACAGCAGCGCGACGCCGTTCCAGCGGCCGTCGCCGTGGGCCGCGGCCTCGTAGCCGAGCTCGGCCACCTCAGCCGTCGGGAAGGCCGCCGCCGGGCATTTGGTCTCCTGTAGGCACACGATGTCAGGAGCGGTGTCGGCCAGCCATTCGAGCAGGCGGGGCAGGCGTGCCTTGACCGAGTTCACGTTCCAGGTTGCCAGACGCATCTCTCTAGCCTGCCATCACGGGCCGCCGCAGGCCCGCACGGGCGGGCCGGGCGTCCGGAAGTTCGCGACTCGGCCGCGTAGGAAGGTCCTGCTGACGGTACGGCGGCGCGGCGGCGAAGGCTGCGGAGGCGGCGGGGGCAGGGGAGGCCGCGGGCGAAGGCAGAGGAGGCGGCGGGGGCGGGGGCGGCGGAGGCTGGGGCGAGGCGGAGGAGGCGAACGCGAAAGGCGAGGGCGGAAGGCGAGGGCGGAGGCGGGGCAAATCCGAAGGCGCGGCTGGGGCGGAGGTTGGGCGTCCATCGGCCGCCGTCCCGTCCCCGCCCAGCCCGCGCCCTGCCCCGCCCCTGCTTCCGCTTCCGCCTCGCCTCCGACCGGTCGCCCCTCGTCGCCGTCCCACCGCACTGCCGCCGTGCCCTCGCCCCTCCACCGCGCCGCCGCGCACCACAGCCGCCGCCTCGCCTCCGCCCCGTCCGCCGGCTCCTCCTCCGGTCGGTGGGCGGCCTGGGGGCGAGTCGTCACACGGCCTTCATCAGGGCGACTGACACCTCCCCCAGCACCCCACCCACCCCGCGGTCCAGGGCCTGCTTGGCGTGCCGCGCCGCGTCCAAGGCGTTCCCCGCCGCACTGGGCGAGTCCTCCACGACCATCCGCACCTCCAGCTCCAACGGCGACCCCCCGAAGCCTTCGCCGTTCAACCGGATGTAGGCGACCTTCCGGTCGTCCATGAACGGCACGTACTGGGCGCCGACGTGGACGGCGGTCCCCGCGCCGGCCGTCTTGGTGGCCTGTTTGCTGCGCATCCGGCCGCCGTCCGACAGGTTGACGAAGTCCATGTTCCCTCCGCCGAGAAGCTGGTGGCCCTCGGTGAGGTGGACGCCGCTGGCGGTGAGGGCGTCGACGAGGGCGCGGTGCACGAGGGTGGCGCCGAAGGAGCTCTTCAGGTCGTCGCCGATCAGGGGCAGCCCTGCGGCGGTGAAGCGGGCGGACCATTCGGGTGAGCGGGCGAGCACGGCGGGCATGCAGTTGACGAACGCGCATCCGGCCTCGATGGCCGCCTGGGCGTACAGCTCGGCGGCTTGTTGTGCGCCTGTGGGCAGGAAGTTGAGTACGACGTGGCTGCCCGTCTCCCGCAGGCGGGCGGCGACCTGGGCGGGGGTGGCGCCGCCGAGGGGGTCGACGTGGGCGGCCGAGCCCGGGCCGATGCCGTCGGCCAGGATGCCCTCGGTGACGGGGACGCCGAGGTGGGGTACGTCGGCGAAGCGGCGGGAGTTGTTCGGCGTGGTCCAGATGGCCTCCGAGAGGTCCTGGCCGAGCTTGGCGCGGCCGACGTCGAAGGCGGCGGTGAAGCGGATCTGGGAGATCGCGTAGCCGGCGCAGACGGGATTCTGCAGGCCGGGGGCGTCGTCGCGGTAGTGCTCGACGCCTTGGACCAGCGAGGACGCGCAGTTGCCCACACCCACCAAGGCAATGTTGACGGTGTTCATCGCCCGGCGCGCCTCATTTTGAACAGTGTTCACCGGCGCGTCCGCTCCACCCCGACCGTGATCTCGTTGCCGAGCCGCCGTTCCAGCAGCAGCTCCAGATCATCACCGCTCCAGAACCTGCCCGGGTCGTACCAGTTCGGACGCTTCCCCGCCGGCAGCAACCCCATCTCCTCATAGGTGACGGCGACGACCTCAGCGCAGTAGGCGCTCTCCAGGCTCTGCTCCGCCGTGCGCTTCCTGCGCGGCACCCGCCCCTTCATCCAGCGGGCGGCCAGCCGGGCGGTGGAGGGGAACGGGGTGCCGTCGAGCCTGGCCACGGTGCGCAGGGCGGCGTCCTCCATCTCGGGGGTGGCCTCGGGGTCGAGCTGGCGCAGCCAGGCCCGCTGGTCGTAGCGGTCGGCCCAGACGGTGACGGCGGCGCGCAGGTCGTGCAGTTGGACGCCGCGCTGGTGGACGCCCGACCACAGGTCGAGCAGGGATTTGCCGAGTTCGGCGTGCCACATCATCGGCGGCAGGTCCTCGATCACGATGGCCATGCCCACGTGGTTGACGGGGCTGTTGGTCATCGTCTGGATGGCGCGGTCGGGCACCGATCGCCCGCGGAAGATCCACAGGTCGCCGGTTCTGGTCACCTTTACGGCCTCGTCGAGAGTCAGCACAGGGTTAGCCTAGGCAACATGCGCTGGTGGAAGATGCTGGGACTGGCCGGAATCATGGGTGTGGCGGCCACGGGGGTGGTGATCGCGCGCGCCGAGCGGCGTCGCCGCGCCTACACTCCGGAGGAGATCAGGACGCGACTTCGGGAAAGGGTCAGCGATCAGCCGGAGGGCCGCAGGTCGTAGACGAAGACCACGTCCGGGTAGGCGGGGTTGTCGTCGTACCCCTGGATGCCGCCCAGGTAGGCCCGCCGCGACTTGACCACCCAGGGCAGCGCGCCGGCCGCGCGCTGGTCCAGCACGCGGGTCGTGGCCTGCTCGTAGGCCCGCTGCGCCGCGGGCTTGTCGGTGACGGTCAGTTCCGGCACGGTGCCGAGCAGCGCGTCGAGGGTGCGGTCGTTGAGGTAGGTGAGGTTGAACTCGGGCGGGTTCGCGCTGTGGAAGACCTGGCCGAAGTAGGAGTAGCCGTCGGCGTAGTCGGGCCACCAGTACATGACGAAGATGTCCTGGCCGCGTTTCTTGCCCAGCTCCCATTGGGCGTTCCAGTGCATGGCCCTGACCTCCAGGGTCACGTTCAGCTCGCGCAGTGTGGCGCGTAGCCGCCGGGCGAGCACCTGCTCGTCGGCCTCGCCCTCGGCGTGGGTCAGGCGCAGCCGCAGCGGCCGGCCGCCGGGGCCGTAGCCGGCCTGCTGGAGCAGCCGGGTGGCGCCGGCGAGGTCCTGCTTGGGCACGCGGCCGGGCACGTGGCCGAGCAGCCCTTCCGGGACGACGCCGCTGGCGGGCATCACGGAGCCCTTGAGCGCCTTGATCAGGCCGCGGTAGTCGATGGCCTTCTGCACGGCCTTGCGGATGCGGATGTCCTTCATCGGCCCGGTGGCCGTGTTGAACAGCATCATCGCGGACGTGAACGAGGGCCGGTCGGAGGTGCGCAGCCCGGGGGCCGCGCTGGCGCGGGCGAACAGCCGCGGGTCGAGCCGGTCGACGAAGCTGGCCTCGCCGTTCTGCAGCATCCGGTACGCCCGCTCGGTGTCGGGCACCGCCTTGTACTTGATCGTGTTGTAGTGCGGCCGTCCCCAGCCGCCCCAGTACCCGTCGAAGGCCGAGAGGGTGAGCTCGTCCTCCTTGCCCTTGTTCCACTTCACCACCGTGTACGGCCCCGAGCCCGCGTCCCTGCCCTCCTGGAAGAACCTGGTCAGGTCGGGGGAGGCCTTGGTGTCGTAGATGTAGGCGGCGTACCCGGCGGAGGCGACCAGGTCCAGCGGCACGGGGTACTTCAGCGCGAACGTCACCGTGAGCGGCCCCTCGACCCTGATGGAGGAGACGGCGTCCCAGATGTAGGAGGCGCCGGTCTTGGCCTTCATCGTGCGTTCGATGGACGCCTTGACCGCCTCGGCGTCCAGGGTCCTGCCGGTGTGGAAGGTGACGCCGGAGCGCAGGGTGAAGGTCCAGGTGCGGCCGTCGGCGGAGGAGCGCCAGGAGGTGGCCAGGCGGGGGGCGGACTTCTTGGTGACGGGGTTCCAGAGCGTGAGGGTCTCGTAGACGTTCTGGAAGGCGATGATCTCGTTGGAGTAGGAGCGGCTGGGGTCCCACTCGGTGACGATGTCGGTGTTCTTGACGTAGACGAAGGGCGACTCCCCCGCCGGCGCCCGCTGCGGCTCCGGGGGCGTCGAGCACGCCGTCAGGAGGAGCAGCGCGGCGGCCGCTACGAGTCGACGGCGCAACGCATCTCCCTCTGTGGCCGATGTGATTCCCGGGAAACCTACTCCAAGATCCAGCCGAGGCGTGACACGTGTCCAAAAGTCCCGAAAAATTGGGCATTCCGGTGATCGAATTGCTATTCTCGGGGCTTGTCCCGTCCGGGGTTGCCAGCTTGGGACCGACCGGAGTGAGGTGCCATGGGTCGTAGCCGAACGATCCGCATGAAGATCATCGGACTACTACTGGTGCCGCTGACCTCCATGGTGGTGTTGTGGGGGGTCATCACCGCCGTCACTGCCAGCGAGAGCTTGGAGCTGCGTCAATACAAGACAGTCTGGACGAACCTCCGCCTTCCCGCGTACAAACTGATCGGCGAGATCCAGCGCGAACGTCTCGTCTCCGCCCAGCTCCTGCGTAACGTCACGGACGAGTCCGCCGTCGCCACGCAGCGCACCAAGACCGACGCCGCCCGCGACTCGTTCAGCAAGCTCTCCAGCACCTCCAAGGACAGATCGGAAGAGATCCGCACGCAAGTGGACGCGGTGTACACGCAACTCGACAGGCTCGACTCGGTCCGTGGGGAGATCGACGCGGGTCTGTCGGACCGTCTGCACAGCGTGGAGGCGTACAACTCGGTCATCGACACCCTGTACGGCCTGCACCGCAAGGTCGCGCTGATCGACGACATCCCGATCTACGAGCAGTCGCGCGTGGTGATCGAGATGGGTTACGCCAGGGAGCTGCTGAGCAGGGAGCAGGCCATCGGCCTCGGCACGGTGAACGCCGCGGAGCGCAGGCTGTTCACCCAGATCGCGGGCAACCGGCGTTTCCTGATCGACCAGGGCCTCGGCGAGCTCGACCCGGCTCTGCGCGACCCCCAGGTCGCCCTCGTCAGCTCCCCCGCCTACCAGCGGATGCGGATGATGGAGGACCAGATCATCGCCGGCGGCACGCCGCTGGGCTGGCTGAGCACCACCGAGGGGCTGTCCAAGTCGTTCCACGAGGCCCAGATGAAGGCCAGCACGCTGCTGAACGAGCGGGCCGAGCCGGTGGCCGACCAGGTGCTGTCGCGGGCGTTCCTGCTGGCGGGCACGGCGCTCGCGCTGGTGATCGTGTCGATCGCGTTCTCGCTGCGCATGGGCAACCGCCTGTCCAGGGAGCTGGGCGCGCTGCGGCTGGCCGCGCTGGAGGTCTCGCAGGAACGGCTGCCGCACGTGGTCGCCAAGCTGCGCAAGGGCGAGAAGGTGGAGATGCCCGAGCTGTCGGTGGCCAGCTCCACGGTCGAGATCGACGACGTGGGGAAGGCGTTCTCCACCGTGCAGCAGACGGCGGTGGAGGCCGCGGTCGGCCAGGCGCAGCTCAGCGAGGGCGTCGGGCACGTCTTCCGCAACCTGGCCAGGCGCAGCCAGACGCTGCTGCACCGCCAGCGCATCCAGCTCGCGGACATGCAGAACCGGGCCACCGACCCCGAGCAGCTCGACGACCTGTTCAAGCTGGACCACCTGACGACGCGCATGCGCCGCCACGCGGAAGGCCTGATCATCCTGTCGGGCGCGACGCCGGGGCGCGGCTGGAGCCGTCCCGTGCCGCTGCTGGACGTGGCCCGCGGCGCCGCCGCCGAGGTGGAGGACTACCAGCGGGTCGTCGTCGAGCCGATGTCCGGCCAGCGCCTGGCCGGCACCGTGGTCGGCGACGTGATCCACCTCATCGCCGAGCTGATCGAGAACGCCACCGTCTACTCGCCCGCGCACACGCCGGTCATCGTGCGCGGCGAGGCGGCGGCCCGGGGCTTCGCCTTCGAGGTCGAGGACCGGGGATTCGGGATGGAAGCAGAAGAGCTGGCCGAGTACAACGAGCGGCTGGCCAGCCCGCCGGAGTTCGACCTGGCCGACAGTGACCGGCTCGGCCTCTTCGTCGTCTCCCGCCTGGCCGCCAGGCACGACATCCGCGTGACGTTGCGCGGTTCACCATATGGAGGGACCACCGCGATCGTGTTGATCCCGGAAGAGCACGTGGCCGAGCCGGAGCCAGAAGCCCCGGCCAAGGCCGTGCAGAAGGAGCCCGCCGCTCGTCCCATGCGGGTGGTGCGAAGTGACTGAAGAGCGCTGGCTGGACGAGGACGCCGGTCCGATCGTCCCCGCCTACCTGCTGACCAGAGGCCGGACGGTCCCCGCGAGCGAGGCCATCGACCTCATCGCGGTGATCATCACGGCGGGCGGCCTGACGCCGCCGCGCGGCCTCGACCCCGAACATCTGATCATCCTGCAGAAGTGCACCCAGCCCACGCGGCTGGTGGACGTGGCGGCCGAGCTGAACCTGCCCATCGGCGTGGTCCGGGTGCTGGTCGGCGACCTGCACGCCCAGCAACTCGTGCAGGTCGAGCTGCCGCCGCCCGCCCCGGACGCCAAGGTGCTGCTGGAAGTGATCAGTGGCCTGAAGGCGCTGTGACCGGCCCGCGGTTCAGGTAGCCGTACCCGGCCGCGAACAGCGCGGCCACGACGCCCGCTCCGGCGGCTGCCCCGAAGACCCAGGGGTAGCCGCCGCCCGCGGCCAGCACGGCGGCGATCGCGGCCCCCGCCACGCTGCCGCCCACGATCCTGACCAGCGCGTTCACCCCGGCCGCCACGGCCGTCCTGTCGGCCGCGACGTGCTCGACGGCCATGGTGCCCAGCGCCGCGTAGCCGACGCCGAGGCCGATCCCCATCAGCGAGGACGCCACGTACAGGTGCGCGGGAGCGGAGTGCTGGAGCACCAGCCAGAGCCCGGCCAGCCCGGTGACTCCCGAGCCGATCGCCACCATGACGGACGCCGGCAGCCTGCGCATGATCCGGCCCGCGAACAGCGAGATCACCAGCATGAACAGCGTGCTCGGCAGCAGGTAGACGCCGACCTGGAGGGTGGTGGCCGCGAGCCCGCCCGCCGCCGCGGGCGCCTGGGCGAAGCCGGACATGCCGGTCAGCAGGGTGAAGAACGAGAACCCGAGCAGCAGCGACGACACCGTCGCCCCCACCGTGCCCCTGTGCACCAGCATCGCCATCTCCACCAGCGGCTCGGCCACCCTGCGCTCGACCAGCACCCAGACGACGGCCAGCACGGCCGCCACGGCGAACAGCCCGAGCACGCCCGGCGAGGCCCAGCCCCACGAGCCGCCCTCGCTGACGGCCAGCAGCAGCGCGACCAGCCATCCGGTCAGCAGCGCCGCCCCCGCCAGGTCGGGGCGGCCCTTCACGGGCGGGGCCGAGTCACGCACGAGGACGGCCACGATGACGGCGGCCACCAGCGAGATCCCGCCGGTGATCCAGAAGACCAGGTGGTAGTCGCCGGAGGCGAGCCCGGCCAGGATCATGCCGCCGCCGCTGCCGAACCCCATGGTCGCGCTCAGCACCCCGATGCCGGTCGCGAGCTGCTGCCGGGGCAGGGAGTCGCGAACCACCCCGATCGACAACGGCACCAGCGCGGCCACGAAGCCCTGCAGCACCCTGGCCACGATCAGCCAGGTCAGCGAGGTCGCCAGCGCGGCCAGCACCGAGCCCGCCACCAGGAGCGCCAGGGCGCCGAGGATCATGCGGCGCCTGCCGTACATGTCGCCGAAGCGCGACAACAGCGGGGTGGACACCGCGCCGACCAGCAGGCTCAAGGTGAGTGTCCAGCTCACGGCGCTCAAGGACGTGTTCAGCTCGCGTTGCAGCACGGGAAGCAGGGGCACCACCGCGGTGTTCTGCAGGGCGGCGATGGAGGCGGCGAAGGCCAGTGAGACCACCGCGGGCCAGGGGTTCAGGCGTGATGCCTCGCGTGACGCGGGCATGACGACTGTCGCCATGTCGGCTCCTTTGGATAACTTGGGTAAGTAGTCGAGAACCGATAATACATACGTAAGTTAGGTAATCAAGCGGATGGACCAAGATCTGCAGCGCACGGTGAACGCCTATCGCCGCCTCGCGACCATGTTCAACCGCGCCAAGACCCACGAGCGGCTGACCGAGGCTGCGGGGGTCAGGCTCGACCGGCCGGACGTCCAGATCCTGGTCACGCTGCTGGACGCGGGCGAGCCGCGCAGGATCGGGATGATCGCCGAGAGCCTTCAGGTGGAGAGCCCGCACGTGACGCGGCACGTGGCGTCGCTGGAGCGGCGCGGGCTGGTCCAGCGCGTCCGCGACCCCGACGACGGGCGGGCCTGGCGCATCGCGCTCACCGAGGAGGGGGCCGAGGCTGCGGTCTCGTGCCGCCGGGTCACCACCGAGTGGTTCGAGGGCGCGCTGACCGGCTGGTCACCGGCGGACCAGGCGGAGCTGGCGCGGCTGCTCGACAAGCTCGCCGAGGACATGTTCGAGCACCTGAAGCCTCAGCTCGACAGGACATCCTCCGCGAAGTGACAAGCACCTCAGCCTGACAGGACGTCCTCCGCACGGTGGCAGGCCACCTGGCGGTCCTTCACCTCCCGCAGGGCGGGGGCCTGCTCGCAGGCGGCCACCGCCAGCGGGCAGCGCAGCCGGTACGGGCAGCCGGTCGCGGCGGGCACGGCCTCGGTCCTGCCCCTGGCCTGCGGTGGCTCGCCGCCGAGCGTGGGCACCGCGTCGCGCAGCGCCTTCGTGTACGGGTGCGCCGGGTTCGCCAGGAGCTGCGCGGTGGGGCCCGACTCGACCACGCGACCGGCGAAGAGCACGTGGGAGGTGCGGCAGAGGCGTTCCACCACGGCCAGGTTGTGGGTGATGAGCAGCCGCCCGGTGTCCAGCGAGGCCAGCAGGTCGAGGATCCTGGCCTGGACGGTGACGTCGAGCGCGCTGGTGGGCTCGTCCAGGATGAGCAGGCGCGGCCCGACGGCCAGGGCCCTGGCGATCACCACGCGCTGGCGCTGGCCGCCCGAGAGCTGGTGGGGGCGGCGGCCGGCCAGCTCGGGGTCCAGGCCGACCTGTTCGAGCAGCTCGCCGACGCGGGCGCGGGCGGCGCGCGGCAGCGCCTCGGCGATGGAGCGGCCGACGCGCATCCTGGGGTCGAGGGCCTCGGCCTGGAAGACGGGCTGCACGTCCTTCCTGAACGCCTTCAGGTCCGTCTTGGCGAGCGTCCGGTCGCCGTACCAGATATTTCCGGACATGGGGCTCAGGAGGCCCAGGAACGCGCGCGCCAGCGTCGTCTTGCCCGAGCCGCTCTCCCCGATCAGCCCCACGCCGCCCTCGACGATGTCCAGGCTCACGTCGTGCACGACGGGGCGTCGGCCGTACCCGAGCGTCACCCGCTCGGCCCTCAGCGTGGTCACGGCAGCGCCTCCAGCAACTCTCGGGTGTAGGGGTGGGACGGCCGGGCCAGCACCTCGGCGGCCGGCCCCGACTCCACCACCGCGCCGTCCTTCATGACCAGCACCCGGTCGGCGATCGTCGAGACCAGGGCCAGGTCGTGGGAGACCAGCAGGAGCGCCAGGTCCCGTTCGGTCCTGAGCCTGCGCAGCACGCCGACCACCTCGGCCTGCACGGTGACGTCCAGCGCGCTGGTGGGCTCGTCGGCCAGGATGACCTCGGCGCCCAGGGCGATGGCCAGCGCGATGGCGAAGCGCTGGGCCTGGCCGCCGGAGACCTCGTGGGGGTAGCGGCGCAGGATCTCGCGGTCGAGCATGACCGCCTCCAGCGCCGCGTCCACGTCGTTGCCCTGCCTGCCGTGCAGCTTGAGCGCGCGGCGCAGGAGCGTGCCGAGGCGGGTGGCGGGGCTGAGCGCGGCCTGCGGCGACTGCATGACCAGGGCCGCGCGGGCGCCGCGGATCGCGCGCAGCGCCTTCTGCGGGGCGGTGAGCACGTCCACGCCGCATACGCGCACATGTCCGGAAATTTCGGCGTTTTCGGTGAGGCCGAGGAGCGAGAGCAGCGTCGTGGACTTGCCCGACCCGCTCTCCCCCACGATCGCCACGCACTCCCCCGCGCCCACGTCCAGCTCGGGTACGTCGGCGACGACCCGCCCGCCGTAGCACACCTTCAAGTCGCGCACCGAGATCACTTGACCGCCCTGCGTGCTCATGGTCGCGGCCGCTTCGGCATCCGTTGGCTCCTTCGTCGCTCTCTCCTGCCGAGCTCCTCCGCTCGGGGGTCCAGCGCGTTGCGCAGCCCCTCACCGAGCACGTTGAACGCGAACGCCGTCAGCAGGATCGCCAGCCCGGGGAAGGTCACCACCCACCAGTTCGTGGTGAACAGCGTCTGCCCCTGCTGCACCATCAGCCCCCACTCCGCCGTCGGCTCCTGCGCGCCCAGCCCCAGGTACGACAGCGCCGCCGAGGTCAGGATCACCCCGCCCGCGTCCAGCGAGAGCTGCACCAGGACGGGGGTGATCGAGTTCGGCAGCACGTGCCGCAGGATGATCATCGGGGCGGGCACGCCGAGGCAGCGGGCCGCGTCCACGTACGGGCGGGTCGCGATCGAGGCGGCCACGGAGGCGGCCAGCCGGGCGTACCACGGCCACCAGGTCACCGCGATGGCCAGGATCACCGTGTTCACGCTGGGCTGCAGCACCACGGCCAGCGCCAGGGAGAGCAGCAGCGCGGGGAAGGCCAGGAACACGTCCGTGACCCGCATGATCACGTCCCTGAGCCAGCCGCCCGTGTACCCGGCGACCACGCCCAGCGTCACCCCGGCCGCCGCCGAGACGGCCAGCACGGCCACGGCGATGGTCAGCGAGGTGCGCCCGCCGTACAGGATCCTCGTCAGCACGTCCCGGCCGACCTGGTCGGTGCCGAACCAGTGGGCGCCGCTCGGCGGCAGCAGCCGCTCCAGCGGGCGCGGCTCGTCCAGCGGGTACGGCGCCAGCCACGGCGCCAGCAGCGCGGCCAGCACGATGAGCACCAGCAGCACCGCCCCGAACGCGGCGAACTTGTCAGGGATGCGGGGCAGGCTGCGCCGCAGCGGTTGCACGTCCGTCATCGCGACCTCGTCCGCGGATCGACGAAGCCCTGCAGCACGTCCACGACCAGGTTGGCCAGCACGTACACCAGGGCGACCAGGAGGGTGACGCCCGCGATGCCGGGAGTGTCCAGCGAGCGGATCGACTCGGCGGCGTAGCGGCCCAGGCCCGGCCAGTTGAAGACCGCCTCGACGAGGAAGCCGTTGACGATCGCGTACGCGAAGACCAGCGCGATCAGCGACAGCACCGGGCTGAGCGCCGGCCGCAGCGCGAACCTGGTCAGGATCGACGTCTCGCCGAACCCGAGCGCCCGCTCCAGCCTGGCGTGGTCCTGCCCCGACTCCTCGATGAGCGCGGCCCTGGTCATCTGGGCGATCACGCCCATCGGGTACGCGGCCACGACGAGGGCGGGCAGCACCAGGTGTTCGAGGGTGCTGGTGAAGATGGGCCAGTTGCCGGTGATGAGGGCGTCGACGACGGTGATGTTCGTCCAGAGGGTGAGCGGGCTGGTGGTGTCGAGCGCGGTGTCGTACTCGCCGGCGATCGGGAACCAGCCGAGGTGGCTGGCGAACACCGTCTGCAGCGCCAGGGCCAGGAAGAAGACCGGCACGGAGACGGCCAGCATGCTGCCGAACCGCACCCCGAGGTCGGGCAGCCGCCGCCGGTGGCGGGCGGCGAGCACCCCGAGCGGGATGCCCAGCGCGATCGCCACCAGCAGCGCCGCCCCGACCAGCTCCAGCGAGGCGGGGAAGGCCAGGTAGAGGTCGTCGCGCACCGGCTGCCTGGTGCGCAGGCTGGTCCCCCAGTCGCCGGTGACCAGGTCGCGGGCGTAGTTCAGGAGCTGCACGGGCAGCGGGTCGTCCAGGCCGAACCGCGCGCGGGCCTCGGCGAGCTGCTCGGGCGTGGCCTTCGGCCCGGCGAACGCGACCGCCGGGTCGCCCGGCACCAGCCGCATCACCGCGAACGTGAGCACGACCACGCCGGCCACGACCAGGAGGGCCTGGCCGAGCCGGCGGGCCAGATGGCGCAGCACGGCTCAGCCGGCGCGCTTGAGGTCGTAGAAGAAGACCACGCTGGGGTAGGCCGGGTTGTCCTGGTACCCCTGCACGTCGGCCGTCAGCGCGCGCTGGTAGCGCTGCACGTACGGCACCGCGACCGCCGCCTCCTGCTGGATGATCTGCTGCTGCAGCTTCTCGTACTCCATCTCGGCCGCCAGCTTGTCGGTGGCCGTCAGCTCGGGCAGCTTGTCGATGGCCGCGTCGATCTGCGCGTTCTTCAGGTACGACAGGTTGAACTGCGGATCCTCCGCGCTCTTGAACACGTTGAGGAACCACGAGTAGGCGTCCGGATAGTCCGGGTACCAGTACATGACGAAGATGTCCTGGCCGCCCTTCTTGCCCAGGTCCCACTGCGCGTTCCAGTTCATCGGCTTGGCCTGGAGCGTCACGTTGAGCTGCTTCAGCGTCGAGCTGAGCAGCGTCACCAGCAGCTTCTGGTCCTCGTCGCCGATGGCGTAGGTGAGGCTGAGCTTCAGCTCCTCCAGGTCGGGGCCGTACCCGGCGTCGGCGAGAAGCTGCTGCGCCTTCGGCAGGTCCTGCTTGGGCTCCATGCCGTTGACGTGGCCGATCAGGCCCTCAGGCACCAGGCCGCTGGCCTTGACGCCCGAGCCCTCCAGCGCCGCCGCCAGGCCGTCGTAGTCGATCGCGAGCTGCAGCGCCTGCCGCACCTTGACGTCCTTGGTGGGCCCGTCGGCGGTGTTGAAGAGCACCAGCAGGTTCTGGAACGACTGCGCCTGCGCGGTCTGCACCCCCCGCGTGGTGCCCGCCTGGGCGAAGAGCTGCGGGTTCAGGCGCCTGACGAAGTTCACCTCGCCGTTCTGGAGGAGCTGCCAGGCGGTGGTGATCTCCGGCGTGACGCGGAAGGTCACCTTCTTGTACTGCTCCGGCTTCCAGCCGCCCCAGTAGTCCTCGTACGCCTTCAGCGTCAGCTCGTTCTCCTCGCCCTTCTTCCACGAGTCGATCGTGTACGGGCCGGTGCCGGCGGTCGTCTTGCCGTCGGCGTCCACGGCGTCCGCGTCGTAGATCCAGGCCGCGTAGCCGGAGGAGGTGACCAGGTCGAGCGGGGCGGCGTACTTGAGGGTGAACTTGAGCGTGCTCGCGTCCACCGCCTCGATCTTGTCCACCGGGTCCCAGATGTAGGCGGCGCCGCCCTTCTTCTCGATCGTCCGCTCGATCGCCTTCTTGGCGGCCTCGGCGTCCAGCGGGTCGCCGGTGTGGAACTTCACGCCCTGCCGCAGCTTGAACGTCCACTCCTTGCCCTCGGCCGACGACGTCCACTCGGTCGCCAGGCGCGGCTCGGCCTGCTTGGTCTGGGAGTTGTACCTGGTCAGGCCCTCGTAGATGTTCGACAGGGCGATGATCTCGTTGGAGTAGGAGGTCGCCGGGTCCCAGTCGGTGACCACGTCCTGGTTCGGCGCGTAGACGAACGTGGCGTCGTTGGCCGGCCCGCCGGCCTGACCTGCCGGGCTTCCGCTGCTCGGCTGGGGCTGTGGCGTCCCGCCGGCGCCGCGCACCTGGCCGCCCGCGCACGCGGACGCGGTCAGGGCGAGGACACCGGCTAGCCCGGCGACGAGCAGCCGCTTGTGCCAGCGCATGGTGGGGGGATCCTTTCGAGAGGTCACCGGGCGAGGGGTCCGGCTGCTTTGACGTGCACCCGCACGGCGGGCTCGGAGAGATAGCTCAGCGGCACCTCGAGGAGGTCCACGATCTCGACGTGTGCGGGGTCCGCCCCCGCTGCCACGGCTCGCGCCCGCGCCTCCTCCTTGGCGCTCTCGATCGCTGCCGACCGGCTGTCTCCCGCTGGCAAGATCGTATCGATTCTGCCGCTCGCGAGCGCTATGGCCGCCCCCACGGCATTCGCCACCTCCGCGTGCTCGGGCCTGATCACGCGGCTCACGCCGGGGATGTGATCGGGCAGCAGGAACGCCCCGCCCCCCACCGCCACCAGGGGCCGGTCGGATCTGCCGAGCGTCATGCGGTCCACGGCGTCGATCACCATCTCGTCGGCTCGGGTAACCGCGCTTTCCAGAATGTCTGCCTTTTCTTCCGACATGTCACCCTGGCCGCGTCCTTCTTCTTCAAGGGCGCGCTGGAGCCGCTCGTGCCAGTCTTCGGCTCCCGGGGGAACCCTGCCCGCCGCGACCGCCGCGTCCGTCATCGTCGCCGTCGCCCCGCCGAACACCAGCGCCTCCCGCACGATCCGGTAGCCGACCGAGTCGGGGCCGATGCCGTGCGGGCGCACCACGGTGCCGCCGCCCAGCGCGATGGCCAGGATGTCGGGCATGCGGAAGTTCGTCAGCACCCCGCCGATCTCGACCGCCGCCGCCGACTCCCTGGGGAACCCGCCGGCCAGCACCCCGAGGTCCGTGGACGTGCCGCCCACGTCCACCACGACCGCGTCCGCCACGCCCGACAGGTACGCGGCGCCGCGCAGCGAGTTCGCCGGGCCCGAGCCGATCGTGGAGACCGGCAGGCGGGCGGCGTGCTCCAGCGTCATGAGCGTGCCGTCGTTCTGCGCCAGGTACGGGCGCGCCCCCAGGCCCCGCTCCTGCAGCGCCGTGACCAGGGCGTCGGTGACGTGGGCGGCCACGCCGTAGAGTGCGGCGTTCAGGACGGTGGCGTTCTCGCGCTCCAGCAGGCCCAGGGAGCCGATCTCGCTGCTCACCGACACCGGCAGGCCGTACTCGGCCCTGACCAGCTCCTCGACGCGGCGCTCGTGGCCGTCGTCGGCGGGGCTGAACACGCTCGTGACGGCCACGGCGTCGGCGCGCACGCCGTCCAGGAAGCGGCGGACGGCGTCCAGGTCGAGCGGGCTGATCTCGCGGCCGTCCACGTAGTGGCCGCCCCGCACGATCGCCTCGCCCGCCGAGACCGTCTTGCGCAGGTCGTCCGGCCAGTCGGAGAGCGGGGGGACGGCGGTGGTGGCGGGGGCGCCCAGCCGGATCACGGCCACCCGGCCCAGGCCGCGCCGCTCCAGGATGGCGTTGGTGGCGTGGGTGGTGCCGAGCATGACACGCGTGACACTCTGACGGCCCGCGTCGTCGAGTTCGGCCAGCACGGCGTCCAGGGCGGCGCGCAGGCCGTCGGTCACGTCCGGGCTGGTCGGGCGCTTGGCCTTGGCGATCACCCGCCCGTCGGGGTCGAGCACGACCGCGTCGGTGTTGGTCCCGCCGACGTCGATCCCGATCTTCAGGTCAGCCATGCGTCAACTCCTCGACGGGCACGTAGTCCAGGTCGTAGCCGAAGGCCCGCGGCCCGGCGGTCTCCAGCCCCTTGGGCGTGCGCCAGAGCGGGTCGCACGGCCAGGCGAGGACCGTGACGCGCTGCCCGTACCGCAGGCCCTCGGTCTGGACGGCGGCGGCGGTCTCGGTGTCCACGACCGTGATGAGGTCGGGCACCATGGCGCGGGTCCGGCCGTCCTCGACGGCGACCAGGTTCTCGTTCTGCAGCTCCACGGTCAGCCGGCGGCCCCGGTCGTCGCCGGTGCCCTCGATCGTGGCGGTGCCGCGGACGAACCCGCCCGTGGTGCGCCGCTCCACGTCCGTCAGCTTGCCGGTGATCAGCCTGGTGGCGCCCAGGCGGTCGCGCAGCGCGCCGAGCGGGTCGGCGGCGCCCTCCGTGGCCCGGCCCACCTCCAGGGCGCGGGTGACCGTACCCTCGATGACCGCGCCCCTGGCCCGGTCGGCGGTCAGCACGTAGTCGGCCATCAGCGCGTGCGAGCCTGCCGCCACGCAGACGGCCCGCGCGAGGCGCTCGGACCAGAGCCCGTCGACGGGACGGATGGTCACCACGTTGCCCGCGACGTCGGACATGATCACCAGGTCGGCCGGGATGCCCGCCACGTACATCGAGACCATCTGCACCTCGGGGAAGGCGCGGCCCATGCCGTCGGCGTCGAGCAGCGGCACGCCGAGCTGGGCGGCCCAGGCGACGGGCGCGACGCCGTTCGCGCCGCCGATCTCGGAGGACATGATCGCGCTCGGCGGCCGGCCGAAGATGCGCTCGGCCTCCTCGGCGATGCGCTTCGGCTCGTCCTCACCGTGGATCATCTCGTGGCTGACGGTCGGCGCGCCGATGCCGGACAGCGGCAGGATCAGCGCGTCGCCGGGCAGGTCGTCCAGTCGCAGCAGGGGGACGGGGCCGTACTCGCGGATGGCTCTGATCGCGGCGAGCGATCCCGTCCGCACGTCTCCCCCGCCGCCGGTGCCCAGTACGGCGCAGCCACGGGCGAGGGCCGGAATGTCATTCATTTCAAGTCGCATATGTCGCCACAACCAAGCACAAACCGCCGCACGACGCCAGTCTCACAGCCCTCTAGTCTGGAACGCGGAGGGGAGAACCCATGCGGATTTCGGTGGCCGCCGACAGCAAGGACGGCGTGGCCGAGCGGGTCGTGTCCGAGCTGCGCAGGCGGGGGCACGAGGTCGTGACGCACGGCGCGCTCGGCGACGGCGAGCGCGACGACTGGGCGTGGGCGTGCGAGCTGGCCGCCAGAGACGTCAGCGAGGGCCGCGCCGAGCAGGCGGTCGTCTGCTGCTGGACCGGCACGGGCGCCTCGATCGCCGCCAACAAGGTGCCCGGCGTCCGGGCCGCTCTGTGCGTGGACGCCTACACCGCCGACGGCGCCCGCAAGTGGAACGACGCCAACGTGCTCGCGCTCAGCCTGCGGCTCACCTCGGAGGTCGTCCTGGACGAGATCCTGGACGCCTGGCTGGCGGGAAGCCCGAGCACCGACCCTGCCGACGTGGCGAACGTCGCCCACCTCGACGCCATCTGATCAGGGCCCCAGCACCTTGCCGAGCGCCTCGTCCACGGCGGCCTTGACGGTGGCGGGGTCGTCGAGGTCGAAGCCGACCACGAGGCCGTCCCTGAGCAGCATGAGCACGTCGGCGGTGCGCTCCGGGTCCTGGTGGCCGCCGGCGGCGAGCAGGTCGCGGTAGAGGTCGCGGTTCCAGCGCCGGTGCGCGGCGATGGCCTGCCGCACCGGATGCCCGGGGTCGGGATACTCGGCCGCCGTGTTGACGAAGGGGCAGCCCCGGAACGTGAGGCCGGCGCCGAACTCGCACATGAACGCGAAGATGGCGTGCAGCCGCTGCGTCGGTGAGCCCTCGCGCACGTTCTCGGCCAAGCCGCGCTGCATCGTCGACTGCTCGACGATGTAGGCCCTGACCAGCTCGTCCTTGCTCGGGAAGTGGTGGTAGAAGGTCGCCTTCGCGACGCCCGCCTCCGCGATGATGCGGTCGATGCCCACCGTGTGGACGCCCTCGCCGTAGAACAGCCGGGCGGCGGTCTCCAGCACCCGGGTCCGTGCCGGGCTCACCGTTCTCGCGCTCACCTGTTGACGATACCAGACAGACCTGTCTAGTCTTAGGCGAACAGACAGGTCTGTCTACCAAGCGAGGGTTTCATGAGCATCTACACCGCCATCGCCACCTCATCCGGCCGCGACGCCCGCGCCGTCTCCTCCGACGGGCGGCTCGACGTCAAGCTCGCCATGCAGAAGGAGCTGGGCGGCGACGGCGAGGGCACCAACCCCGAGCAGCTCTTCGCCGCCGGTTACGCGGCCTGCTTCGCCTCCGCGCTGCGGCTCGTGGCGGGCGGCAAGCAGATCGACGTGGCGGACGCCGCCGTCACCGCCGAGATCGGCCTGTCCCCCAACGGCAAGGGCGGCTTCCAGCTCGACGCCACGCTCCGGATCGAGCTGCCCGACGACATCGCGCCGGACGTCGCGCAGGAGCTGGTCGAGGCCACCCACCAGGTGTGCCCCTACTCCAACGCCACCCGCGGCAACATCCCGGTCAAGCTCGTCATCGAATAGCCCTCCCGGCACATCACACCCGAAGGTCTTCAGAAACGTCACACCAGAGGCAGGGAAATCGTCGGTCCCGCCCTCTAGGGTGCTGGGCATGACCGACGTGCTGCTCCGCGGCGGGCTCCCCTGGGGGCTCGGAGCGCCTGCCGACATCCTGGTCCGCGCCGGCCGCGTCGCCCGGGTCTCGCTGAGCCCGGTCGAGGCGCCCGGCGCGCAGGTCCACGACGTGTCGGGGCAGCTCGTCCTGCCCGGCCTCGTCGAGGCCCACTGCCATCTCGACAAGACCCTCTACGGCGGCCCGTGGGTGCCGCACTCCGCCGGCGACACGCTCTCCGGCCGCATCTCCAACGACCTCGGCCGCCGCGCCGAGCTGGGCGTGCCGAGCGTCGCGCGGATCACCGCGCTGCTGGAGCGGATGAGCCGGGCAGGCACCACGCACGTCCGCACCCACACCGACATCGACCCCGCGGCGGGCCTGCGCGGGGTCGAGGCCGTGCGCGAAGCCGCCGCCGCCTCCCCCATCGACGTGCGCCAGGTCGCCTTCCCCCAGCACGGCGTGCTCACCAACCCGGGCACGGCCGAATTACTGGAGGAGGCGCTCAAGAGCGGCGTGGAGGCCGTGGGCGGCCTCGACCCGGCGGGCATCGACCGCGACCCGGTGCGCCACCTCGACCTGATCTTCGGCCTCGCCGGGCGCTACGGCACCCACCTCGACATCCACCTGCACGACGGGGGCACGCTCGGCGGGTGGGAGCTGAGGCTGATCATCGAGCGCACGAAGGCGCTCGGGCTGCGCGGCAGGGTGGCGGTCAGCCACGCGTACGCGCTGGGCCAGCTCGACGAAGCCGCCCAGGACCACCTCGTCGAAGGCCTGGCCGAGGCCGGGGTCGCGGTGGTGACGGCGGCCGTCTACGACTTCCCCGTGCCGCCCGTCAAGAAGCTGAGGGCGGCCGGGGTCACGGTCGCGTGCGGGCACGACGGCATCCGCGACCTGTGGGGCCCGTACGGCAGCGGCGACATGCTGGAGCGCGCGATGCACGTCGCCTACCGCAGCACGTTCCGCAGAGACGACGACATCGAGCTGGCGCTGGAGGCGGCCACCGTCGGCGGCGCGCGGGCGCTCGGGCTCGACGACTACGGGCTCGCGCCGGGCGACCGGGCCGACCTCGTGGTGGTGCCCGCGGGGAGCCCGGCGGAGGCCGTGGTCGTTCACCCTGCGCGCACTCTGGTCATGAAGGACGGCGTCGTCCTGCACAATTGACCGGCGGGACCATCGAAAGGCAGGCAAGTGCTCTCTATTCACCAGCGGATCGCCGCAGAGCTCGGCGTACGCGACGGGCAGGTGCAGGCGGCCGTCGACCTGCTCGACGGCGGCGCGACCGTGCCGTTCATCGCGCGATACCGCAAAGAGGCCACCGGCACCCTCGACGACGCGCAACTGCGCACGCTGGAGGAGCGGCTGCGTTACCTGCGCGAGCTGGAGGAGCGCAGGGCGGCGATCCTGGAGTCCATCGAGTCTCAGGGCAAGCTCGACGACGAGCTGCGCGAGCAGATCATGGCCGCCGAGACCAAGGCCCGGCTCGAGGACATCTACCTCCCGTACAAGCCCAAGCGGCGCACCAAGGCGCAGATCGCCCGCGAGCTGGGGCTGGAGCCGCTGGCCGAGCAGCTCCTGGCCGACCCCACCCTCGACCCGGCGGCCACCGCGGAGGGCTTCGTCACCGAGGGCGTCGCCGACGCGGGCGCGGCGCTCGAAGGCGCCAGGGCCATCCTGATCGAGCGCTTCGCCGAAGACGCCGACCTCATCGGCGGGCTGCGCGAGCAGTTCTGGAGCCGTGGCCGGCTGGTGTCGAAGGTCCGCGAGGGCAAGGAGGAGGCGGGGGCCAAGTTCTCCGACTACTTCGAGTTCGGCGAGCCGTTCACGAAGCTGCCCTCGCACCGCATCCTGGCCATGTTCAGGGGTGAGAAGGAGGAGATCCTCTCCGTCACCCTGGAGCCCGACGACAGCCCCGACTACGAGCTGCGCATCGCCTCCCGGTTCGGCGTCTCCGACCAGGGCCGCCCGGCCGACAAGTGGCTGAGCGAGACCGTGCGCTGGGCCTGGCGCACCCGCATCCTCGTGCACCTGGGCATCGACCTGCGGATGCGCCTGTGGCAGGCGGCCGAGGACGAAGCGGTGCGGGTCTTCGCGACCAACCTGCGCGACCTGCTGCTCGCCGCCCCGGCCGGCGCGCGGCCGACGATGGGGCTCGACCCCGGCCTGCGTACGGGCGTCAAGGTCGCCGTCGTCGACGCCACCGGCAAGGTCGTCGAGACCGCCACCATCTACCCGCACGAGCCCAAGCGGCAGTGGGACCAGTCTCTCGCGGTGCTCGGCGCGCTCGCGCAGCGGCACGGCGTCGAGCTGATCGCCATCGGCAACGGCACCGCCTCCCGCGAGACCGACAAGCTGGCCGGCGAGCTGGTCCAGCACATGCCGGGCATCACCAAGATCGTCGTTTCGGAGGCGGGCGCCTCGGTCTACTCGGCCTCCCCCTACGCCTCGCAGGAGCTGCCCGACCTCGACGTGTCGCTGCGCGGCGCGGTCTCCATCGCCCGCCGCCTGCAAGACCCGCTGGCCGAGCTGGTCAAGATCGACCCGAAGTCGATCGGCGTCGGCCAGTACCAGCACGACCTGGCCGAGTCCAAGCTCTCCCGCTCGCTCGACGCGGTCGTCGAGGACGCGGTGAACGCCGTCGGCGTGGACGTCAACACCGCCTCCGCGCCCCTGCTCACCCGCGTGTCCGGCATCGGCTCCACGCTCGCCGAGAGCATCGTGCGCCACCGCGACGCCAACGGCCCCTTCCGCACGCGCGGCGCCCTCAAGAGCGTCCCGCGCCTCGGCCCCAAGGCGTTCGAGCAGTGCGCGGGCTTCCTGCGCATCCGCGGCGGCGACGACCCGCTCGACATGTCGAGCGTGCACCCCGAGTCCTACCCGGTGGTCCGCCGCATCCTGACCTCCGCCAAGACCGACCTTGTGACGCTCATCGGCAACACGGGCGCGCTGCGCACGCTGCGGCCCGACGACTTCACCGACGAGACCTTCGGCCTGCCGACCGTCACCGACATCCTGCGCGAGCTGGAGAAGCCGGGCCGCGACCCGCGCCCCGCCTTCAAGACCGCCACCTTCAAGGAAGGCGTGGAGAAGATCTCCGACCTTTCGTCCGGGATGATCCTGGAGGGCGTCGTCACCAACGTGGCGGCGTTCGGGGCGTTCGTGGACGTCGGGGTGCACCAGGATGGGCTGGTGCACGTGTCGGCCATGTCGCGCAACTACGTCAAGGATCCGCGTGACGTGGTCAAGCCCGGTGACATCGTGCGGGTGAAGGTGCTCGACGTGGACATTCCGCGTAAGCGCATCTCGCTGACGCTACGCCTTGAGGACGAGACGGCTGCCGAGCAGGGCGGCGAAGGGCCTCGCCGGGGCGCCGGCCGCCAGGGCGGCGGGCGCGGCGACGGCGCTCGTGACGGTGCTCGTGACGGCGCTCGTGACGGCGCTCGTGACGGCGCTCGTGACGGTGGTCGCGGTGCTGGTGGCCGTGGTGACGGCGGGCGCGGTAACGGCGGCCGTGGCGATGGTCGTGGTGATGGTCGTGGTGATGGCGGGCGCGGCAAGGGCGATGGGCAGCGCGGTGGTGACGGTGGTCAGCGCGGGCGCGGTGACGGGCGCGGTGACGGGCGGGGCGGCCAGCGCCGCCAGGACCGTCCGGCTCCTGGCGGGGCCATGGCGGAGGCCCTCCGTAAGGCGGGTCTGACCGGCGACAACAACCGCTGACGTCAGACAGAAGCGCAACGGCGTACTGCCCGGCCCTGCCAGGTCGGGCAGTACGCCGTCGGTCAGGCCTCGTGAGACATCGACCGGAGCAGCGTCCGGGCTCCCTCGTCGAACAGGGCGACCGTCGACAGGTCTTCGAGCAACCGCGTGTAGGTCTCGATGTCGCGCGGGTCGGTCAGCGTCAGCTCGGACGTGTAGGTCTCGACCGTTACCCGCTCGCCGTCGAAGATGGCGAACCCGTGCAGGGCGACGCGAGGCGGCTCCGCCGACCAGGGCACGACGCCAAGCCGGACGTTCGTCAGGGTAGAGATGTTGACCAGCCGATCGAGCTGGGCGCGCATGACCTCGGCAGGCCCGAGCCTGACCCGTAGAGCGGCCTCGGTGATCAGGAACTCGAATCGGTGCCCGGTCGCGTAGAGCAGCGTCTGACGTTCCATCCGCGTGGCGACCGCTCGGGTCATCTCCTCCTCGGTCAGGAACATGCTCCGCGCGAAGATCTGCCGGGCGTACTCCGCGGTCTGGAGCAGGCCGGGCACTACAGCTGGGTGGAAGGACCTGCGGACGAGAGTGGCCCTTTCCCGCTCGGCCAGCATGGCCTGTTTGGCCTCTCCCCGGCCGCCCGACCGGCGCCAGGTGGCGATGTCGGTGCTGACGCGCGCCAGCTCTTCGAGCAGGTCTTCCTCAACCTCGTCGCTCAGCCCGATCGCCTCCGCGAGCCGGGTCACCATCTCGACCGAGGGCAGCATCTTGCCCGTCTCGATCTTGCTGATCGTAGGCTGAGTGACTCCGGCCACCGTCGCCAGTCGCTTGCCGCTTATGCCCGCGGTCTCGCGAAGCTCGCGCATACGTTCGCCGAACTGACGGAGTTGGCGAGACCGGTAGTCATTCATCCCGCCATGATGCCAGCGGACGAGCCGCCTGCCAGACGAGGTCACGAGCGAGGACATATGCCTGCGCATGCCCCTCGTACAGCTCGCGCTCGACCAGCTCGCCCTCCTCGCTGTAACGCATGAGCACGACAACGGACTCGTCGAACAACCAGAAGTCGACATCGGGCACACCCTCGGGCACCCGCTCGGCCTCGATGAGCCTGATCTCCTCGCCGAACTCGGCGTTGCGCCTGTAAGACTCCATCTCCCAGCGGACATACTCGCTCAGCGGCAGCTCGACCACATGCGCACGGCGCATTCGGACGCCCCTTGGAACCAGCAGCTTGAGGCGCTCCTGCCAGGACGTCACGTCCGCCGGCCACTCCGCCCCTGCTCTCCACGCGGCAAGCCGCGCCTCCTCGCCTGCGACCTTGTAGGACTGGCGGACCTCCAGCCGGAACACGTCGCGAGTTGAGGAAGCGAACAGCTCGCCCAAGTTCGCTGAGGTCACAGACCCTGCAACAGCTCGGCGGGGACCTCCACTGCCATCTCGCCGTCCGGCGTGGTGATCGCCTTGAACACGTCGCCCTGGACAACGTAGGTGCCCCGCTCGGTCTTGAACACCTTGGGGCAGTCGTCCCCTTCGCAACCCCGTACCTGAATCATGCTTGTCCTCCGCTGCTGGCGCCAATGTATGCCTCGAAAGATTAACCCATGAAGGCATACCCCTACAAGACAGCAGTTCAAGCAGGTCTCGCTACAGCATGTTGAGCATTCACCTCTTCTTGACAGGCATAGATAGGCATAGTGTTAGGCATATCCAGTCGATCAGCGGGAGGCACCGACGATGAAGGTGAACTACGAGCGTGAGATGGGCGAGTGGACGGACGCTACGGCGCGCGAACTGAGCGAGACCTGGCGCGGCCTCGTCGAGACCAAGCGACCTCAGTGGGTGCCAGGTCCGACGCCGATGCGCCACCCCAAGGTCGATAACCGAATCGTCTGGATCATGACCGCCGACGAGGCCACCCTGCTCCTCCAACTCCTCCGCAACGGCTCCACCGAATAACCCATGCGCCCTGAAGAGTCCGGTTGCCTGGCACCCCACCTCGGCTCGCCGTTCGCGGGCTACCGTCACATCGACTGGTTCGGGCCTGCCTGCTGGGCGACCGCCGATATTCGCGTTCGGCGGTTCACGTGTTCATGTCAGCGGGTGTCGTACGAGTTCGGCCAAGCCGGAGGCTGCTACGCCATCCAGCGCACGATCAAGGCCGCCGATGGCCTCATCATCGAGCGAACCGCTCTCATGCGGCTGAGCGAGGCCGATCGCCTGTGGGCGGACATCTTCTCCGGAGCCGCCCGATAGTGGACCCGCTGGATTCACACGTACCATCGGTCAGTGTCGCGGGCGTGATTCTCGACGACCATGGCAGGGCACTGCTCACACTCCGGCGGTCGCGGGCGTGGTGACGGTGAACGCATGGCCATGTACGCTCTGGTGCAACGTTTCGACAGGAATACAGGCCATCGCGGCCGCGACCGAGGTGGACAAGAGCACCGCCTGGCGGTGGAAGGCCGAAAAGGCCACCCCCAGCGCAGACGTAGCCATCCGCCTCTTCCGCGCCTTCGGGCGTCCCAGTGGTCGAGGCCCTTGTCGCATCCGGCGCCATCACTGCCGCCGAGTCGGCTCTTATCGAAGTAATCGTCATAGGCGACCCGACCGAACTCGACGACGACGAACTCATCAGGGAGATACGCCGACGCATGGCCAGCGACCGCACTTCAGAGAAGCCCGGGCACGAACCGGGAGAGGCGACCAAGCCCGAAAGGCCACCCGTCGTCGCCGCCATCGTCACCTGCGAGCGTGGCGTCCTGGTGGGGAAGCGCCGTGACGGCAAGCCGCCATGGACGTTCATCGCAGGCGAGATCGAACCCGGCGAGTCCCCCGCGGACGCAGCAGCCCGGGAGGTGAAAGAAGAGGCAGGCCTGCGCGTAGTCGCGGCCGAACGCGAGATCGCGCGCCGGGTGCACCCGCAGACGGGGCGCACCATGATTTATCTTGCCTGTTCTCCAACGGGAAGCATGGAGGTATTCCTTGGCGATCCCGAAGAACTGGCGGAAGTCAGATGGGCCAGCCTCGCTGAGGCGAATGCCCTGATGCCTGGCGTATTCGAGCCAGTCCATCAGTACTTGGAAGAGCACCTCACGCAGTAGGGGGAAGCGTGGGCTGCCCGGATCCACCAGATGCGGGCCGCTCTCGCATCAGCGATGGAGTGAGAGAAGGGTGCGCAAGTTCGTGGATCACAACAACCGCCACTCGGTCAGTGTCGCGGGCGTGATTCTCGACGATCACGGCAGAGCGCTACTCACGCAGCGACGAGACAACCACCACTGGGAGGCTCCCGGAGGCGTCCTTGAACGGGACGAGGACATTCTCACCGGCTTGACCCGCGAGATACGCGAGGAGACCGGCCTCGAAGTCGAGCCCGTTGCCCTGACCGGCGTGTACAAGAACATGACCCGGGCCATCGTCGCGCTCGTCTTCCGCTGCCGCATCGTCGCCGGCCACCTGACGGAAACCGACGAGACCCGGGCCGTCCGATGGGTCACCGCCGATGAAGTGCGATCGCTGGCGACCGAAGCCTTCGCCGTACGCGTCGTCGATGCGATGAGGTTCACCGGCCTCCCCGCTGTGCGCCACCATGACGGTACGCACCTGCTCAGCGCGGTATCGTCCCCTCCTCCCCAAGGTTTCGCGACACCGGACCGCGGAGACCGCAACGGCCTTGCCTGACTCCTTCACCGCGAGAACCCAATCGCGCGAGGCGGCCCAAGAGACACCGTCGTCGGCCTCTACATCCCTTGCAGCGACCGATCAGTGCTCGTACGGTTACGCTGAGCAATCACAGGGTGGGGAGGATTTCGTGGGCGGTAAGCACGGCGGCAAGGGCCCGACCGATCGGCCCTACAACGGCAAGTCGCGCAGCACCCATGATCACGAGGGTCAGAGCTCCGCGTGCGCGCACGGCGACGGCAAAGACAAGAAGAAGTAGTGCAAGCTCCCCCTGACTACATGGACCGGCTTCTGGCGGCCCTGGATCCGGAGAAGGCCGGGGACATCAGCGAGTTCGTCAAGGACGCCGTCCGCACGGTGCCCCGCCACCTCTTCGTGCCGCACGTGGGCCTGGTCGATCCGTACGGACGCGAGCCGTACCTGATCGACCGCCGCACCGACCCGAGCGCCTGGTGGGACGCCGTCGGGTCCGTCGAGCCCATCGTCACCCAGCTCGATGACGGCAGAACCCCCCTGGCCGCCGCCCCGCCGAGCTACAACAGCTCGTCGTCGTCATCCTCCCCCGCCACCGTTGCCGACTTCCTCAACCACCTCGCTCCGGAGCCGGGCATGCGAGTGCTGGACGTCGGCACCGGCACCGGGTGGACGGCCGGGCTGCTGTCCCACCTGGCAGGGCAGGAGAACGTCGTCTCGATCGAGGTGGACCAGGCCGTGTCCGACGAGGCGGCCAAGAACCTCGCCGCCGCAGGCCTTCGCCCTCACCTGGTCGTCGGCGACGGTGCCGCCGGCTACCCCGCCCTCGGGCCGTACGACCGGATTCACGTCACCTGCGGCATCCGTGACATCCCCTACGCGTGGGTCGAGCAGTGCCGGCCGGAGGCGGTCATCGTTCTGCCGTGGCATCCGGGATTCGGCGCCAGCCACGCGCTTCGTCTGGAGGTGCTTGGGGACGGCACCGCGCAAGGGCGGGTCGTCGGCGGTGCCGCGTACATGATGATGCGTTCACAGCGGCTGCGGCCGGATCGCGAGCCCGAGCAGGAGGAGGACCGGCGCGACTACTGGAGCGCGCTCGACCCTCGCGCGCTGGACGCCCTGTCCGCGGGCGCGGACCTGGCCATCTCCGCGCTGACCGGGCTGCACTCGCACGTCCAGTCGTACCCGGAGGGCGACGGCGAACGGCTGCGCATGTGGGTGTCGGATCCCGGCGACGCGCGTCGGTGGGCCATTGCCGTGTGGCGTCCGGGCCAGACCAGGCACGCTGTCCATCAGGTCGGTGATCGGCCGGTGTGGGACGAGGTGCTGCATGCGTACGCCCGTTGGGTGGAGTTGGGGGAACCGCACTGGAGCGACTTCGGCGTCACCGTCACTCAGGACGGAACCCGTATCTGGCTGGGTTCGCCCGAGAACGTGCTCTGATCCCCGCGGCCTCTGCGAGGGAATGCCGTCAGCCGTTCGGGCAGGGCCTTCCCTCGCATTCCTGGGCCGGGGCCGGTCAGGCGGCTTCCGGGCGCACCGCTCAACCGCTGAGCACGAAGGCAGCGATGTCTTCTATGCGTACGATCTCCCCGCCCGCTCCCCAGTTGCCTTCCGGTATCTCGTTGATGTGCACCCATGCGGCGGTGGGCTGAGCGAACCGCCCGGGGTCGCTGTCGGCGTCCGCCAGAACCCTGGTGACGCGCCGCACGATGTCATGACGTTTGTCGTCGGTCATCGAACCGGCGGGAACCCCCACTCGCACCACGTACTTGGGCTTCTCTCCGGCGGGCAGTTGCCGGCCGCCGACGAACCAGGCGTCGATCTCGTTGACCAGCAGCCACGAGATGGATCTGGCCGCCTCGTTGTCGGGGGCGCCTTCGGCGATCATCACCTCCGACACCAGTCGCCCGCCGATCTTCTCGCGGTGCTCCTGGTCGAGCGAGCCCTTGGGGACGAACAGTTCCACGAACGGCATCAGTCAGTCCTTTCATTAAACCCTCTTGGCCACACTGTACGGCTGCGGGTTTAATCAAGCAACCCTCTAAACTGAGGCCATGCAACGGACCAGCTTCGCTGAGATGCACTGCTCGATCGGACAGTCCCTGGAACGCGTCGGCGAATGGTGGACGCCGCTGATCGTGCGGGACCTCTACCTCGGCCTGCACCGTTTCGACGACCTCGCCGAGAACCTCGGCATCGCCCGCAACCTGCTCACCCGCCGGCTCGAGACCCTGGTGACCGACGGCATCGTGGAGCGCCGGGCGTACCAGGAGCGGCCACTGCGGCACGAGTACCACCTCACCGAGGCCGGCCGCGAGCTCGTACCGGTACTGATGGCGCTGATGGCCTGGGGTGACAAGTGGGCGACACCGGCGGGCGGCCCGCCGGTGCGCCTTGTGCACGACGAATGCGGCACGCACTTCACGCCGCAGGTCTGCTGCTCCGCGTGCGGGAACCCGGTGACCGCCTCCGGCGTGACGGCCCTGCCCGGCCCCGGCGCCGCCTACGGGCCGGGGACGAAGGTGCTGGCCAGGCGCAGCGGGCTCGCTCCCGAGGACGACTGAAGAGACGGTCTTCGGCTGAGCGCGTAGCGGAGCCCGGGGCCGCCGGTGCGGCGATACGGTGCAGAGGTGAGCACGACGACGTTCGACACGGCGATCAGGCAGGCCCGCGACCTGCTCCGATGGCGTTCCCCGCTGCGCACGGAGCTGTGGGCGGCACGGCTCACGGCCGAGCTGGAGGCGTCCGGGCAGGTGGAGGAGTTCCTGCGGCGGTCAGCTAAGGACGGCGGTCAGGAGGCGCGCCTTGGCCTCGCCGCCCTGGCCGCTGTCAACGGCCCCGCCGAGGCGAGCACGCCCTTGATCGCAATCAACGATCCGGCCGAGACCGGCGCACCTCTGGGCGCGCTGAACGACCCGGCCGAAACAGGCGCACCTCTGGGCGCGGTGAGCGACCCGGCCGAGACAGGCGCACCTCTGGGCGCGGTGAGCGACCCGGCCGAGACAGGCCCGCTTCGCGGCGCGATGAGCGACCCGGCCGAGATAGATGCGCCGAGTCAGCCGTACACCGCGGCCGGGTCCGGTGTGGCGGAGAGCCTGCCCGGGTGGGTGCAGCGGATGGGGCAGGTGAGCTGCGAGAACGCCTGGTACGGCAAGGCCGATCCCTATGGGGAGCAGGTGCTGGCGGTGCTGAGCTTCCGTTACGAGAACGGGAAGGAGCCGCACGTCCTCGTTGTCGGCATCGATCAGCCCAGCGGCGGGCTGGCCGTGGACGCGCTGGTCGAGGAGGCGAAGTTCCTCGACGAGTTGGAGCTGCGGGAAGCGGAGCCGCAGGTGGTCGCGGGCATGATCCTGGACGCCTTCGCGCTGACCGACCAGGTGATGGGCGCGCAGGTGGCCGACACGCTGCCTGGGGTGAGGTCGTTCGCGATCGCGCGCGCTCGCTCCGTGTCCCGCCAGGACGATGCCGTTGACCGCGCCGACACCCCGGTGATGGGGTTCGATGATCTGCCCGATCTGCCCGGTGCGCGGGAGGCGTTCGGGAAGCTGGCCGAGTTCGTGGGTGACCGGCCGTTGTGGTGGAGCCCGGCGAGGGTGTCGCAGTTCTTGACGCAGTGGCTGCCCCGGGAGGCGATCCTCAGCGACGAGGCGATCGCGGCGATGCCCGAGGTGGTGCGGGCCTGGACCCGGCACCACGGTGGTCAGGCTGCGGTGCTGCGCCGGATCGACGAGGAAGCGCCCTGGCTGGCTGCCCTTATGGCTGACGACTCGCTGGCTTCTCTGAACAAGCGCCTGGCCCAGGCTGCTGCGATGCCTCCGCAGGACGACTGAGGATTCTTGTATGAAGATCGACCGATTGGATCATCTTGTACTGACCGTTGCCGATCTCGATGCGACGGTTGCCTTCTACACCCGGGTGCTGGGGGTTGAGCTCAGTAGTAATGGGCGTTGAGGATCGGGGATGTGCTGGGCTGGTCTTGTGCCGTTAGTACCAGGCCATGGCTGGGTGAATGCGCCGTAGACGCGGGGGTGCGAGAGCGCCGCAGGCGCAGGGGTGCGAGAGCGCCGCAGGCGCAGGGGTGCGCCGTGAGGCGCCTAATTGAAGGCGCCTGAGCGTAGAGGCGCGAAGCGCCCCCCGCGAAGCGCCCCCCGCGAAGCCCTTTTTCGGGGCAGGCATCAGATGGGCAACCACCCCATCGGGCAACGGGTGGGCGAAAGCGCCGCCAGGCGCAGGGGTGCGCCGTCAGGCGCCTGATCAAAAGCGCCTGAGCCCCACGGCGCGTAGCGCCCCCTTGCGAAGCCCTTTTTTCGGGGTGGGCGTCGGACGGGCAACCACCCCATCGGGTCACGGGTGGGTAGGCCCCTAGAAGGCGTACCGGATGCGGCAGTACGGGAGGCGGGTTTCGATGAGGTCGGTCAGGGCCGTGACGTAGCGGCCCTTGTGGCCGTTGCGGTAGCGGACGTTCCAGCCGCCCGTCTCTGAGCGTTTGGCCTGCTGGAGTTCAGGGCGCCACAGCACCTCCTCCGCCTTGGGGTGCCAGCCGAGGTTGACCTGGTGCAGCCGGTCGTTGTGGGTCAGGAAGATGACTTCGGCGGCGAGTTGGCGGCGGGACTCCTCGTTCAGGGCGGAGTCGAGGTGGGCGAGGAGTTCGGCCCAGTCCTCCAGCCAGCCGTCACGTACCACGACCGGGCTGAAGTTGACGTGCACCTCGTAGCCGGCCGCCACGAAGTCGTTGATCGCTTCTATGCGGGCCGCGATGGGTGAGGTGCGGATGTCGAGGAGCTTGGAGTCGGCTACCGGCATGAGGCTGAAGCGGACCCGGGTGCCGCCGCGTGGGTTCCAGTCGAGCAGGTCGCGGTTGACGTACTTGGTGGCGAAGCTGGCCTTGGCGTTGGGGAGGCGGGCGAACAGGTCGACCAGGTCGCGTACGTTGTCGGACACGGTGGCGTCGAGGGAGCAGTCGGAGTTCTCGCCGATGTCGTAGACCCAGGCTTGCGGGTCCACCTGGTTGGGCTCCGGCTTGGTGCCCTGGCGGCCCGCGTGGCGTTCGATGTAGCCGAGGATCTTTTCGATGTTGGCGAAGACCGTGATCGGGTTGCTGTAGCCCTTGCGGCGGGGAACGTAGCAGTAGGCGCACGCCATCGCGCAGCCGTTGGCCGTGGACGGGGCGATGAAGTCGGCCGAGCGGCCGTTCGGGCGGGCGGTGAGCGACTTCTTGACGCCCAGCACGAGGGCCTCGGTTTTGATGCGGACCCAGCGGGCCACGTTCGCCTCGTCGCCGTAGAGCTCCGGGATGCGGTTGTGGCTTTCGACCTCTACGCGTTCGGCGTCCGGGAAGCGGGCGAGGATTTCCTGGCCTCGTGGCAGCTCGGCGGCGGCTGGTTCGAGGTAGATGCGCCGGATGTCCAACAGCGGGTTACGGATCGTGGTGGTCATGTCACTTCTAGGCTACCCGTGCAGGTCAAGTGGGGTGGTGTACGGGGTGCGAGGTGCGGGGCTGCCCGCGCCGGTGGGGCGAGCGGCGGCAGCCGGGCGGACGCAGGCGGGCGCGCGAGGCAGGGCGGGGCAGGCAGGTGGACGGACGCGGAGCGGGGCAGGCGGGCGGGTGGACGCGCGAAGGCAGGTGGGCGGGCTGGCACGCCAAGGCAGGTGGGCGGGGTCGGTGGGCGGGGTCGGTGGGCGGGGTCGGTGGGTGGGTGGACGTGTGCGGTTACGGCGGCTGGTCGAGGGGGCAGGCGTAGGCGGTGCGGGAGGCGAGTTGCCAGGTGGTGACGGGTGTGCCGCAGCGGCGGCAGTGCTCGCGTTTGTAGACCCACCGCTCGTCGGGCGCCGCCGGATCGCTGACCACCTGCCCCGCGTCGCGCCCCAGCGCCATGTACGAGGACGCCGCCTCCCACAGCCGGGCGGCGGCGGGTTCGGCGAGGTGGCGGGTGTCCGGGTGGAGGCCGGTCAGGAAGAGCAGTTCCGCCCGCCAGGCGTTGCCGACGCCCGCCCACACCTTCTGGTCGAGCACGGCGGCCCCCACCGGCCCCCGGAACGCGGTCAGCCGCCGCACCGCCTCCTGTGCACAGGCGTCGTCGCGCAGCGGGTCGGGGCCGAGTGAGGTGAACAGCGCGCTGACGCCTGCCGCGTCGAGGGGTTCGCAGCGGGAGGGGGCGATGAGGTCGTAGGCGACCTCGCCGCTGGACAGTCGCAACCGGGTGCCGCCGCGAGGCTCGGCCGACGGGTCGTCGTAGCGGAGGAAGAGTCCGCGCATGCCGAGGTGTACGTGGACGGCGGGGGCGTCGTCGAAGTGGTAGAGGAGGTGCTTGCCCACTGCCTCCACCGAACGCAGCAGCCGTCCGTCGTAGGGCTGTGCCTCGAAGCGGCCCTGGGGGCTGGAGGCGTGCACGACGTGGCCGGCCAGGTCCGCGTGCTGTTCGCGGGCGTGACGGTGGATGAGGTGTCCTTCGGGCATGTCAGGGGGCTTACCCCGCGAGCTGGGCCGCCGCGCTGGTGAGCAGGAGGTCGAGGGCTGTCGGGTAGGCGCTGTCGTTCATCCTGGCGACCAGCAGCGGCGCGGTGGCCGCGATGTTGGGGTGGGTGGCGGCGGGCAGCCGCGCGTACGTGTCGCGCCACACCTCCTCATCGGCCTCCCGCGCCGCCTTGGGCAGGGCGAGGGTGGCGGCGTCGAGGATGGCGAAGGCCAGGCTCTGGTCGATGAAGGCGTGATAGATCCGTACGGCGTCCGCGTCCGCGAACCCGGCCCCCCGCAGGATCCCGAGGATGGTCTCGTCGCCGGCCACCTCGTTGGGCCGTCCGGTGACGCGGCTGGCGGTCAGGACGGCGGCCTGCGGGTGGGCGAGGTAGGCGTTGTGGATGCGGGTGCCGAGCTCGCGCAGGTCGGCCCGCCAGTCGCCGCTGGGCGTGAAGGACGTCATGGCGCGGCCGAACAGTTCGTCGGCGATGGCCAGGATGAGGTCGTCCATGCCGCGGAAGTAGCGGTAGACGGTGCTGGCGTCGGCGCCGAGGGCGTGGCCGAGGCGGCGGGCGGTGAGTCCGGCGGGCCCGTGCTCGCGCAGCATGCGCAGCGCGGTCTCGACGATGTGCGCGTGGCTGAGCACCTGCCCCTGTTTGGTGGGACGCCGACGCCTGCGTGCCGCTTCCGGCACCACCCGTTTGGCCATGCACAACGCCTCCTTATGCCAACGCCATTGACGTTGATAACCCTACGAGCGTTTGATGTAGGACACACCCCCCAAAAAAGCCATAAAAGGGGATCTATCGTCATGCGTATCCTTCTTGTGGGAGCCGGCGGCGTGGGAACCGCCATCACCCGGATCGCCGCCCGCCGCCCGTTCTTCGACCACATGGTGGTCGCCGACTACGATCTGCCCCGCGCCAAGGCGGCCGTCGCCGCGCTCGGCGACGAGGCCGCCAGGTTCACCCCCGCCAGGATCGACGCCGCCGACGCGGGCGCGGTCGCCGCGCTGCTGGCCGAGCACCGCTGCGACGTCCTGCTCAACGCCACCGACCCCCGTTTCGTGCTGTCGCTGTTCGACGTCGCTCTCGCCGCGGGCGTCGACTACCTGGACATGGCCATGTCGATGTCCAAGCCGCACCCCGTCCGCCCGTACCAGGAGGTGGGCGTCAAGCTGGGCGACGAGCAGTTCGCCCGCGCGCCCGAGTGGGCGGAGCGGGGCAGATTGGCGCTGGTCGGCATGGGCGTCGAGCCCGGCCTGGCCGACGTCTTCGCCCGCCACGCCGCCGACGAGCTCTTCGACGAGATCGAGGAGATCGGCATCAGGGACGGCGCGAACCTCACCGTGGACGGCTACGATTTCGCCCCCTCCTTCTCCATCTGGACCACCATCGAGGAGTGCCTCAACCCGCCGCTGATCTACGAGAAGAGCCGCGGCTGGTACACCACCGAGCCGTTCAGCGAGCCCGAGATCTTCGACTTCCCCGACGGCATCGGCCCCGTGGAGTGCGTGAACGTCGAGCACGAGGAGGTCGTG
This sequence comes from Nonomuraea monospora, assembly GCF_039531895.1. Taxonomy (NCBI): domain Bacteria; kingdom Bacillati; phylum Actinomycetota; class Actinomycetes; order Streptosporangiales; family Streptosporangiaceae; genus Nonomuraea; species Nonomuraea monospora. Next base: position 90,819 of record NZ_BAAAQX010000032.1, read on the forward strand.
CTGGTGCCCAGGTGGATCCCGGCGCAGCGGGTGACGTTCAAGTACGGCCTGGGCGAGGAGTTCATCGGCACCCTGAAGACCCTGCACGCGCTGGGCGTGGACCGCACCGAGCCGGTCGCGGTCAGGACCGACCAGGGCACCGCCAGGGTGTCGCCGCGCGACGTCGTCGCCGCGGTGCTGCCCGACCCGGCCGAGCTGGGCGCGCGCATGCACGGCAAGACGTGCGCCGGCACGTGGGTGAAGGGCGTCAAGGACGGACGGGCCCGCGAGGTGTATCTCTACCACGTGGTGGACAACCAGTGGTCGATGCGTGAGTACGGCTCGCAGGCCGTCGTCTGGCAGACCGCGGTCAACCCGGTGATCGCCCTGGAGCTGCTGGCCACCGGCGTCTGGCAGGGAAAGGGCGTGCTGGGGCCGGAGGCGTTCGAGCCGCGGCCGTTCCTGGACCTGCTGGTCGAGTACGGCTCCCCCTGGGGCATGCGCGAGCAGTGAGGGGGCCGGGGGCCGCCGCCGGATCCGGACATTGGATCATTGTGGTGCCGCAACCCGTACATCGGAGGAACCCTCGTGAGCATCGCCGACGATCCCGACCGCGCACCGGCCCGCTCCCATCTGTACGCCATGGGCCTGTCGGAGGAGGAGATGCGCCGCCCCGTGGTGGGCATCGCCTCCACCTGGACCGGCACCATGCCGTGCAACCTGAACCACCGCGAGCTGGCCGCCGAGGTGGCCGAGGGCGTGCGGGCGGCGGGCGGGCTGCCGATGGAGTTCAACACCATCGCGGTCTCCGACAACCTCACCATGCACACCCCCGGCATGCGCACGTCGCTCGTCAGCCGGGAGGTGATCGCCGACTCGATCGAGCTGATGGGCCTGGCCCACCAGTTCGACGCGCTGGTGGCGATCGTCGGCTGCGACAAGACCGTCCCGGCGGGCATCATGGCGCTGGCCAGGCTGGACGTGCCGTCGGTGATCCTCTACAGCGGCAGCATGATGCCCGGCCGCTGGCGCGGGCGCGACGTCACCATCCAGGACATGTGGGAGGCGCTCGGCGAGCGCGAGGTCGGCCGGATGGACCAGGACGACCTCGACGACCTGGCCCGGCACGCCTGCCCGGGGGCGGGCACCTGCGCCGCCCAGTACACCGCCAACACCATGGGCACGGTCGCCGAGTTCCTGGGCCTGGCACCGTTCGGCATCGGCGACATCCCTGCGGTGGCCGAGGAGAAGAGCGCGGCGGCCCGCCGGATCGGCGAGCTGGCCATGCGGGCGCTGGCCGCCGACGCCCGCCCCTCGCGCGTCCTCACCGAGGACGCCCTGCACAACGCGATCGTGTCGGTGGCGGCCATGGGCGGCTCTACCAACGCCGTGCTGCACCTGCTGGCCATCGCCCGCGAGGCCGGGCTGCCGCTGGAGATCGACCGGATCGGCGAGGTCTGCCGCCAGGTCCCGATCATCACCGGGCTCAAGCCGAGCGGCGGCGACGCCACCGCGCTGGACCTGTGGCGGGCCGGCGGCACCTCGCTGGTGGTGCGCCGCCTGCTGGAGGCGGGCCTGCTGCGCGAGAACGTCACGCTGGTGGACGGCCGCACACTCGCCGACGTGGCCGCGCAGGCACGCGAGACGCCGGGGCAGGAGGTGGTGGCGAGCGCGGAGCAGCCGTTCAAGCGGCGCGGCGCGCTGGCCATCCTGCGCGGCACGCTGGCTCCCGACGGGTGCGTGCTCAAGCTGGGCGGCAAGGACGACTTCCGCCACGAGGGCCCGGCCAGGGTGTTCGACTCCGAGAGCGACTGCTACACCGCCATCCAGGAGGGGCGGATCGTGGCCGGGGACGTCATCGTGGTCCGCTACGAGGGGCCTGCGGGCGGGCCCGGCATGCGCGAGATGCTCTCCATCACCGGCCCGCTGGTCGGCCGGGGCCTGGGCTCGTCGGTGGCGCTGGTGACCGACGGCCGGTTCAGCGGGGTCTCGCACGGGCTGGTCATCGGGCACGTGGCCCCCGAGGCCTACCGCGGCGGGCCGATCGCGCTGGTGCGCGACGGCGACACCGTGGTGATCGACAGCGCCGCGGGGACGCTCGACCTGCTGGTGCCCGAGGCGGAGCTGGCCGAGCGGCGGGCCGGGTGGGTGCTGCCTGAGCGGGAGGTGGAGCGGGGGGTGCTGACCAAGTACGTCGCGACGGTCGGGTCGGCGTCGGACGGGGCGGTCACCACCTGAGGATCGAGCAGCGGGTGGGGGCGGCTATGCTGCGTTCTGGCGTTTGCCCCCACCCCTGACCTAAGGAGACTTACGCGATGTACAAGGAGTTCGCGGGCGAGGTCGTGATGTGGCTCGTGCCGGTCGTGGTGCTGATCGGAGTCGCGCTCCTCGTCACCGCGTGAGCCCCGAGGGGCCGGTCGTTCCGGCCCCTTTTCAGTTACATCAGCGGTAGTACCGGTACGCCACGGACGTCTTGGCGTAGGTGCGGAAGTTCCCGTAGCCGTCGACGTAGTCGTTCCACGCCTCCGACAGCCGCGCGGTACGCACGGTGCAACCCGTGTTGCGCACCTTGCGCGCGGCGATGCGGCCCACGTTGCTGTAGCAGGAGCCGACCTTGCGCCCGTTGACCTTGAGGGTCACGTTGAGCTTGACGTTGAAGAGGTTCTTGCGCGAGATGTTCGTGATCCGCACCTTGATGCGGCAGGTGTCCTCGCACTTGCCCCAGGAGGACTTCGTGCGGATGAGCTGGGCGCTCGTGGTGGTGGCTTCGGCGGGCACGGCCATCAGCGTGGTCGCGGCAGCGGCCACTAACGCCGTGGCGGCAAGGCGTTTGAACATTTCGCCCCCATAGTCGAGACAGTCGCTCCCCCCTGTGGCAGCGACACGTACATGTCCGACTACTACCAGGCAGCCCACTCTCTCGGCTTTGTCGGGGATGATCCGATACGAAACGGTTATCCCTTTATATCGGGCTTATCCGCCCGCAACCTGACGCGGTCAGGACGCCCACGCCAGCAACGGCCCCCCTTGCCTGAGCCGTCTCAACGCCTGCTTCTCCAGTTGCCTGATGCGTTCCCTGGTGAGCCCCAGATGCTGAGCGATCTCCGTGTAGGTGCGAACCTCCTCCCCGGTCAGCCCGTACCGGAGCCTGATCACGAAAGCCTCCCGCGGCGGCAGGGTCGTGACCACCTGGCGCAGCTCGGCGCTGAGCGCGCGGCGCTCGGTCAGCTCCTGCACCTGCAGCCCGTCCTCGTCGGCGATCATGTCGCCGATCCGGCCCTCGCCGTGCTCGCCCACCGGGACGTCCAGGCTGACCATGTCCTGGCCGAGCCTGCGTAACGCCGCGACCTGGGCGGACGACCGCTCGGCCACCCGCGCCAGCTCCGCGTCCGTGGGCTCCCTGCCCAGCTCGGCGGCGAGCTGGCGCTCCACCCTGATCAGCCGCGACAGCTCCTCCGCGACGTGGATCGGCAGCCGCACGGTACGGCTCTTGTCGTGGATCCCGCGCTCGATGGCCTGGCGGATCCACCACATCCCATACGTGGAGAACTTGTATCCCCGCGTGTAGTCGAACTTCTCCACCGCCCTGATCAGCCCAAGGTTGCCCTCCTGGATGATGTCCAGCAACGGGAGCCCCCGGAAGGAGTACCGCCTGGCGGCGGACACCACGAGCCGGAGGTTGGACCTGATGAGAAGGTCCTTGGCGCGCTTGCCATCGAGCGCGACGAGTTCGAGTTCTGGCGTGCCCTTGCCACGCTCGATCAGATGGCCCGCGTACAGGCCTGCCTCGATCCGCCGGGCGAGCTCCACTTCGTCCGCGGCGGAGAGCAAGGGGGTCTTTCCGATCTGCTCGAGGTACGTACCGAGCAGATCGGGCTCTTCGGCCGACATGTCCGGGGGACTACCCGGTAAACGGCGGCGAATTCCCCTCTTCGTTCAGTTCGGCGATGGCCAGCTCCGCCGTACTGCGGATATCGAAGAACTTGTCCAGCGCGGTGATCGCGAACAGATGCTTGCACCGGCCGTTCAGCCCCGACAGCAGCAGCCGCCCGCCGGAGGCCGTGACCGCCTTGTGCAGGTAGACCAGCACCGACAGCCCCGAGGAGTCACAGACGCTGACCGCCTGCATGTCGATGACCAGCAGCGGGGGCTGCGTGAGATCGAGCGCCTTGGTGACGCGGTCGCGCACCTCAGCCGCGGACCCGAAATCGAAATCCCCCGTCAACCGCGCGATGACGCAAGGTCCCTGGAGCCCGAGGCTGATCGACAAGGCCTGCTCCGAAGTCACCCAGCTCCACCTACCCGCGTCGCTCTCCCGATCCACTTACTTTACGAGAAGTAGCGCTTCGGGTTGAACACCAGCATCTGCTCAATCTGGTCATCGGTCACACCCGAGTCCAGCAGTGCGGCCAAGACGTCGTCGTGAATGTGATCGTAGCGCCAGTTGGGCGCCAGCGTACGACGGGCCTCGTCCCAGGACCCGCCGAAGTAGTCCATGAAGCAGGCCGTGTCGTGGCTGAGGACCATGCGATCGGCGTATCCGCGCTGGCAGAGGGCCGCGATCGTGGCCACACGCTGGGACGTCGGGTTGAAGGCGTCCAGACCGAATCGGTCCATCCCGAGTATTGCGCCCGTGTCGGCGAGCCGCATGAGGTAGTCGAGGTCGTTGCTGTCGCCGGCGTGCCCGACGACGACCTTCTCCAGGTTCACGCCCTCCTTGGCGAACAGGTCGAGCGCGAGCAGGCCGCTCTGGGTGAACGCGTTCGTGTGGACGGTGATCGGCGCGCCCGTTCGCACGTGCGCCTGCGCGACGGCCCGGCAGATGCGCTCGACGCCGGGCGTGAGGCCCTTGGCCTCGACCACGCACTTGAGGAAGGCCGCCTTGACGCCGGTGTCGGCGATGCCCACGGTAAGGTCGCGGACGAAGTCGTCGATCATCGGGTCGGGGCAGTCGATGAACAGGCCGGGGCCGCGGTGCTCGTACTGGTGGGGCAGCTCCTCGAAGGAGTAGATGCCGGTGGCGGCGACGATGTGCAGGCCGGGGACCTGCTCGGCGATCCGCTGGACGCGCGGGATGTAGCGGCCGAGGCCCCAGACCGTCGGGTCGACGATGGTGCGCACGCCCTTGGCCGCCGCCGCGTTGAGCTTGGTGACCGCGTCGGCCACCCGGAACTCCTCGTCCCACCAGGCGCCCTTGCCGTAGTTGTCCAGGTGCTCGGTGGCGACCACGAAGACGTGTTCGTGCATCAGGGTCTGCCCAAGCTCGTCGGCGTCCACGGGGCCGCGCAGGGTTTCGACGGTGGGCATGCACGCCTCCATACCGGCTGGTCGGTGTGGGCGCCAACCTAGGCTTTCGGACGACCTCCGTCAACAGGCCCACCGCGTGTCCGCCGTACCAGGTAGATCACCAGCCCTGCCGCGAACACCGCCACACCCGCCACCACGGAGGCGACCGGCAGCGTGGCCGCCAGCGCCAGGCACAGCACCAGCCCTGCCACAGGCACGAGCCGCGGCGGCGCGCCCTCGTCCCGGCCGAGCGTGAGCGCGCAGGCGTTGGCGACCGCGTAGTAGACCAGCACGCCGAACGAGGAGAACCCGATCGCCCCCCGCAGGTCGGCCACCAGCAGCAGCACGATCACCGCGGCACCGACGGCCAGCTCGGCCCGCCGCGGCACCTGCCGCACCGGGTCCACGGCGCTCAGCGCGCCGGGCAGGTCGCGCTCGCGCGCCATGGCCAGCACCGTCCGCGAGACCCCCAGCAGCAGCGCCAGCAGCGCGCCCAGCGCCGCCACCGCCGCCCCGGCCCTCACCAGCGGCGCGAGCCCGCCGTATCCGGCCTCCCGCACCAGGTCGGCCAGCGGCGCGGCGGACGTGGCCAGCAGCTCGGGCTGGAGCGTGCGCAGCGCGGCCACGGCGACCAGCGCGTAGACGGCCAGCGTGATGCCCAGCGCGATGCCGACGGCCCTGGGGATGGTGCGGGCGGGATCGCGCACCTCCTCGCCGAGGGTGGCGATCCTGGCGTACCCGGCGAAGGCGAAGAACAGCAGCCCGGCCCCCTGCATGATCCCCCACACGTCGGCTGGGTAGGCCCCGGCCGCGTTGCGCAGAAAGGCTTCGGACGCGGGCGCGTAGGCGAACCAGCCGAAGGCGGCCGAGTCCTCGCCCAGCAGCCCCACCGCGATCACCATGACCAGCACGGCCAGCACGAACGCCACGATGACCCGCGCCACGCCCGCCGACCGCCGCACCCCGAACAGGTTGAGCACGGTCAGCACGGCCACGGCGACGATCGCGAGCGGCCGTTCCAGGCCGGGCAGGACGTAGGCGCCGAACGTGAGCGCCATGGCCGCGCAGGAGGCGGTCTTGCCGATGGTGAAGCCCCAGCCCGCCAGGTACCCCCACAGGGGGCCGAGGCGGCGCCTGCCGTAGACGTAGGTGCCGCCGGACTCGGGATACAGGGCGGCCAGGCGGGCCGAGGAGGTGGCGTTGCAGTACGCGACGACGGCGGCCAGCGCCAGCGAGGCGAGCAGCCAGTGCCCGGCGGCCTCGGCGGCGGGCGCGAAGGCGGCGAACACGCCCGCGCCGATCATCGCGCTCAGGCCCACCACGACCGCGTCGGTGGTGCCCAGCCGTCTGGCAAGTTCGTCCGGCAATGTCCGCCTCCTCAGGAGGCTCCCACTCTGCCGCAACGGACCGGCCGGCCGCACCGACAGCTCAAGACGTGGGTCAGCCGCCCTTGCCGTTCGGGCCTGGCACCACCAGCACGGGCCGGTGCGCGTGGTGCAATACCCGGTCCGACGTGCTGCCCAGCAGCAGGGAGCGCACCCCGCCCAGCCCCCTGGTGCCGGTCACGATGAGCTGGGCGTCCAGCTCGTCGGCCACGTCCACGATGGTCGACCACACGGCCACGGAGTCCACGTCGCACCGCGGCGTCGCGTCCAGGCCCGCCTCCCTGGCCAGCTCGGCGCCGTGCCGGGCCAGCTCGCTCATCGCCTCGCCGATGGCCTCGTCCTCCACGCCCGACTGGTCCACGGCCACCATGAGCCCGGCGGACGCCCTGGCGGAGGTCATCGCCAGCCGCTCCCACACCGTCAGCACCACCGCGTGCTGCCCGCGGAAAAGCTGGCCCGCGAAGGCGATGGCGGCCTTGGAGTCGTCGGACCCGTCGTAAGCGATCAAAATCGTCATCTCAGCCACTCCTGAAAACGAGGATCGGGATCCTCCTCTTTCCAAGGTGACGCGATTCAAGCCTCACGCCATGACCGCCGACACCGCGCGCCGGGCGGACGGCCTGAGCAGCGACAGCCCCGCCAGAGTCAGCACGCCCAGCTCGGTCACGACCACGATCCGCTGGACCAGCCCGGCCGGGATGTCGTCGTTGCTCAGCGGGATGCCGAACATGCGCACCACGTACGGGATCACGACCAGCACCAGCGCGCCGATGGCCAGCATGCTGAGCAGCCGCGTCGCCCCGGCGTATCGGATCTTCGCCCTGACCAGCAGCAACCCGGCGGCCGGCATCACCAGGAACGCGGCGAAGGCGGCGTAGCGGTGGATACCGCCCGACAGCGACAGCGCCACGCCGGGCCTGTCGGTCGGGAAGGCCCCGATCAGGAACATGCTCGCCCCCCACACCACCAGCAGCGCGACGATCCAGCGGCTCAGGCCGGCGCGCCGGGTCGCCTCGGCGATCAGCGCGGCGCCCGCGGCGAAGAGGATCAGCGAGGCGGGCAGCAGCCATCCGGCCGACTGCCACACGTACTCGCTGATCACGCTGTGGAACGGATCCAGGTCGGATCCGGCGTGCAGGGTGAGCATCGCGCCGCTCCCCGTGCCGATGGCCGCGAAACCAGTGACAAGCAATCCCTTCATGCCCTTAAGCTCGTGGAACGCGGGCTTTGCGAACATCGGAGATGGACCCGAAGCGGCCCTGAAGTCCCCCTTAAGACCTTGGTCTGAGCGGCCCCTAGGCGAGGCCGTTGACCTGCCCTTCCTCGACCCTCAGTAGGGACAACCCCCTCAGGGTGATGAGGGTTGCCCTGAGGGGGATTCGACGTGGGGCGCGCCGACACGCTGCGCAATGCGAACGCCGAGCACAACCGGGCCCTGGCCTACGCCGACATGACCGAGGTCGGGCGTCAGGGAAGCACGAAGTAGGCGCGGATCGCGGTGGCGCCCGCGCGGGTGTGCACGCGCACCAGGTCGCTGAGGAGGTTGACGATGAGCAGGCCGCGAGAGCCCGCCTCACGCGGATCGACCGGCCTGCGGCCCACCAGCGGGTCGGTGATGTGCCCCGCGTCGCTGACCTCGCACACCAGCCGGTCGTCCTCGGCCCACACCCGTAGCACGCCGGAGCCGCCGCCGTGGTCGAGGCTGTTGGCGCCCAGCTCGGCCACCGCGAGCCTGATGTCGTCCAGCCGGTCGCCGTGGAAGCCCAGTGCGGCGGCCTCCCGGGCGGCCAGCGTCCGCACGGCCGACAGGTTCGTGTGGTCGAAGCTCAGCGAGGCGAACTTCGACGGCTCGCCGAGCGGCCGGTTGTGCCCCTCGACGACCAGCTCGGGCGCGTAGTCGTCGCTGGCCCACTCGCTCGTCGCGTCACGCAGCACGGGGTGGGTGCGGGCGGCCTCGCGGATGACCTCGCCGGGCAGCCCCGCCAGGTCGTACGGGCACAGGATCGTCACCCTGCGCCCGGTGAACGCCAGGTTGATCAGCGCCTCGTGCTGGGCGCAGGCCGGGTACTCGGTGGCGGTGCGACCGGCCCAGATGGGCTCGCCGATGATCCGGACGTGCCGGTCGGGATGCCGGTCGGCGAAGGCGCGCAGCACGCCGGGGATGATCCGCCCCGGGTTGCGCCCCGCCTCGGTCATGTCGAGCAGGAGCACGTCGCCCGACTGCGCGCCGAGCTCCGCCTCGATCAGGGCCAGATTCCAAGGAGGCACGGCCACCGCGACGGGCTCTCCGGCCGCGAGCCCCTCGCGGATGAAGGCCGTCGTCGCAGACACGTACTCGCCGCCGCCCCGGTAGAAGAGCGCCGGATGTACGAACGGTTCCGCCCACATCAGCACTACGCTACCTAACGTTGATGAGTTCACGGCAATCCGTTGGGTACCTATTGGGTTGTGAAGAGAGTCCAGCTCATCCGCCGCCCCCGTCCCGAGCGCCGTCCGTCCCCCCTCGACCTCCGCACCCCATCCGGGCGACGCCTCCCGTTCTGACCCCCGCGCGCCTATGCTCGGGACATGTCGGAAATGCAGATGCGGGTCTCCGACGAGGACCGGGAGCGTACCACCCAGCAGCTCCAGCAGGCGTTCTCGGAGGGCCGGCTGAACCGGTCCGAGCTTGAGGAGCGGCTCGGGGCGGCACTGTCCGCGAAGACCTACGGTGACCTGCTCGAACTGATCACCGATCTGCCGGCAGTCCAGCCGCAGGCCGACGGCGTGGTCGAGCTGGGGTCCAAGAACGGCAACGTCAAGCGCTCGGGCGACTGGGCGGTCCCGCGCCGGTTACGCGTGGCCTCCAAGTACGGCAGCGTGGAGCTGGACTTCACCGAGGCCGTCATCCCCCACCAGGTCGTGGACGTCGAGCTGGACCTCACGTACGGCTCCGCCAAGATCATCCTGCCCGAGGGCGCCGTGGCGAACGTGGACGGCTTCCAGGCCGACTGGGGCCATCCGTCGACCAAGGTGCCGAGCAGGCCCCGCCCCGGCGTGCTCTGCGTGGTGATCACCGGCAGGGCCAAGTACGGCGGCCTGACCGTGCGCTATCCGCGCAAGCGCTGGTTCACCCACTGATGGAACAGGGCGATGTGGTGCTCGCTCGGCACGAGCACCCCGCCCTCCCGGTACGCCCGTGACGACATGCCGGGCTGCGTGCGCTCGCAGGCGTCGAAGTCCTGCTCGTTGACCCGGTGGAACAGCTCGACCGACAGCGTCAGGTCGGCCCCGGAGGCGACGACGTCGGGGTGGTAGAGCCAGTCGCACTCGACCACGGTGCGGTCGGCGGCCATGGGGAACATCCGGTGCAGGATCACGTGGTCGGGCACCAGGTTCACGAACACCTGGGGCTTGACGGTGATCGCGTAGTAGCGGCGGTCCTGCTCCTCGGACACCTCGGGCAGCCTGCCGAACCCGGCGCTGCCGTCCACGGTGAACCCCTCGGCCCGCTCGGCGAACTCCGCGCCGTGGCCCACGTAGTACTGCGCCGCGTAGCCGCCGACGAACTCGGGCAGCACGGCGGTCAGCTCCGGGTGGATGGTGGCGCAGTGGTAGCACTCCATGAAGTTCTCGACCAGGAGCTTCCAGTTGGCCTTGACGTCGTAGACGATGCGGCGGCCGAGCGCGAGCCGGTCCACCTGGTAGTGCTCGATGGCGGCGGGGTCGCCGAGCCGCTCGGTGGCCGCGGACGTCACACTCCGCTCGAACGAGGGCGGCTCCGCGGCCAGGCAGACCCAGGCGTACCCGAGCCATTCGCGCAGGTGGACGGGCACCAGGCCGTACTCGACGCGGTCGATGTCGGGCATCTTGGCCAGGTTCGGCGCGGCGGCCAGCCGGCCGTCGAGGTCGTAGGACCAGGCGTGGTAGGCGCACCTGATCGTCCGCCTGACCTCGCCCGCCTCCTCCAGGCACAGGCGCGCGCCGCGGTGCCGGCAGACGTTGAGGAAGGCGCGCAGCAGGCCGTCGCGCCCGCGCACCACGATCACGCTCTCGCGGCCGACCTGGACGGTCCTGAACGCGCCCGGCGCCGGCAGGTCGCCCGATCGCACGGCGCAGAACCAGAGGTTCTCGAAGATCTTGGCCTGCTCGTCGGCGAAGATCTCGGGGTCGGTGTAGGCGCGGCCGGGAAGCGTGGAGATCAAGCTCGACGTGGTGGTCAACCGACACCCCTTGTTGCGTATTACGCAGCGAGTTGCTCTATATGCGACATCGTCAGACGGCCTCAGAAGGCTGTCAAGAGGTAGTTGCTGTAGTGGCGCAGCATCGCGGTGTAGACCCTCGTCGCGAGCCGGTCGGGGATCAGCCGCACGATCGGCCCCTGCCTGTCGGTCAGCTCGGTGCCCGCCATCCTGGCGGGCCTGCGCACCACCTTCGACCTGGCCCGCTCGTACGCGCGCAGGTCCCCCAGCGAGCGGGCCAGCAGCCAGGCGTCCTCCAGCGCCTGGTTGGCGCCCTGGGCCATGGTGGGCGGCATGGTGTGCGCGGCGTCGCCGGCCAGCGTGACGGGGCCCCTGCCCCACACGCCGGGGATCGGCTGCTTGTGGTGCGGGAAGAAGTCGGGATCCGTCATCGTGCCGAGGATGCCGGGCACCGGGTCAGCCCAGCCCCTGAACCGCTCCCGCAGCCGCTCCACCACGTGCGGGTCGCCGGCCCAGAAGGGGCGCCCGGGGGCGGAGCGCACGTCGAACCACCACAGCAGCCGCCCCCGTCCGGCGGGGATCAGCCCGCACAGGCCCTGCCTGCCCGCCATCATCACCGCCCGGTGGCCCTCGGTCAGCGCGGTCGGCACGGTGGTGAACCCCTGCCAGGTCACCCAGCCGCTCAGCTTCGCCCGGTCGTCCCCGATCAGGGCCTCGCGCACCACCGAGCGGCGGCCGTCGGCGCCCACCAGCACGTCGCCGCGCACGGTGCGGCCGTCCGACAGCCGCACCTCGGCCCGTTCGGGCGCCACGTGCTCGGCGCGCGCCCCGTACGTCACCGGCACGCCGTCGGCGAGCAGCTCGACCAGCTCGCTGCGGGCCACGTGCACGACGGGGTGGCCGTAGCGGCGCTCGGGCACGGTGAGATCGACGGTGAGCAGCCGCCGCCCGTCGGCGGCCCACGACTCCAGGGTCTCCAGCCGCCGGCCGACGCCCGTGAGGTCGGCCTTCAGCTCCTCCAGGATGGCGGTGCTGCCGGGCCACAGAGAGACGGAGCCGCCGGCCGTGCGCAGCTCGGGGGCCTCCTCGTACACCTCGGCGTCGTGCCCGGCGTTCAGCAGGCCGCGCGCCAGGGCGAGCCCCGCGACGCCCGCGCCGATGACGATTACCCTCATTACGTCTCCCATTACTGAGACCCTGGATATCAGATACTAGGAGTATCACAATGTCTGTGCGCGGCCGCAAGCCCGACCCCACGGTCGATCACCGCATCAGGCAGGCCGCGGCCGGGCTGGTGCTCTCCCACGGTCTCGACTTCACCATGGACGACGTGGCCGCGGCGGCAGGCGTGGGCAGGGCGAGCGTGTTCCGCCGCTACGCCTCCAAGCGCGACATGCTGCTCGAAACGCTCACCGGCCTGATGAACGCGCACGTCTCCATCCCCGACACCGGCTCACTCGAGGGCGACCTGCGCGTGGTGATCACCGACACGCTCGGCCTGTGGCACCAGCCGGGCGTCGCCCGCATGGCCAAGCAGGTGTACGGCGAGGCGGGCCGCGACCCGGCGGTGGCCGAGCTCATCCGCACCTCCATGCGCAACAGGATGGAGCGGTCGTGGGTGGTCTACGAACGCGCGATCGAGCGCGGCGAGCTGCCGCCGAACGCCGACCTGTGGATGCTCACCGACCTGTTCACCGGCTTCGTCTCCTACCGGGGGCTCCTGGATCTTCCGCTGCCCGACCCCGAGGAGATCGTGCAGGTCCTGCTGCACGGCTTTACGTCCGCTTGATGCTCGTGGTGTTAGTGGGGTGCAAGCGGCGGTCAAGTTCGGGCCCATAATGTTCCCTTCGTTCGCTAAACCTACGAAGGGCACGGAACATGACTCCCCCTCGTCGTCGCCTCGCCGTTGCGGTCGCGACGCTGTCGATCGCCGCTTTCACCACCGCCTGTGGTGCGATCGGCCAGGCTGTTGACTGCACTCAGGTCAGCCAGGAGATCACCAAGATCACCAACGAGTACAGCAGCTCCCTGAGCAGCGCCGCCACCGACCCCAAGGCCATCGAGAAGGCGAGCCAGGACGCCTCCGAGAAGCTCAAGACCCTCGCCAGCAAGTACGACGGCGACCTCGCGGGCGCGGTGAACGACATGGCGGACGTCTTCGCCAGCATCAAGGTCGACGACATGGCCGGCGCCACCGAGGCGATGGGCAAGCTGCCCGAGATCCAGGCCAAGGCCGTCGCGGCCTGCGGCTGATCGGCTCGCGGCCGTCGCGCCACCGCCTGTGGGGGGCAGCGCGGAGCGGCGGTCGCGACGTGACGGGTGAGACGGCCGCGCTTGGGGGGCGCGCCACTCATCCGCCACGGGGGCGGGTCGCGCTCGGGGGAGCGTCACTCACCCGCCTCGGGCCCCAGGGGCCCACGGCCACCGCGTGCGATTCAGTTCAATCGTCGCGGTGGCCTTCCGCTTTCATGCCACACGCCTGCTCGTACGCCCGCTCGAACCCTTCCAGCACCGTGGGCCACGACCCGGCGGCGGGCAGCGTCGCCCGGTTGTGCGCGGCGATCGACTCCCGCAGCGACGCGTCGGCGCACAGCCGCGCCACCGCCGCCGCCAGGTCGCCGAGGGTGCGGCCGAGCAGCCCCTCGACGCCGTCCTTGACGAAGTCGGCCACCCCGCTCTGCGCCCTGGCCACCACTGGCAGCCCCGCGGCCCGCGCCTCCAGCGCCGCGATGCCGAACGACTCGCGCGGCGCCGGCGCCACGAACACGTCGGCCGACTCCAGCACCTTGGCGATCTGCTCACGGGTGTGCCGGCCCGGCAGTGAGACCCAGCCGCTCATGCCGTGCCTGGCCAGGAAGCGCGCCATCTGGCCCCGAGCGGGCCCGTCGCCGACGATCGTGGCCCGCATGGGGATCGAGGCGGGCACCCGCGCACGGGCCGCCTGAAGCAGCTTCAGCAGGCGCACGGGCTGCTTGCGCGGCGCCAGCCGGCCCACCGCCACGATGTGCACCTCCTCGCGCGGGGCGGGCACGTGCCCGGGAGGCGGCGCCCAGCCCGACAGGTCGAGCCCGTTGGAGACCACCCGCACCGGCACCCGCGGCCCCGCCACCGCCCTGATCGGAGCCGCCGCGGCGTTGCTGACCGTGGTGGCCACCAGCCGCCAGCGCTCCCACCCGTACGCCAGGCGCAGCAGCCGGTAGATCCCCCGCGTCACCGGATCCCACATGCTGTGGACGGTCACCACGCACGGCACCCCGGTGCGGACCGCGGCCCGCACCCCCATCCACGCGAACGGCGAGACCGCGCCCGTGTGCACGTGCACCACGTCGGGACGCGCCGAGGTGATGCGGCGTGTGAGATGCCCCACCCCGAACGGGTGCACGGGCAGGTCGAACGGCATCTTCGCGACGATCCTGTGCACCCCGGGCAGCGGCTCGCCCCTGGTCGCGGTGGCCACCGACACCTCGTGTCCCGCCTCCCGCTGGGTCCGCACGAGATCGGCGACCTGAACCTCGATCCCTCCGAGTCGCGGCAGGTAACAGTCACTCACGTGAAAGATCCGCACCCCTCCCAGACTAATCTGGGCGTGTGCCTCCACGTACCGCTGTGTTCTTCCACGCCCACCCCGACGACGAGGCCCTGCTGACGGCCGGCACCATGGCGATGCTCGCGGCCGAGGGCCACCGGGTGGTGCTCGTGGTGGCCACGGCGGGCGAGCGCGGGCTGGCCGAGATGGAGCCGGGCGAGGCGCTGGGCGAGACCAGGCTCAAGGAGCTGTACGAGTCGGCCGCGCTGCTTGGCTGCGCCCGCGTCGAGTGCCTGGGCTACGGCGACTCGGGGCTGAGCCCCAAGGGCGGCAGCGCCGAGGAGCGCCCCGACAACGCCTTCATCGACGCCGACACCGAGGAGGCGGCCAAGGCGCTGGCCGCGATCCTCCAGGAGGAGCAGGCCGACCTGCTGGCCATCTACGACCCGGCGGGCGGCTACGGGCATCCCGACCACGTGCAGGTGCACCGGGTCGGCAAGCGGGCGGCCGGCATCGCGGGCACGGAGATCGTCCTGGAGGCGACGGTCAACCGTGACCCGCTGCTGTGGCTGCTGCGGGTGGCGGGCCGGTTCTACAAGTTCCCGCCGGAGTTCGACGTGCGGACGTTCGAGAGCGCGTACTCCCCCGGCGAGGCCATCACCCACCGCGTCAACGTACGGAAATACACGAGGCAGAAGCGGGCCTCCATGGCCGCGCACGCCTCGCAGGCCAGCGGCGGCGACAGCGACCGCACGCTCGCCGTGATGCTCAAGGTCCCGCGCCCGCTCTACCGCTTCGTCTTCGGCACCGAGTGGTACGTCCGCCGCGACCTGCCCCCCGGCGCCCGGCTCGCTCATCCCTTCGACCGGTGGCCCAACTAGTACTCCAGAACGACGAGGCCGCCCGCCGCGAACCGGCAGACTGGTTCCCGATGAAGAACAAGTGGCTACAGATCGCCCTGTCCGTGCTGTCGCTCGGCCTGGCCGTGCTGCTCGTGCTCTACCTCCCCCAGATCGTGCAGGCGCTCACCGGCAAGCCGGTCTCCTGGGCCGAGATCGGCCGGGTGTTCGGCGCGCTCGACGCGGGCGAGATCGCGCTGATGGCCGCGCTGTGGCTGCTCAGCCTGCTGGCCTACACGTTCGTGCTGACCAACTCCCTGCCCGGCCTGAACAACCTCCAGGGCCTGACGCTCAACGCGGCGGGCAGCGCGGTCAGCAACCTGCTCCCGTTCGGCGGCGCGGTCGGCGTGGCGCTGTCGTGGGCGATGACCAAGGGGTGGGGCTTCACCAACCGGGCCTTCGTCGTCATGACGCTGGTCAGCGGCGTGTGGAACACCTTGTTCAGGTTCGTCCTGCCCGCCGTCGGGATCATCGCGCTGCTGGTGGCGGGGCAGGCGCCCAACCCGACCGTCGCCAAGGCGGGCTGGACGGGCGCGATCTCGATCATCGTGCTCTGCGTGGTCGTCGCGGTCGCGCTCTACTGGGAGCGCGCGGCCGTCTGGCTCGGCAGGGGCATCGACGGGGTGTCGCGGCTGCTGCGGCTGAAGTTCCACGCCTCCGAGGCCTTCCACCGCCTGCGCGCCGACACCGCGGACGTGGTGCGCACCCGCTGGCCAGGGCTGTCGCTCGGCATGATCTTCTTCCTCGGCTTCCAGTGGGCGATCATGGCCGTCTGCATGCAGGTCACCGGCGCGTGGCCCGGCCTGGCCCAGTCGATCGCCGTCTTCGCCCTGTCGCGGGTGCTCACCAGCGCCCTGATCACGCCCAGCGGGGCGGGGATCATGGAGGGCGGCGTGGTGCTCCTGCTGACCTCCGCCTTCGGCGTGCCCGTCGCTCCGGCCACCGCGACCGCACTGCTCTTCGGCTTCTGGACTTACACTATCGAGATCCCGTTCGGCGGCCTGGCACTGGGCGCATGGGCGCTGCTGCGCAGGCGCAACGGCCGGAACGCCGGCGCGGAGCCCCCGTCCGCGATCTCGAAGGCCACCCAGTGACAATCCCAAACCCATCGCGTGCTAATCGACCACGGGCCTTGTGCGTGATTCGCAGGCCCGCATAGCGTGGCGGCTGACATGGTGGCGTTCCGAGTTCTGGGGCCAGTCGAGGCGTACGAACACGACGACGAACTCGACCTCGGCGGGTTGCGGCAGCGGGCCGTCCTCGCCCGACTTCTCGTGGCCAGGGGTCAGGTCGTTCCGGTTGACACGCTTCTTTACGATCTGTGGGACGACGACGCGGCCAAGGGCGCGCAGTCGGGGCTCCAGGTCTACATCTCGCGGCTGCGCCGGGTGCTGGAGCCGGGCCGCCCGCGCGGCGGGCCCAACCGGCTGCTGGTGACGGTCGCGTCCGGCTACGCCCTGCGCGTGGCCCCCGACCAGGTCGACGCGCTGCGCTTCGAGCAGCTCGTCCGCGCGGCGGGCGAGCACCTGGAGGAGGGCGACCCGCAGTCCGCCCGCGACCGCCTGGAGAAGGCGCTCGGGCTGTGGCGCGGCACCCCCTACTCCGACTTCGCCGACCAGGCGTGGGCCGAGGCCGAGGTCAACCGGCTGACCGAGCTGCGCCTGGTGTCCCGCGAGCGGCACGCCGACACGGGGCTGCGGCTCGGCCTGCACGCCGAGACCGTGCCCGACCTGGAGGCGCTCACCACCGAGCACCCGCTGCGCGAGGAGGGCTGGCGGCTGCTGGCGCTCGGCCTCTACCGCTGCGGCCGGCAGGGCGACGCGCTGGCCGCGCTGCGCCGCGCCAGGAACATCCTGGCCGACGAGCTCGGCATCGACCCCGGCCCCGCGCTGCGCAAGCTGGAGTCCGACATCCTGGCCCAGGCGCCCGAGCTGGAGCTGGCGCCCCCGCCCGCGCGGGCGCAGCGCTCCCCCGCGCCGGTCAGCGACACCTGGCCGCCGCGTCCCGCCGCGCCCATCGAGCCGCCGCCGCTGGAGCCCGAGCCGTTCGTCGGCCGCGACGCCGAGCTGACCAGGCTCACCACGTCCGCGTCGCGCACCGGCCGGTTCCAGGTCGCGATCGTGACCGGCGTCGCCGGCGCGGGCAAGACCACGCTGCTGCGCCAACTGGAGAGCAGGCTGGGCTCCGACGGCTGGACCACCGCCTCAGGCGCCTGCCCCGACTCCAGCGCCACCCCGCCCGGCTGGGCCTGGGTGGAGATCCTGCGCACGCTCATCGGCATGACGGGCGCCGGCGAGTACGCCCAGCTCCTCGCGCCGCTGCTGGACGACGCCGCCCCCGACCCCGACGAGGACGAGGCGTCCGGCGGCTTCCGGCTGCACCGCGCCGTCGGCGGCTACCTGGCGGGCGTGGCCAGGCGCGGCCCCGTCCTGCTGACCCTGGAAGACCTCCACTGGGCCGACGACCAGACGCTCGCCCTGCTGCGCGCCCTGCCCAGCCTGCTGGCGACCAGCCGGGTGCTGCTCGTGGTCACGTGCAGGGAGAGCGAGCTGGACGACCGCCAGTCCGACGTGCTGGCCTCCCTGGCCAGGCTGGGGCCTGTGCGGGTGGGGCTGTCCGGGCTCGACCCGAAGGCCGTGGCCGAGCTGGTCAAGGCCACCTGCGTACGCGACATCGACGACGACGCGGTCGAGTCGATCGTCGAGCGCACCGGCGGCAACCCGTTCTTCGTCCGCGAGACCGTGCGCCTGCTCGACGCCGAGGGCGCGGCCGACCGGGCCAGCGCCACGGAGGTGCTCTCCCAGGTGCCTTCAGGGGTGCGCGACGTGCTGCGGCGGCGCATCTCGCGGCTGCCCGCCGGCGCGCAGCAGATCCTGTTGCAGGCCGCGGTGATCGGCCGCGACGTCGACCTCGACGTGCTGGTCGCGGTGGCCGTCGACGAGGAGTCGGTGATCGAGGCCGTCGAGGCGGCGCTGCTGGCGGGCCTGGTCACCGAGCCCGGCCCCGGGATGCTGCGCTTCGACCACGACCTGGTGCGCGACACCATCTACTCCGACGCCTCCCGGCTGCGCCGCACCCGGCTGCACGCCGCCGTCGCCTCGGTCATCGAGCAGCGCGCGCCGTCCGACGTGGCGGCGCTGGCCCACCACTACTACCTGGCCGACGCCGCCGAGAAGGCGGTGCACTACGCGGGCCTGGCGGCCGAGCAGGCCGAGCGGCGCTTCGCGCACCGCGAGGCGGCCACGCTGTGGGAGCAGGCCATCGCCGCGTTCGACCGCTCGCGCGGCGACGACCAGAGCGGCGAGCAGCGGCCCGAGCGGGCCAAGGAGCGGCTGCGGCTCATGCTGCGCCAGATCAGGGCGCTGGCCCTGTGCGGCGACATGCACGCGGCCCGGCTGCTGCGGCGCCAGGCCATGGACGCCGCGCTGCCGCTGGGCGACCTGGAGATCACCGCGAAGGTGGCGGCGTCGCTGGCCGTGCCGCACAAGGGCATGGCGCGCGACTTCACCCGCACCGCGTGGGAGATCGTGGACGTCACCGAGAAGGCGCTCATGGAGCTGCCGGCGGGCGAGCAGCGGCTGCGGGCCAGTCTGCTCACCACGCTGGCGCTGGAGCTGGAGGGCTCCTCCTCGCCCGAGCGGGGCAGGCAGGCGTCGCTGGAGGCGCTGGAGCTGGCCAGGCAGAGCGGTGACCCCACGCTGATCGCGGCGGCGCTGAGCGGGCGGCTGCGGCAGTCGTACGACATCCCGGCCGTCGACACCCGCGAGAGCATCGGCAGGGAGCTGCTGGAGGTCGCCCAGCTCTCCGGGCAGATGGCCACGCAGGCGCTGGCGCACCTGGTGCTGATGGAGTGCGCGGCGGCGCGCGGCGAGTTCAGCGCGGCCGACGAGCACGCGGCGGCGGCCGACCGCCTGGCCAAGCAGTACGACCTTTCCGCGCCCGCCGCGGTCGTCGTCTGGTACTCCGGCCAGCGGCTGATGATCGCCGGCGACTACGAGGGCGCCGAGCGGGCCTACGCCGACGCGGCCAGGATGACCGCGCGGGTGGGCATGCTGGAGGGCCGCCAGGACCTGCCGCTGATCACCAGGTTCTGCCTGCACCTGGTGGCGGGGCGGGCCGCCGAGATGGTCGACCTGCTGGCCGACGCGCACTCACGGGGCGCCAAGTGGACGCTCGACGCGTACGCGCTGGCCCTGGCCTCGGCCGGGCACCAGAAGGACGCCAAGGCGGTGGCCGCGACCAGGCCGCCGGTACGGCCCGACTTCCTGTACGAGCTGGCGATGACCTGGCGGGCGCTGGCCGGGATGCTGCTCGACGACCGGGAGCGGATGGTCGACTGCTACGACAAGCTCAAGCCGTTCTCCGACCGGGTGGCGGGCGCGGGCACCGGCGTGGTGGCGTTGTGGCCGGTGGCGCTGACGCTCGGCGACCTGGCCATCCGCCTCGGGCAGCCGGAGGCGGCGCGCGAGCACTACGAGAAGGCCCTGGTGGTGGCCGAGCGGGTGGGCGTGCCGCGCTGGGTGGAGGCGGCGCGCCAGTCGGTCAGCAGCTCGCTTGGAAACGGTCGCTCCTGACGGTCTCGGCGCCCTCGACCTCCAGCTCGACCCGGTACCATCCCGGGTTGCCGGTGACCTGGGGGCGCCACTCGACCGTCCGCTCGGGGGCGGCGAAGCCGTCGTGCTCGGCCAGGTAGGTGCGCCACACCTTGGCCGACGGGCTCCAGCGGAGCAGTCTCCAGCGGTAGAAGGCGGCTCCCGACGGGTCGGGGCTGACCACGCGGCTGCGGGCGACGTAGGACTTGGTGCAGCCGGGGCCGCCGTCGGTCAGTACGGCCACCGTCACCTTGCCCGCCGTGGCGATCTCCTCGGCGGGGGCGGTGACGGGCAGCTCGCGGGCCGACAGGATGACCTGGGCTGCGGGCTGCGTGGCCGAGCTGGCGTTACTGTAGGCGGAGAAGCCGACGTACGCGCTGGTGAAAGCCAGGGCCGCCACGAACAGTCTGGCGGCGTTCGCGGTCCCGCTGGTCAGGACGGCTGCGCTCTTCGTCGGCATCTTCAACACCCCTTTGGCTCACCCCTAGAGTGAGGGTGGGTGGTTGAGTGCTGGTTGTCGGCCGGTTGCACCTTTTGCGGCGGGCTTGCAGGCCGGATGCGGGCTTCGGTGTGGCTTTCGCCTGCACTCGAAGGGTAAGGTAAGCCTGGCCTAAGGTCTGTGGAGGGGTGGTGGGCCGGACATGAGGCACGTGGTCAGCGCCGTCCCCGCGCCGAGCGAGCCGTTCTGGCTGGGGCTGCCGTACTGGCTCGTCGGAGCCGTCCTGATCCTGGCGCTGTTCGGAGCGTTCCAGGTCTACTACTGGGTCGGACGCAAGCTCGGCGAGAAGCTGTACGACTCCCGCATCGGCGTCAAGGTCGGCCGCGAGCGCATCCAGAAAATCGAGCACGTCGTCGAGCGGTGGGGCGCGCTGGCCGTCTACGGCTGCTTCTGGGTGCCCATGCTGCGGCACACGCTGCCGTGGGTGGCGGGGGCGCTGCGCGTGTCCTACCCCTGGTACGTGGTCGCCAGCGCGCTCGGCTGCCTGACGTGGGCGCCGCTGTGGTGGTTCGGCGGCACGGCGGCCGTGTTCGGCTGGATGGAGCTGGCCAGGCGGTCGCCCGTCACGGCGGCGGTCGTGGCCGTGGTGGTGGTCGGCGGCGCCGGGTGGTTCGTCCACCGGCGCAGGCAGAAGCGGCGGCGCGCCGCCGAGGACCAGGCCCTGGCCTCCTGACGGCGCGCCTTTCACCCGCTCAGGCTCCGACGTAGTCAGCCAGGTGCTCGCCCGTGAGGGTGGAGCGGGCGGCCACGAGATCGGCCGGGGTGCCCTCGAAGACCACCTGCCCGCCGTCGTGACCCGCCCCCGGCGAGAGGTCGATGATCCAGTCGGCGTGCGCCATGACCGCCTGGTGGTGCTCGATCACGATCACCGACTTGCCCGCGTCCACGAGCCGGTCGAGCAGCCCCAGCAGTTGCTCGACGTCGGCCAGGTGCAGCCCGTTCGTCGGCTCGTCCAGGACGTACACGCCGCCCTTGTCCGCCATGTGGGTGGCCAGCTTGAGCCGCTGGCGCTCGCCGCCCGACAGCGTGGTGAGCGGCTGCCCGATCGTGAGGTAGCCGAGCCCGACGTCGGCGAGCCGTTCGAGGACGGCGTGCGCGGCAGGCGTGCGCGCCTCGCCCGCGCCGAAGAACTCCTCGGCCTCGGTCACCGACATGGCCAGCACCTCGCTGATGTCGCGCCCGCCGAGCCGGTAGTCCAGCACCGAGGCCTGGAAGCGCTTGCCCTCGCACTCCTCGCAGGTGCTCGACACGCTGGCCATGATCCCCAGGTCGGTGTAGACGACGCCGGCGCCGTTGCAGGCCGGGCAGGCGCCCTCGGAGTTGGCGCTGAACAGCGCGGGCTTGACGCCGTTCGCCTTCGCGAACGCCTTGCGGATCGGCTCGAGCAGCCCCGTGTACGTCGCCGGGTTGCTGCGCCGGGAGCCGCGGATCGGGCTCTGGTCCACCGACACCACGCCCGCGCGGGCCGGGATGGACCCGTGCACGAGCGAGCTCTTGCCGGAGCCCGCGACGCCCGTGATGACGGTGAGCACCCCGAGCGGGACGTCCACGTCCACGTTCTGGAGGTTGTGCGTGGTCGCGCCGCGGATCTCCAGCTTGCCCTTGGGCTTGCGCACCGCCTGCTTGAGCGCGGCCCGGTCGTCGAGGTGGCGGCCGGTGATGGTGCCGGCGGCCCGCAGGTCGTCCACGGTGCCCTCGAAGCAGACGGTGCCGCCGCCCGCGCCGGCGCCGGGGCCGAGGTCCACGACGTGGTCGGCGATCGCGATGACCTCCGGCTTGTGCTCCACGACGAGCACCGTGTTGCCCTTGTCGCGCAGCCGCAGCAGCAGGTTGTTCATCCGCTCGATGTCGTGCGGGTGCAGGCCCGCGGTGGGCTCGTCGAAGACGTAGGTGACGTCGGTGAGCGAGGAGCCCAGGTGCCTGATCATCTTGGTGCGCTGCGCCTCGCCGCCCGACAGCGTGCCCGCCGGGCGGTCGAGCGACAGGTAGCCGAGCCCGATCTCCACGAACGACTCCAGCGTCCGCAGCAGCGCGGTGAGCAGCGGCTTCACCGAGGGCTCGTCGAGCCCGCGGATCCACTCCACCAGGTCGGTGATCTGCATCGCGCAGGCGTCGGCGATGTTGACCCCGGCGATCCGCGACGACCTGGCCGCCTCGCTGAGCCGGGTGCCGTCGCACTCGGGGCAGGTGGTGAACGTGACCGCCCGGTCCACGAACTCCCTGATGTGCGGCTGCATCGCCTCCCGGTCCTTGGACAGGAACGACTTCTGGATCCTCGGGATCAGCCCCTCGTAGGTGAGCGTGGACCCCTCGACCTTCACCTTCGTGGGCTCCCGGTAGAGGAAGTCCCGCATCTCCTGCTCGGTGAAGTCGCGGATGGGCTTGTTCGGGTCGAGGAAGCCGGAGGCCGCGTACGTGCGCACCGTCCACCAGCTGTCCGACTTCCAGCCGGGGATGGTGAACGCGCCCTCCGCGATCGACTTGGAGTCGTCGTAGAGCTGGGTGAGGTCGATGTCGGAGACCGTGCCGCGGCCCTCGCAGCGCGGGCACATGCCGCCCAGGCGGTTGAACGTGGCCCGCTCCGCCTTCTTGTTGGCGCCGCGCTCGACGGTGATCGCGCCGCTCGCCCGCACGGTGGGGACGTTGAAGGAGTACGCGTTGGGCGAGCCGATGTGCGGCTGCCCGAGCCGGCTGAACAGGATGCGCAGCATCGCGTTGGCGTCGGTGGCGGTGCCGACCGTGGAGCGGGGGTCGGAGCCCATCCGCTGCTGGTCGACGATGATCGCGGTGGTCAGCCCGTCGAGCACGTCCACGTCGGGACGGGCCAGCGTCGGCATGAAACCCTGCACGAAGGCGCTGTAGGTCTCGTTGATCATCCGCTGCGACTCCGCGGCGATCGTGTTGAACACCAGCGAGCTCTTGCCCGAGCCGGACACGCCGGTGAACACGGTCAGCCTGCGCTTCGGGATCTCGATGCTGACGTCCTTGAGGTTGTTCTCGCGCGCACCGTGCACGCGGATCAAGCCGTGGCTGTCGGCAACGTGCGGCTCGGCCGGCTGGGTGTTCGTGGTCGTATCCGTGCTCATCGTGTCTCCATCCGTCACGCCTTCGCGGTCTCCGTCGGTGCTCAGCTGTCCTGGAGCACGCCGAGGACGTTGCCGTCGGGGTCGGTGAAGGTGGCCACCAGGCGGCCGCCGCCCACGTTCCGCGGCTGGTCCTTGACCGTGCCGCCGGCGGCGGTGACCTCGGCCAGCTTCGCCTCGATGTCCGCCACCTGCCAGTACGCCACCGGCCCCGTCATGCCCTGGTCCGCGCCGCCCGGGACCAGCCCGATGTGCTGACCCTCAGCCTCGAATCCGACATAGTAGGACTCATCGGTCTGGGGCGGGAAGCCGAGGAGGGCGGTGTAGACCGCCTTGGCGGCCGTGATGTCGGATACGGGGTGCAGCACGGTCTTGATGCCCTGGGTGGCAGAGTCGGCCATGGTGTTCTCCTGCGGTCATGGGTCGTCCGACCCGGTGTATGCCGTCGAATTGCGGCATATCCGCAGGTTAGGCGGGGCGCGGTAGTGAACGCTTCTCGATTCCTGACCGGTTGGCGCTCAGCCCCTGATCGTTTTCGGTCTCAGCCCGTCTCGGCGGTGGCTTCCGCGCCGCTCTGGTCGTCGATGGGGGCGTCGGCGGCGTTCCTGCGCACGGTCTCGATGCCGTTCACACAGGCCACCTTGTTCGGAAACCCCTCACCGACCGCCAGCGTCTGCCCATTGTTCGCGACCAACGCGAACCGGTAGCCGCCCTGACCGTCCTCACTGATGATGAATCTTCCTGCCATGGCCCGCCGCCCCCCGCCATATCGGATCTATCAATGATTTACCCCCATCTGATGCCGCCACGTGGGCAAGTCAGGCAAACGGCGCGTCCGTCTCTGTCAACATGATGGGCATGCGTATTGGGCGTTTGATGGGCTCTGTCGTGGTCGCCTTGGTCGTGGGGGTCTCCTCCCCCGCCCTGGCCGCGGACGAGCCGACCGTGGGGGCCAAGGCGGCGTACGTCATCGACTCGGCAGGAACGGTCCACCTCGGCAAGCGGGAGACGAAGCGGGTGCCGGTGGCCAGCCTGGTCAAGATCATGACGGCGTACGTCGTGCTCCGCGAAGGCAGTCTGAGCGACACCGTCACGATCACCTCGACCGACGTCAAGTACGCCGCCAAGAACGGCGCCGCCACCGCGGGGCTGCGCAAGGGCGAGCGCTTCACCACCAGGGACCTGCTGTACGCGCTCATGCTGCCCTCGGGCGCCGACGCGGCCAACGCCCTGGCCCGCCACTACGGGCCGGGCAAGACGGCCTTCGTCGCCAAGATGAACCGGGCGGCCCGCGAGCTCGGCCTCGCCGACACCCGCTACACCAACGCCGACGGCATGCCCACCCCTGCCAACGGCGGCTACTCCACGGCCGTCGACCAGGCCCGGCTGGCCCAGGCGGCGCTGCGGAGCACCGCCTTCACGACCGTCGTAGGCACCAGGACGCACAAGGTGGGCAAGACCGCGGTGCACCGGGCGCACACGTGGCGCAACCTGAACAAGCTCCTGACCAGGACCGATGGGGTGGTGGGGGTGAAGACCGGGTACACGAACGCGGCCGGGTACTGCTTGCTGTTCGCCGGTGAGCGCAACGGGCTCCAGGTGGTGGGCGTGCTGCTGGGGGACGGGAACGAGCGGCGCTTCTCCACGGCGGAGAAGCTGCTGGACTACGCGGGCGAGCAGATCGCCCTCGGCTGACCGCCCCGCCGCCGGCACGCACACCGGCCCACCGACCGACCTGCTGACGGGCCAGCGCACTGGCTCGCCGTGTCAGGGCGGCATGTCGGGCTGGTGTGTCGGGCTGGTGTGTCGGGCTGGTGTGTCGGGCCTGCCTGTCGGGCTCGTGTGTCGGGCTCGTGTGACAGG
Organism: Nonomuraea monospora; assembly: GCF_039531895.1. Taxonomy (NCBI): domain Bacteria; kingdom Bacillati; phylum Actinomycetota; class Actinomycetes; order Streptosporangiales; family Streptosporangiaceae; genus Nonomuraea; species Nonomuraea monospora. Next base: position 116,112 of record NZ_BAAAQX010000032.1, read on the forward strand.
CTCGCTTAGCGGCTGCGTCTTGGGGCCCGGGCGGTGGGCGCGGTCAGCCGAAGACGATGCGGCCGCTTCCCGGAAGGGCGGCCATGCCCCGGGTGGCGCAGCCGAGCAGGGCCGTGGCGGGTGTGATGCCGCCCCTGACGCGTTCCTTGGCCAGCCACCCCGCCGCCACCGTGCCGGTCAGCAGCGTGTCGGCCGGGTGCTGGGCCACGAGCCGGTCGGCTTTGACACGTAGCCGGGAGGTGCCGACGGGCCGCCCGTTCACCCCGAACCAGGTGATCACGGCACTGCCGCGCACCTGGCGGGCGCTGGTGCAGGACGCCTGGGCGGAGGCCTTCACGGTGCCCCACCCCGAGCGCAGAAGGGTGGCCGTCCCGTCGGGTGAGGTGCAGCCGGTGAGCTCCAGGTGCCCGCGCGCCTCGATCCGCCGTGGCGCGAGACCGACCTTGGGCTCGAACACCAGCGGCCGGTCGGCGGGCGTGGCGACGGCGCAGCTCAACGCGACGTCCGCCGCCGCACTCGCCCCCGCCACCCACGGCCCCGACGCACTCAGCCCCGCCGCACTGCCCCCTGCCCCAGTCGCCCCCGCCGCCCACGGCCCTGCTCCGACGGCCATCGCGATGATCCAGACCACGCTCATCGAGCCCCCGCTACCGCACGCGATTCTGTAACCGATCGCTCACATTGTGCAGCATCAGGCGGCCCGGCACGCCGGATCCAGCCGGTCGGCCGTCCACCGCAGCGAGTACGCCAGCCGCACCCGCACCTTGGCCGCAGCCCGTTCCGGCTGCCTGGGCGCGCCCGGCAGGGCGGCTCCGAGCGACCCCCGATGACCCATCGCGCTCTGGTGGGCGAGGACTTGCATGGCATCCATCAGATCCTCCTTAATCAATTAAGAGCTTAATCAATTAAGAAGGCTTCGGCAAGGTCTCCGATACGGTGGCCCCATGGCCAAGGTCACGCTGCAGACGATCGCCGACCGCCTCGGCGTGTCGCGGGCCACCGTGTCGTACGCCTTCTCCCGCCCCGACCAGCTCAGCGACGGCCTGCGCCGGCGCATCCTGGAGGTGGCCGACGAGCTCGGCTACGCCGGCCCCAACCCGACCGCCCGCTCCCTGCGCCTCGGCCGCGCGGGCGCGCTCGGGCTGATCTTCAGCGAGACGCTGGCGTACGCGTTCGCCGACCCGTACGCGATCGGCTTCTTCCAGGGCCTGGCCACCGCGGCCGAGGACGCGGGCGTCGGCCTGCTGATCCTGCCGCTGCCGCACGGCGACCGGCGCAGCGAGACGGTCAGGGACGCGGTGGTGGACGCGTTCTGCGTGATGTCCCTGCCCGACGGGCATCCGGCGCTGGCCGAGGTGCTGGCCAGGAAGCTGCCGGTCGTGGTGGTGGACGAGCCGTACGTGCCGGGGCACCCGTTCCTCGGCATCGACGAGCCGGCGGCGGGCGCCGCGGCGGCGCGGCACGTGCTGGAGCTGGGCCACCGGCGCCTGGGGGTGGCCATGGTCGGGCTGCACGAGGACGGCCACACCGGCTGGGCCGATCCGGAGCGGCAGCGGGCGGCGTCGTTCGCGGCGATGCGGGCGCGGCGCGCGGGCTACCAGCAGGCCTGCGAGGAGGCGGGCCTCGACTGGGCGGGGGTGCCGTTCTACGAGGTGGCGCGCAACTCGCGCGAGGCGGGGCGGCGGGCGGGCCACGCCCTGCTGGGCCGCGACCCGCGGCCGACCGCGATACTCACCAACACCGACGTGCTGGCGCTCGGCGTCCTCGACGCCGCCGCCGACCTGGGGCTGAAGGTGCCCGAGGAGCTGTCGGTGGTGGGCTTCTCCGACAGCGCGGCCGAGGAGGCGGGTCTCACCACGATCCGCCAGGCCAAGCAGGAGATGGGCGCGGCGGCGGGCCGGCTGCTCCTGTCGGGCGGCACGGCCGCGCCCGAGAGGCTGCTGTTCCCGTACGAGCTGATCGTCCGCACCTCCACCGCCCCGCCCCCGGCGTCCTGACCTGCGCAACCGCGGCCGCGACACGAACTAACCGGGAAATCCCCGTGAAAATCCGGCCTCTCCTTCGTTTCCGCAGGTACCGTGAGGTCTACACCTCTCCGAATAAGGACGACAGCGCATGGCGGAATACTTCGAGGTCCGCATGACGATCGAGAGTCACGAGAGGGCGGCCGAGCTCGCGCACGGCATCCTCCTGGCGGGCCTGGCGACGTCGATCGACATCACAGAAGCTCCGGACCAGCCGATCCACCGCGACGAGCCCGTCTGGCAGCTCACGCTCATCGCGACGGACGAGCAGATCCCCACCCTGCAGCGGTACATCGGCGGCGGCGCCCCCATCGACTGCCAGCCGGTGAACCACGACTTCGACAGCTATCCCGACTGGCTGACGGACGGCCAGTCGTGAGGGCGCCCCGCCTCAGTGACCCCGTTTGCGGAAGGTCTGCGCGCCGGCGCGGTGCACGGCGGCCTTGACCAGGCCGAAGATCGCTCCTTGCAGGGTGGCGGCGATGAGGATCTCCGTCCAGCCGCGTTCGAGGTCGTCGGCGTCGGGGGCGTCGTCCTGACCGGAGGCGAGCTTCCAAGCTCTCTTGAACAGGGCGGACGCCAGCACGCCGCCCAGCAGGCCCATTCCCAGCGACGTGGCTTTCTCTACGGTGTGCATGGCTTCTCCTAACCGTGGCGTGGTGTCTGCCCGTGCCCTGTGCCGGGCGCTTGACACCTGACGGCCCCGGTGATTACCCGGAACGGCGCATCAGGCCGTGGCAGGCGATGGCCGCGGCGGCCACCACGTTGAGCGAGTCCACGCCCGCTGCCATCGCCGCCGCGCTCATCGGGATGCAGACGGCCTGATCGGCCTCGGCCAGCCAGTGGGACGAGAGCCCGTCGCCCTCCGCGCCCAGCAGCAGGGCGACCCGTTCGGCCGCCGCCATCTCGTCGATGGGGACGGCGTCCTGGGCGGGGGTCAGGGCGAGGGTCTTGAAGCCCGCCCCGCGCAGTTGAGCGAGCCCGTCGAACCAGTCGTCCATCCGCGCGTACGGGATGGAGAAGACCGCCCCCATCGACACTTTCACCGCCCGCCGGTACAGCGGGTCGGCGCAGCGGGGCGACAGGATGATCGCGTCCACCCCCAGCGCCGCCGCCGACCGGAAGATCGCCCCCACGTTGCCGTGGTCGACCAGGTCCTCCAGGACGAGGAGGCGGCTTGCGCCGTCCTTCAGCAGGGCTTGCATGGCGGGCAGGGGCAGGCGCTCCATCGAGGCCAGCGCTCCCCTGTGCACCTGGAAGCCGGCGATGCCGGTCATGATCTCGTCGCTCACGACGTACACGGTGGCCTCGCCGAGGACGTCCTCCAGGGAGGTGAGCCAGCGGCGGGTGGTCAGGACGGAGCGGATGGGGTAGCCGGCGCCGATGGACCGCCTGATGACCTTCTCGCCCTCGGCGAGGAAGAGGCCGCGTTCGGCTTCGAGGCTCTTGCGCAGTTCGACGTCCCTGAGCCGGGTGTAGTCGGACAGGCGGGGGTCGTCGGCGTCGGTGACGTACTCAAGCACCTTCCGATACTGCCACGCGCCGCCTGACCTGCCAGACCACGCAGTAGCAGAGGAGGACGGCGGCCAGGCCGAGCACGGTGCCCGCGCCCGTCTTGGTGATGACGGCGGCGACGCCGAAGGCCGGGTTCGGCTCGTCGATCAGGGGCCAGAGCAGGGCGCCCGCCAGGACGCCGGCGGCAGCGGCGCCCAGGACGGCCCAGCGGGTGCGGGGCCGCAGGCGCAGCCGGTCGGGTACGGGCGCCGCCGGCATGCGGGACAGGCCGCGCCATCCCCACCACACGACCACGGCCAGGCCGATCGCGGAGGAGACGTACTGGAGGAGGCGGAAGAGCCTGATCACGCCGAGGACGGAGACGGACAGCCACGCGCCCCACTCGACGGGGCCGGTGGAGTGGGTGAAGGAGTCCCACAGGACGTGGGTGGCGGCGCCGACGACGGCGCCGGCCGCCATGGGGAGCGGTCGCAGCCGGTCGGGGACGAGGAGCGCGGCGCGACCGGCCAGGCCGGGCGGGAGCAGGGCGATCAGGGGGTCGCGCAGGACGGCGTGGAAGAGCGGCAGGAGGATCAGCACGGCGAGCGGGTCGATCGTGACGACTCCCACCCAGGAGTGCGTGTCGGTGTAGTCGGGCATGAACGGCAGGAAGACCGGCAGGTCGGGCACCATGGCGCCGAGCGCGAGCGCCCACGGGTCGAGGTACCTGCGCAGCCGCGCCGAGCCGATCATCGGCAGCACGGCGGCGACATGGCTCGGCGTGAACGGCACGGCGTCTCCCCCTCGTCGGCAACCCCCGGTGATCATTATGCGGGCCGAAACTTGACCTTGCTTTACGGGCGTACTACGAGGTCACGGGCGGTAGTGGGTACGGTACGTAACGCTGTCGACGGCCGGATAGCCGGGAGTTCGGGGGTTCATGGTGCCTGATCAGCGGATTCAGGAGCATCCGGCCGCGTCAGCCGAATGGTTGCGCGCCGCGCGCGCCGCTCGTTCGCTCTCCGTGGCGACGCTGGCCTGGCTGGGCGTGGAAAGCACGCTCGGCCTGGCCGCGGGCCTGGCCGCGCATTCGGTGGCGCTGATCGGGTGGGGGCTGTCGGCGTTCGTCGAGGCGGCGGCGAGCCTGATCGTGGTGTGGCGGTTCACCGGCGCGCGCACGTTGTCGCCGAGCGCGGAGAGCACCGCCAGGAAGGCGGTGGCGGTGAGCTTCTGGCTGCTGGCGCCGTATCTCGTGCTGCACGTGGCGCACGATCTGGACGCCGGGCACCGGGCGGAGCCGAGCGTGCTGGGGATCGTGGTGACGACGGTCAGCCTGGTCAGCATGCCGGTGCTGGGGATGGCCAAGCGGCGGCTCGGGTCGCGGCTGGCGTCGGCGGCCACCTCGGGCGAGGGCACGCAGAACCTCATCTGCGCGGCCATGGCGGCGGGGGTGCTGGCCGGGCTGTGGCTGAACACGGTGGGCTGGTGGTGGGTGGATCCGCTGGTGGCGGTGGTGCTGGCGGCCGTCGCCGTACGGGAGGGCGGGCGCGCCTGGCACGGTCGAACCTGTTGCCATTGACACGGGATCACGGTCACGCTCCTCATCGACGACCGTCACATTAGGTAATCGTCGCACCAAAAGGGCTGTTTTGCCACAGAGACCGCACCGAGTATCGTTCCCGAAGTATTGCGGAGCATCTCCCGCTAGGGTCTCCGGAAGGTCACGAGAACACCTAAGAGGACATCGTGGGGCGACACCGCACAGACGATCTCGACGGCGGATACAGGGCCAGCGAACCACCACCACCGCGCAGAAGAGCCAGACGCGGTCGCGGCAGGGTGCTCGTCCCGCTGGCGGGAGCCGTCGCCCTGGCCGTGCTCCTCGGTGTCGCCGCGTTCGTCATCTTCAACCGCGACCATGACTGCTCGGGCGGCAAGCTGCCGCTGCGCGTCGTCGCCACCCCCGACATCCAGCCGGCGCTCAACAAGATCGCGGGCAACTACAACAAGGCGCTGCACTCGATCGACAGCAAGTGCGTCGAGGTGACGGTGGCCAAGGAGGCGGCGGCCAGGACGGCCAACGCGCTGGCCGCGGGCAAGGCCACCGCCGACTTCTGGGTGGCCGACTCCAGCCTGCTCATGGAGAGCATCCGCGCCACCGGCAACGGCGACGCGCTGCCGCAGGTGGAGGGGTCGATCGCGACCTCCCCCGTGGTGCTGGCCGCGGCCAAGTCGGCCGCCGCGAAGCTGTCCGGCGCGCTCCAGCCGAGCTGGGTCTCGATGATCTCGGCCGCGAACGTGGCCAACGTGGACGGCCCCGGCAGGAAGGTGCGGGTGCTCGCCCTCGACCCGCAGAAGAACTCGGCCGGCCTGGCGGCCCTGCTAGCCGCGGCGGGCACGGCGAGGGCGGCCAAGCAGGACCAGGCGCTGGTGGGCGCGCTGAAGGAGCTGTCGGGCCAGCTCGCGTCCGACTCGACCGCGCTGCTGGCCAGCCTCACCGTCAAGTCGGGCAGCAGGGTGCCGGTGGGCGTCACGTCCGAGCAGGCCATCTACGCCCACAACGTCAAGAAGCCCGAGTCGCCGGTGGTCGCCCTCTATCCCAAGGAGGGCACGCTCAGCCTCGACTACCCGGTCACGATCCTGACCAAGGACCCCGGCACGCTGAAGGCCGCCGCCGACTTCAAGCAGGCGCTGACCGGCGAGTCCGCCAAGAAGATCCTGCGTGACGCGGGCTTCCGCGGCACCGACGGCAAGGCGGGCGACGCGCTGACGGAGGACAAGGGCTTCACCGCCGAGACCCCCGCCGCGCTGGACCCGCCGGACGGCGCGACCGTGGCGCGCATGGTGCAGACCTGGACCCGGCTGAACCTCGGCACCCGCCTGCTCACCCTGCTCGACGTCTCCGGCACGATGGCGCTGCAGGTGCCCGGCACCAACATGACCCGCATGCAGGCCATCAACCGGATCGCCACCGAGGGGCTCGGGCTCTTCCCCGCCGGGTCCGAGATGGGGCTGTGGTCGTTCTCGACCCACCTGGACGGGCAGGGCAAGGACTACAAGGAGCTCGTCTCCGTCGGCCCGCTCAGCGAGACGATCGACGGGGCGACCCGCAAGGAGCAACTGGTCAGGACGTTCGCGCAGCTCCAGGCCAAGTCCACCGGAGACACCGGGCTGAACGACACGATCAAGGCCGCCTACACGGAGCTGACCAAGTCGTTCCAGGAGGACAAGGTCAACACCCTGCTGATCCTCACGGACGGCGCGGGCAACGACGACCCGGACGGCGGCGTCAAGAACGCCGAGCTCCTGGAGTTCCTGAAGAAGACCTACAACCCGAAGCGGCCGCTCACCATCCTGCTCATCGCGTTCGGCCCGGACGCCAAGAAGGGCAAGGCGCAGATGGAGGCCGTGGCCAAGGCGACGGGCGGCGAGGCGTACATCGCCGAGAACATCCTCCAGGTGCGCGAGTTCTTCCTCCAGGGCATGGAGCGCCGCCTGTGCATGCCGAACTGCGACGGCTGAGCTAGCCGGCGGGCCCGCCATGCTCGTTCGGCATGGCGGGCGAACCTGGCCGATCGAGGCGGCGTCCTCTCCGCGTGGGGCTTGAGTGAGCGTCCTACCTGCGGGGAGGGGAATCCGTGCCTGGATGGCCGACCGTCGATCGTGCGCGCGATCAGGAGCTGGTCGAAGCTCTGCGGCGCGCGGAGAGCGCCGCTCCCGCCACGCTCTACGACTCCTACGCGGAACGACTGCACGACTACGCCTTCACCCTGTCCGGCCAGGGCGACGTGGCCGCCGACTCCGTGCACGACGCGCTGGTCACGGCGCAGGGCTGCGTGGCCAGGCTCAGGGAGCCCGGCCGGCTGCGCGCCTGGCTGTACGCGCTGACCAGGTTCCAGGTGCGGGCCAGGATGGCGCGCCGCTCCGGCACCCCGTCCGGCGGCATGCCGCTCCCCGAGATCGCCGAAAGCGCGGACCCCGAGCTGGCCGACCTGGTCCACGAGGCGCTGGGCGAGCTGAGCAAGGGGCAGCGCGAGGTGCTGATGCTGTCGGTGCGCCACGGCCTGACCCCGGCGGAGGTCGGCGGGGTGCTCGGGCTGACCTCCCGGCAGTCGGCCGTCCGGCTGGGCAGGGCCCGCGACCACCTGGAGAACGCCGCCGCGGCCGTGGTGCTGGCCAGGACCGGCCGGGCGCACTGCCCCGACCTGTCGGCGATGCTGGACTCCTGGGAGGGGCCGCTCACCCCGCTGCTGCGGCGCCGGCTGTCGGGGCACATCAGCGGGTGCGAGGTGTGCACCGAGGGCAGGCACCGGCAGATCGCGGCGGCGAAGCTGCTGGACATGCTGCCGGTCGCGTACCCGGCGATCTCGCTGCGCCGCCGGGTGATCGACACGTGCGTCAAGCCCGAGCTGGACGACACGCGGGTCCTGATCACCGACCGGGGCGACAGCTTCGACCGGTCGGGGTTCCCCGTGCCGGCCGAGCGCCGCTCGCGCAGGCGCCGGCCGCGCCGGCTGGCGCCGCTGGTGCTGGCGGGCGCGTGCCTGCTGGCCGCGACGGGCGCGGTGGTGGTGATGAACGCGGGCGGCACGGCCGGTACGACCACGCTGCGGCCGATCCCCTCGCCCGAGCCCTCCCTGGAGGAGAGCCCCACGCCCGAGCCGGTGTTCGAGGAGGACGAACCCAGCCCGTCGCCGACGCCGAGCGCGAGCCCGACCCCCACGCCGTCGCCCCGGATCACGCCGCCGGCCGCGGCGCCGCGCAGGAGCAGCAGGCAGGCCGCCGCGCCGACGACCTCCCGGCGCAGGCCCGTGCCCGCCGCCCGGCTGCGCGCCTCGTGCCCGCGGGCGATCACCGGCGTGGCCACGATCGGGCTGAGCGCACGCAACTCCGCCGTCTCCTGGGTGGCGACGGCCTCGCAGGGCCTGGACGTGCACCCGGCGAGCGGTTCCGTCAGGGCGGGCACGTCGGCCGCCGTCGTCGTGACGGTCGTCGACCCGAACGCCCCCGGCAGCGGCCGGGTGACCTTCACCTCCAACGGCGGCACGGCGACGTGCTCCCTGTCGTGGCAGGGCGACGACGTTCCGGCGCCGCCGAGCGACGACCCGCCGGCGACCGAGGAGCCGACCGAGTCGCCGAGCGCGGGCGTGGCTACCACGTCCGGGCAGGGCTCCGTGGAGCAGTCGAGCGCCGACTCACAGTAACTCCACAGTTTTAACACGACAAACGTATATAAATCGGACCCTGACTCGTGAACACCAGGCTACATAGGGCATTCTGGTGTGCTTGGGGATCGCACCAAAACATGCCGATCACTTGACCGTGTGTCGAAGGTCACACGAGAAACCCCGGCATGCCGGTAAACCGGAGCGTGTCACCAAGCGTCGGCATTGACGTGTCATAGCGTGGATTGGTCCCATGAACTGCGATCAATCGTGCTACAACCAGCAAGGCAGGAGAGAGACAGGAGATGCTCAAGCAGCACCGCAGAGCGCTGGCCTGGCTGGTCGCGCTCGCCTGCATCGCGGGAGCGGTCATCGCGTTGTTCGACATCGAGACACCGCTGCGCCCGTTCCTGATCTCCTTGTTCCTTCTGGTCGTGCCAGGGGCGGCAGTGGTGGGACTGTTGCGTGATCGTGACCCCCTCGCCGCACTATCCGTAGGAGCCGCGGCGAGTCTCGTACTCAACGTGCTCCTCGCCGAGGCCATGCTGCTCTTCAACGCGTGGTCGCCCCGAGCGGGTGTCGCGACGGTCGCCGTGCTCGGAGGGTTCATGTACGTGCTTCGGGTGTTGTACCGGGGGAAGAGCATGCAGACCGAACAGGGGGCCAGGGCAAGGTGAACATCCAGGTAGTTCGGCCGGGAGAGCTCGGGGACTCCGAGCGCGCCCGATGGCGGGAGCTGCAGAAGGCCGACCGCAGTCTGGACAACCCGTTCCTGTCCGTCGAGTTCGCCGTGGCGATGGACCGCTTGCGCGACTACGTGAGGGTGGCGGTCATCTCCGACGGGAGCGGCATCAAGGGGTTCTTCCCCTACGAGCGGCACAGCTTCGGCATCGGCAAGCCGCTCGGCGGCTTCCTCACCACCTGCCACGGTCTGATCTCCGTCCCCGACCTGCAGCTCGACGCCAAGGCGCTGCTGCGGGCCTGCAAGCTGAGCGTCTTCGACTTCGACCACCTGGTGGCGGGGCAGCCGACGTTCGCGCCGTACGAGGCCGACGTCCGGCCCGCGCCGGTCATGGACTTCACCTCGGGCTTCGAGGCCTGGGTCGAGCAGGTCAAGGCCAACTCGCCGAAGAACCTCAAGACCGTCCGCTACAAGGAACGCAAGATGGGCCGCGAGCAGGGCGAGCTCCGCCTCGAGTGGTCGTCCGCCGACCCCGAGGTGCTGCGCACCCTGCTCGCCTGGAAGTCCGACCAGTACCAGAGAACTGGCCGGGTGGACAGGTTCGCGCAGCCGTGGATCGTCGAATTGACGGACATGATGCATGCCGAGAACTCATCGGACTTCGCGGGCGTCCTGACCATGCTTTATGCCGGAGACGTCCCGGTGGCGGGCCATTTCGGGCTCCGTACGGCGACCACGCTTGTAGGGTGGTTCCCCGCCTACGACACCGAGTACGCCCGCTACTCGCCGGGCATCGTCCACCACCTGCAGATGGCCGAGGCCGCCGCGAACGCGGGGCTGCACATGGTGGACATGGGCAAGGGTGGCAAGGAGTACAAGGACTGGCTCAAGAGCGGCGTCCTGTACGTCGCGGAGGGCCGGGTCTCGCGTCCGTCCGCCTCGGCGGCCGTTCACTGGATGGGCCGAACTCCTTTCAACAAAGCCCGAACAATTGTCATGGATCGACCGTCTCTTTATAGAGCGGCCGACCGTGTCCTGAAGGGCTTCGGACGGGTGCGCACCTCGATGCAACGTCAGGAGCCCTCCAATGCAGTAAGTCAGGAACCAACGGGAGCGCGCTGAGCGACCCCGGCAACACCCCCCGGCACCAGCACCAACACCCTCACACCCCACAGGACCCTTCGATGCACCGTTTGCCGGCTTCGCCGTTCCCGCAGCACCCGGGGGTGGTTCCGTCCGGCCCGCAAAGCGGGGTCCCGGAAGGATTTCCCTCGCCATGAGTCCCGAGATAACCAAGCACAACGGCAAGGTTCACTCCTCGCCCCTCCGGTCGATGCCGCCGCCTTCGAGCTTCACGCCGGTCACCCCGCACCTGGCCATCTCCCCGACGGTCAGCGTGGTCGTGCCGGCGATGAACGAGGCGGAGAACCTGCCGCACGTCTTTGCCACGATCCCGCAGTGGGTTGATGAGATCGTGCTCGTCGACGGCAACTCCGTCGACGACACGGTGGCCGTGGCCAAGCGGCTGCGGCCGAACGTCAAAGTGGTGACCCAGACGGGCAAGGGCAAGGGTGACGCCCTGTCCGCCGGTTTCGCCGCTTGCACCAGCGACATCATCGTGATGATCGACGCCGACGGCTCGACCGACGGCCGCGAGATCATCAACTTTGTGGGCGCGCTGGTGACCGGTGCCGACTTCGTCAAGGGCTCGCGCTACGCCGCCGGGGGCGGCAGCGACGACCTGACGATCAACCGTCGCCTTGGCAACAAGGTGCTGACCGGCATCGTGAACGTGATGTACCGCACCCAGTACACCGATCTCTGCTACGGCTACAACGCCTTCTGGGCGCGCCACCTTGATGTGCTCGACCTCGACTGCGACGGCTTCGAGGTGGAGACGCTGATGAACGTGCGCGCGGCCAAGGCCGGGCTGAAGGTGCACGAGGTGCCCAGCCACGAGCGCAACCGCATCCACGGCGAAAGCAACCTGCACGTCGTACGAGATGGCTTCCGCGTGCTCAAGACCATCCTGAAGGAGTGGCGTCGCCAGCCCACTCCCCCTCAGCCTGAGCCCGCCGCCACTCCCGCCGCTGACCGAGGCGTCGCATAAAAAAGGATCGTTGTGAACACGTCTGTTGTCATCTGCGTCTACACCGACGAACGGTGGGAGGACATCAGGCAGGCAGTCGAGTCGGTCGAGAACCAGACACGCCCGGCACACGAGCTGATCCTGGTGGTCGACCACAACCCCGACCTGCATCTCAAGCTCAAGCACGAGTACCCGCAGGTCATCGTGGTGGAGAACACGCACGAGCAGGGGTTGTCCGGTGGCAAGAACACCGGTGTGGCCACGGCCAACGGTGAGATCGTCGCCTTTCTCGACGACGACGCGGTCGCCGATCCCGGGTGGCTGGAGGCTTTGGAGGAGGGCTTCCAGGAAACCGGTGTCGTCGGCGTGGGCGGCCGTACCGACCCCATCTGGGCGTCGGGACGGCGGCCCCGCTGGTTCCCGTACGAGTTCGACTGGACGGTCGGCTGCACCTACCGCGGCATGCCCGCGGTCAGGGCGCCGATCCGCAACGTCATGGGCGGCAACGCCGCCTTCCTGCGTGACGCCGTCTCCGAGGTGGGCGGCTTCCACAGCGGCATCGGCCGCAGCGTGCAGGGACGCAAGTCGCGCCCGCTCGGGTGCGAGGAGACCGAGTTCTGCATCAGGCTGAGCCAGCGCAAGCCCGGCTCGGTCATGCTGTTCGAGCCGCGCGCGGTGATCGGGCACAAGGTGTCCAAGCAGCGCGAGCGGTTCGCCTACTTCAGGTCCAGGTGCTACGCGGAAGGGCTGTCGAAGGCCCTGGTGACGCGGGAGGTCGGCACCCAGGACGGGCTGTCCAGCGAGCGCGCGCACGCGATCAAGACGCTGCCGCTCGGCGCGCTGCGCGGGGTCGGCGAGGCCGTGCGCGGCGACCTGGGCGGGCTCGGCAGGGCCGCCGCGATCGTCGTCGGGCTGGTCTGGACGACCTGGGGTTACGTCGTGGGTTCCGTACGGCTGAAGGTGGCACGGTCATGATCCGCGTACCGATCCTGATGTACCACTCGGTCACCGACTCGCCCAACGACGAGACCAAGCCGCACGCGGTGCGGCCGTCCGACCTGGCCGACCAGCTCGCCTACCTGGCGGAGAGCGGCTTCACGCCGCTCACGCTGGGCGACCTGGTGGCCAGGTTCAACAAGAACAACGGGCTGTCGCTGCCGGCCAAGCCGATCGTGGTGACGTTCGACGACGGCTACGCCGACTTCCACAGTCACGCGCTGCCGCTGCTGGAACGACACAACTTCCCCGCCACGGTCTTCCTGACCAGCGGCTGGGTGTCCGACGCGGGCAAGGACGCCGCAGGCCGTCCCCTCGACGACATGCTGTCGTGGGGTCAGGCCCGCGAGGCCGCCCAGACCGGCGTCGAGATCGGCGGCCACAGCCACAGCCACCCCCAGCTCGACCAGCTCCGCACCGAGGACCTGCGGCAGGAGCTGCGCAGGAACAAGGGGCTGCTGGAGGAGAAGATCGGCATGCCGGTCGCCACCATGGCCTACCCGTACGGGTACTCCAGCGCCCGAGTCCGCCGAGAAGTGCGCAAGGCCGGATACTTCGCCGCTTGCGCCGTGAGTAACACGATCGCCGCAGATCGTCATGACATGCTCGCCATCCCCCGGTTGACGGTCGGCAAGAGCACGACCATCAACATGTTCAAGCGCGCCGTCGAAGGCAATGCCGTACCTCTCATCTACATGCGCGAGCGCATCCTCACCAAGGGGTACGCGGTGGTGCGCAGGACGAGGTACGGATTGCAGCGGGTGCGCGGAAATGTCTAGCCTCTGGGGAAAGCTCCTTCGCGACCTGCGTAACCCGCTGTTCCTGCAGGGTTACGCGCTGATGGCGAACACCGTGATCACCGGCGTCCTCGGCATGGGCTACTGGCTGCTGGCGGCGCACTTCTACTCGCCCGAGGAGTTCGGCCGAGGGCAGGCCGTGATCACGGCCATGCGGCTGTTCGCGTCGCTGACCGCGCTCGGCTTCGTGGGCGCGCTGGCGCGCTTCCTGCCGGTGGCGGGCCGCCGCACGCCCGAGCTGATCCTGCGCGGGTACGGCCTGGCCGCCGCCACGGGCGGGGTCGCGGCCATCGGGTTCCTGCTGACGCTGCCCATGTGGGGCAAGACGTACTCGGTGCTGGGCGGCTTCGGGCCGGGGCTGTTCTTCCTGGCGTCCGTGGTGGTGTGGGCGGTGTTCACGCTCCAGGACGTCGTGCTGACCGGCCTGCGCAGGGCCACCTTCGTGCCGCTGAACAACCTGATCTTCGGCGTGGTCAAGATGGGGCTCCTGGTCGCGATGGCGGGGGCGCTGCCGTCCGGCGGCATCTTCGTCTCCTGGGTGATCCCGACCGCGCTGGCCCTCATCCCGGTCAACTGGCTGATCTTCGGCGTCGTCGTGCCCCGGCACGTCAAGCAGGCCGACCCCAGCCAGGACCCGCCCCGGCTGCGCGAGGTCGGCCGCTTCCTGGCGGGCGACTTCCCCGGGACGCTGTCGATCCTGGCGATCGTCTACCTGGTGCCCGTGGTGATCGCGACGCAGGTCGGCGAGGCCACGTTCGGCCGCTTCTCGATGGCGCACACCCTGGCCAGCATGATCGAGCTGCTCGCCATGAACATGGCGGTGTCGCTCACCGTCGAGGGCTCCTTCGACCGCACCGCCCTGGCGATGAACTGCCGGCGAGCGCTGCGGAGAGCCTTCATGATCGTCACCCCGATCATCGCGGTGGCGATCCTCGGGGCGCCGCTGATCCTGCGCATCTTCGGCTCGGAGTTCGCCGAGGAGGGCACGACGCTGCTGCGGCTGATGGCGCTGGCGGTGCTGCCGCGGGTGCTGATCGAGGTGTACCTGAGCGCGCTGCGGGCGCAGAGCAAGGCGCGGACGCTGGCGATCGTCCAGATCGGGCTGGCGGCGCTCGTGCTGGTGTCCACGGTGGCACTGTTCCCTCACTTCGGGGTGAACGCCGTGGGGTACGGATTGCTCTTCAGCGAGGTACTTGTCGCACTTTTGATCTTCGGAAATCTACGTAAAATTCTCAAAATCGACGAAAGCGGTAGGTCGACTGTCACCCAGGGGTCGTCCGGGGCTTCATGATGGTCAACGTGAGGCAACGGGACGGCGATGGCATGCAAACGGGGATCACGGGCTCCCCGGACGTGCGTGGGGACAAGGAGGAGTCAGACGTGCCCTTCGATCCGGAAGCTACGGGAGTCATCCCCAAGCTGACGTTCACGCCCCCGGGCGAGGACTCCTCGGAGAGCTCCGGCGACGGCGAGGGTAAGGCCGTGCCGGACGCGGAAGCGACCACGGCCGTCCGGCTGCCTGGGCCTGTGCACATCGGGCATCCGCCCACCGCCGAGGAGGCTGACGAGCTTTCGGCGGCCGGCACGGTTTCCATGCCTGTGCAGCCCGCGAGCGGGGAGGCTCCTGTCGAGGAGGAGCCCGAGGAGGGCGACACCTCGCCCAACCTGCGGCTTCCCTCCAGCGCTCAGCCCGCTCCAGGCACCAAGCCCGCCACGAAGCCTTCCACGGGCGCGCAGCCTTCTGCGGGTCCCAAGCCCGCCTCGGGTGCCAAGCCTGCTTCCGATGCCAAGCCCGCCGCAGAGGCCAAGCCCACCGCGAGCGCTCAGCCTGCCAGTGGGCCTCAGCCCGCCCCGCCCGGCAAGCAGCCCGGCGCCGCCGGCGCGAAGCCGACCGCAGGCGGCCAGCCCGTGAGCGGGCCGCAGCCTGCCGCGCCTGGGAAGCCCCAGCCTGTCAGCGGGCCTCAGCCTGCCGCGCCCGGCAAACCTCAGCCTGCCAGTGGGCCTCAGCCCGCCCCGCCCGGAAAGCCGCAGCCTGTCAGTGGGCCGCAGCCCGCCGGTGCCGGAACGCAGCCCATGAGCGCGCACCCCACCACCAAGCCCGCGACCGGCCCAGGCGCCAAGCCCGCGCCCGGTGCCGGGCCGCGACCGGCTCAGAAGGGCCTGGCCGACCTGGTGCAGCCCGCCCCCGGCGTCTCGCCCCAGGGCCTGTCGGGACCGCAGCCCGTACCGACGTCACCACCGCAGCAGGCCGCGTTCCAGCAGGCCCCGCCGCAGCAGGCACCCCAGCAGGCCCTGCCCAGACCGCAACAGCAGCAGCCCCCCGCCAAGCCCCGCAAGGCGGGCGGGATCGGGGCTCTGGTGGCGAGCGCCCCCAAGTGGCTGCCCGCGCTGCTGGTCGTCGAGGGCCTGATCATGTACGTCCTCGCCCTCAAGGTCCCCCCGGGCCCGCTGCGCGGCGTGAACCCGGCCGACATCGACGGCCTGGGCCTGATCTCGGCGCTGCCGACCACGGCGTTCATCGCGATCCTGATCATGATCGTGTCGTTCTTCATCACGGTCACCCAGAGCAGCGACCGCAAGTTCCTGCTGCTGTTCCAGATCGCCGCGATCACGTTCGCGCTGCACGGCGCGGGCGCGCTGGTGGCGGAGGAGCCGCGCTTCCCGACCGCCTACATTCACGCCGGTTTCGTGGAGTTCATCGGCAGGACCGGCGAGACGGCGATCAACATCGACGCCCGCATGGGCTGGCCGGGCTTCTTCGCGTTGTTCGCGTTCGTGACGAAGGCCGCGGGGATCACGGACCTGACGCCGATCCTGCAGTGGACGCCGCTGCTGTCGAACCTGCTCTACCTGCTCCCGTTCGTGCTGATCCTGCGCCAGGTGGTGGCGACCACGAAGGCGCGCTGGTTCGCGGCGCTGCTGTTCGTGCTGGTGCAGTGGATCGGGCAGGACTACTTCTCGCCGCAGGGCTTCACGTTCGCGCTGTATCTGGCGTTCGTGGCGATCCTGCTGAGATGGTTCGGACGGGTGGAGCCGCGCACGAAGCCGATCCCGCCGAAGGGGTTGCGCAAGCTGATCGGCAAGCTGGACGCGATGACGCCGGGCGAATTGGCCAACACGGGCACGTTCAGGGCCGACAAGCTGCTCATGCTGATGATGCTGGTGGCGCTGTTCGTGGCGTCGGTGGCCTCGCACCAGATCACGCCGTTCATGATGCTCGGCGTGGTGACGGCGTTCCTGATCTTCAAGCGGACGACGCTCACCTGGGCGCTGCCGTTCTTCCTGGGCCTGATCGTGCTGGCCTGGATCAGCTACATGACGGTCGGCTTCTGGGCCAGCCAGATCGACACGATCTTCGGCGGCCTGGGCAACATCCTGCAGAACCTGCAGAGCAACACCGGCGACCGCATCGAGGGAGCCGATCCCGCGCACGCGATGGTGCTGCAGGCCCGCCTGGGCATTCTGGCGGTGATCCTGGCCTGCGCGGCGGTGGGCATCTTCCGGCGGATCAGGCGCGGGGTGTTCGACCGTTCGGCGCTGATCCTGCTGTGCGTGCCGGTGCTGGCGCTGGGCCTGCAGAGTTACGGCGGCGAGATCGGGCTGCGGATCTACATGTTCGCGCTGCCGGGCGCCTGCCTGCTGGCCGCGTACGCGTTCTTCCCGAACATGCCGGCCGACAGCGCGGACGTGCGCGAGGAGACCGTGCCGCTGCGCAAGCGGAACGTGCGCTTCAACCCGGAGCTGACCAAGAAGATCTCGATCGTGCTGGCGGCGTGCTTCGCGGTCGTGTTCGCGTTCGCGTTCCTGCTGGCCAGGTACGGCAACGAGAAGTTCGAGCGGGTCACGACCGGCGAGGTCGCGGCCCTGCACTACATCTACGACCACGACGAGCCCAGCGCGCGGGTGCTCTACCTGGTGCCCAAGATCGGGCCCGAGGTGACGCCGACGCTGCCGTGGGGCGAGCGGGACGTGGAGAAGGTCAGCTTCAACCTCCAGGCGCTGGTGCACAAGGACCCGTCGAAGGTGACCGACGCCGTGCAGGCGCTGAAGGAGGCGTCGCGGAACTCGTACCTGATGGTGAGCCGCGGCCAGGTCAGCTACCTGCAGCTCAACGAGGGTTATCCGAAGGACTGGGGCGAGCGGTTCCGTGCGGCGCTGGACAAGTCGCCTGATCTGAAGCGGGTCTTCTCCAACGACGACGCGGCGCTCTACACCTGGAAGACGTTCGTCCGCGGCACCGAGATCCCCGAGCCGAACCCCTACAAGGGGCGCGGCGACCCCACCTCGCCGTGGACGCCGGTGGGCATCGGCGCGCTGGCTGTGACCTGGGTCGCACTCTTCGGGTACGAGATCATCCGGTTGAACGGCCCGAACCGGGCGCCGAGGGCTCGCAAACGCCTGCTGTTCCTGGCGGTCCCGGCGTTCGCGATCGCGCTAGCAGTGATCATCGAGCGATTCATCTATATCGCACAAAATAACTGAATTCACAGGAAACACTCAGCTTGTGCGGGATGATGTCCTCCGATGAGGACACAGGAGACACATCCCGCCAAGCCGGACGTACGCCTCGCCGCAGCGAGGATCGCCTCCGTCGACGCCTTACGGGGTTTCTCGCTGCTCGGCATCCTCGTCGTGAACATCGCCTTCCTGGCCTCCGGCTACCGGATGGCCGGGATGGCGGAGCCCGCGTTCGACTCGTCCCTCGACTGGGGCGTGCGCTGGTTCGTGACGCTCTTCCTGGAGAACAAGTTCTACCTGCTGTTCTCGTTCCTGTTCGGGTACAGCTTCACGCTCCAGGTCGACTCGGCCAGGCGGCAGGGGCGGCCGTTCGTGCCGATGTTCCTGCGGCGGCTGGGCGGGCTGTTCCTGCTCGGGCTGGCGCACGCGGTGCTGCTGTTCCCCGGCGACATCCTGACGACGTACGCGGCCGTCGGGCTGGCCCTGCTGATCTTCCGCGGGGTCAGGCCGAAGACGGCCGTGGCGCTGGCCATCGTGCTCACGCTGCTGCTGGCGTTCGCGTTCGCGCTGCTGGCGCTGCTGGCCACGATGGGCCTGGACCTGTCGGGCCGCGTCGCCGACGGCTCGGCGCAGGCCGCCGCCTCCAACAGCGCCCTGGGCGGGGTGTTCTGGCAGATCGTCTCCGAGCACCTCAGGAAGCTGTCGCTGATCATCGTGGCGCGGGTCTTCTTCCAGGGCCCCGCGGTGCTGGCCGCCTGCCTCATCGGGCTCGCCGTCGGCAAGCTGGGCGTGCTGCGCGACGTGTCCGCCCACACCGGGACGCTGCGCAGGCTGCAGTGGGTCGGGTTCACCGTCGGGCTCGGCGGCGCGCTCTTCTACACGACGGCGGCCTGGAACGGGTCCGTGCACAAGTTCTGGGGCGAGGCGGTCGACCTGGTGACGGCGCCGCTGCTGGCGGCGGCGTACGCGGCCACGTTCCTGCGGGTGCTGCCGCACGTGCCGCGCCTGGCGCGGGCGCTGGCCGCGCCAGGCAGGATGGCGCTGTCCAACTACCTGGCGCAGTCGCTGATCTGCTCGCTCATCTTCACCGGGTACGGCCTGGCGCTCGTCGACCGGGTCAGCCCGCCGCTGGAGGTGGTGATCGCGGTCGGCATCTTCGCGCTCCAGGTCGTCTACAGCCGCTGGTACCTCAAGGGGCACCGGTACGGGCCGGTGGAGTGGCTGCTGCGCTTCCTGACGTACTGGCGCAAGCCGTCCACGCCGCGATAAACCACGTGAGGCGGGCGGCGTGGCCAGGAACAATGGGCGAGTATGCGTAACTGGCCCGTACACGACCTGAGACTGACCACGCCCCGCCTCACGCTGCGGCTGCCCACCCTGGACGACCTCGACGAGCTGGCCGACCGCGCCGTGGAAGGCGTGCACGACCCCGGCAGGATGCCGTTCGGGGTGCCGTGGACCGACGCGCCCGCCGCCGAGCTGCCCGCCGCCGTCGTGCTCTACCACCTCGGGGTGATGTCCCGGTGGCGGCCTGACTCGTGGACCTGCAACTTCGTCGTCGTGCACGAGGGCCGGGTGATCGGCACCCAGGACGTGAAGGGCGTGGACTTCGCGATCACCCGCGAGGTGCACACCGGCTCCTGGCTGGGCCGCGCCCACCAGGGCAAGGGGTTCGGCACCGAGATGCGCGCCGCCGTCCTGCACCTGGCCTTCGCCGGGCTCGGCGCCCGCTCGGCCGTCTCCGGCGCCTTCCTCGACAACCCGGCCTCGCTCGGCGTCTCACGCAAGCTCGGCTACCGGGACGACGGGCTGGCGGTGCAGGCGATGCGGGGGCGGCGGGCCACCCAGCAGCGGCTCCGGCTCGACCGCGACGACTTCACCTGCCCGGTGCCGGTGGAGACGCACGGGCTGGCGGCCTGCCTGCCGCACTTCGGCCTGGAGACCGCGTAGTACCTCAGGGGTACGTCACGAACCCACTCCCTGGCGGGACGCGGATGACGGGGCGTGATCCATAGGTTCGCCGCATGTTCACCCGTTTGCGCCGATCCGCTGTTGTCCGCCTGCCCGGGATGCGCAGGACGTTGTTCGCCGGCGTGCTGGCCGCGTCCGTGGCGGTGCCCCTGTCGGGCTCTGAGGTCCCGGCTCCGGCTCCTGTCCGGGAGGTCTGGGGTTCGGCTGAGGGGCGGTACGCGGCCGTCCGTGAGGGCATCCTCGCGGCCGGGCGGACGGCCGCCGAGCACGGGCAGGCGCGCCGGGCGGAGGTGCTGCGGGGGATGGCGGCCCCTGGGCGGCGGTTCCTGTTCTTCGACGGGCGTGACGGCGGGCGGGCGGCCGAGGTCTTCGGGGATCTGGCGGGGGCCGAGCGGGTCGTGGTGGTGGTGCCCGGCTCGGACACCGGCCTCGACACGTACGGGCTGCTGTACGCGGGCGCGCTCGCCCTCCATCGGGAGCTGAACGGGCGGGAGCCGGGCGCGCGTGAGACGGGCGGGCGCGAGACGGCTGGGCGGGTGGCGGTCGTCGCCTGGCTGGGGTACCGGACGCCGGGCACGATGGACGCCGCCCTTCTCACCACCGGGCGCGCCGACGAGGCCGTCCCCCGCCTCCAGGCGTTCGTCCGCGAGTTGGGCGGCGCCCGGGTCTCTCTCCTGTGCCACTCCTACGGCGCCGTGGTCTGCGGCCGGGCGGCGGGCGGGCTGGGCGCGGTGGCCGGCATCGTCCTGTACGGCGCCCCCGGCACCGGGACGGACACGCCGCTCCGCACGTCCGCCCCCGTCTGGGCCGCCCGCACCAGCGCCGACTGGATCGCCCTGGTGCCGCACGTGCGGCTGCGGCTGCCGTTCCTCGCCCTGGGGCTGGGCCTGGACCCCGTCTCGCCGTCGTCCGGCGCCAGGGTCTTCGCGGCCGGCGACGGCGGGCACAGCGACTACCTGCGGCCCGGCTCGCTCTTCCTGCGCAACGTGGCCGGGATCGTGTCGGGGGCGGGCCCGGATGCGTGACCTGCTCGAACGGGTGGAAGCGGCCACCCCCGCGGGCCGTGATCGAGGGGTGGACGGGCTGCGGGCGGCGGCCATCCTCGGGGTGGTGGCCGGGCACTGGCTGGTGACGGCGCTGGTGGTGGACAGCGGGGCGGTGCGGGTCGCCAGCCCGCTGCGGGAGATGCCGCAGCTCGCGCCCGTGTCCTGGCTGTTCCAGACGCTCGCGGTGTTCTTCCTGGTGGGCGGGATGGTGGCGGCCAGGAGCCGGGCGGGCTCCCGTCTCCCCTACCGGGTGTGGCTCGGGCGGCGGATGGCGCGGCTGTTCCGGCCCGTCGCCGCCGTGGTGCTGGTGTGGGTGGTGATCGCGGTGGCGACGCTCGCCGCCGGGGTGCGGCTGGGGACCGTGTTGTCGCTGGCCAAGCTGGTGTGGTCGCCGCTGTGGTTCCTGCTGGTGTTCGCCGTGCTGACGGCCGCGACCCCGCTGGCCGCCCGGCTGCACCCGGCGTGGCCGCTCGCCGCCGTCGCCGTGGTGGATCTGGTCCGGTACGGGCTGGACGGGCCCGCCTGGCTCGGCTGGGTGAACGTGGTGGCGGGCTGGCTGGTGCCCTACAGCCTCGGCGCGTCCTGGGGGCGGAGGGGCGGTCTCTCGGGCCGCGGTGGGAAGGCAGGGCTGCCGGAGCCGGGCGGGGAGGGTGGGTTGCCGGGGTGGTGGGTCGGGTGGGCGTTGCTGGCCGGTGGTGGTGCCGCCACCGCCGGGCTGGTCGTGTGGGCGGGATACCCGGCGGCCATGGTGGGCGTGCCGGGCGCGGAGACGTCCAATCTGGACCCGCCCACCCTCGCCGCCGTCACGTTCGGCCTGGCGCAGTGCGGCGCGGCCCTCCTCCTGCTGGCGCCCCTGCGCCGCGCCCTGCGACGCCCGCCGGCCTGGGCCGCCGTGGCCCTGACGAACCTGTCGGCGATCACCATCTTCCTCTGGCACCAGACCGCCATGATCGCCGTGACCGCCCTGGGCCTGCTCGCCGGCCACGCACTCCCCGGCCTGCACACCGCCCCAGGCTCACCCGGCTGGATCGCGGCCAGGCTCGCCTGGTTGCCCGCGTTCTGCGTGGCGCTGGCGGCCTGCTGGGCGGCCTTCCGCGGGTACGAGCAGCGACCTGAACGCGGCCCGAGCGACCACACGCAAAGGGGCGCCGCGACGCCGGGTTGAGCGATGTTAAGCTCCGCCCAGAGCACGCCGGGGCGGGGGCCCGCGCCTTGTCCGGGAGGAGCTGGGCACGTTGCCTTCACAGGTGGTCACCTACGAGCTCGACGACGCCACGGAGGTGCGCTTCGAGATCGAGCCGACGCCCGGCTACCAGCCCGCCGGCGGCCCCGACGAGATCGTCGGCAGGGTCAGGAAGGCCATCGGCCCCGCGCTGAACGCCGCCGCGCTGGTCCTCGACCAGGCGCGCAGGGCGGCCCCTGACGAGATCCAGGTCAAGTTCGGCATCAAGGTCACCGGGACCATGGACTGGCTGGTCGCCAAGGCGGCCACCGAGGGGAACTTCGAGGTCACGCTCACCTGGCGGCCCCCGGACGGCCGGCAGCCATGACGGCCGGGCCCGCCAACGACTCCTGGGTCGCCTCGGTACACCGTACGGCGGGCGACAAGGAGCCGCTGGGCGCGGCCGTGATCATCGACACCCGCCGGGCGCTGACCGCCGCGCACGTGGTGCTGCACAGGGGCGCGGTGGCCGAGGAGCTGTGGGTGGCCTTCCCGAAGGCGCATCCGCCCGTCTACCAGCGGTGCCGCGTCGAGACTGTGGTGCTCGCCGAGCACGTCGAGGACGTGGACCTGGCCCTGCTGGTGCTGGCCGGCGACGTGCCGGCCGGGGTGTGGCCGGCGCGCCTGCTCTGCCCGTCCGCGACCCGGCTGGTGAACCGCCGCTGGTGGGCGTTCGGCTTCCCGGACAGGCAGCAGTGGGGCGACTCCGCGGGCGGCAGGGTGGACGAGACGCTCGGCTACGGCTCGATCCGGCTGGCCACCGAGTCGGCCTCGCCCCTGGCGTCCGGCTTCAGCGGGGGCGGGGTGTGGTCGCCGGAGTACGAGGCCGTGGTCGCCGTGGTGAGCGACTCCCGTGCCGTCAGCGGCGGCGGGCGGGCGATCACCCTGTTCGAGGCGGACCGCCGCTTCCCCGGGCAACGGCTGCGCCGCCTGGCCGACTCCTGGTCCACGGAGCAGGCCGGTCAGCTCGCGCTCGCGTCCTGGGGCTGGACGCTCCGCGCCGACCCCGAGGGCAGGCGGCACTGGCGGCCCAGGGCGCGCGGCGTCAGCGTGGACACCGAGCGCGGCCACCGGTTCAGGGGCCGCACGGCGGCGCTCAAGGCGATCACCGCCTGGCTCGACCGCGACGAGCCCGACCAGCGGGTGCTGGTGGTCACCGGGTCGCCGGGCGTGGGCAAGTCGGCGGTGCTGGGCCGAGTCGTCACTTCCGCCGACCCCGGCATCCGCGCCGCCCTGCCCGCCGACGACGAGGCGTGGAAGGCCACGCCCGGTTCGGTGGCCTGCGCCGTGCACGCCAAGGGCAAGACCGCGCTGGACGTGGCCACCGAGATCGCCCGCGCGGCCTCCGCCGCGCTGCCCGACACGCTCGCCGACTTCGAGCCCGACCTGCGCGCCGCCCTCACAGACCGGCCCGGAGCGCCGGGCACCCGATTCAACGTGGTCATCGACGCCCTGGACGAGGCGACGTCCCCCGCCGAGGCCCGCGGCATCGTCGCCAGGGTCGTGCTGCCGCTGGTGCACGGGTGCGCGGGGCTGGGCGCGCAGGTGGTGCTGGCGACGCGGCGCGGGGACGACGAAGGCGAGCTCATCCCCCTCTTCGGCGGCGCCGCGCACGTCGTGAACCTGGACTCGCCCGAGTTCTACGCCGAACAGGACGTGGTCGAGTACGCCAAGGCGACGCTGCAACTGCTGGGCGATCCGCGTCCGGGCAACCCGTACGCAGACGGGCCGGTGGCCGGGCCGGTCGCCACCGCCATCGCGCGGCGCTCGGCGCACAGCTTCCTGATCGCGGGGCTCATCGCGCGCACGCACGCGCTGCACGACGTGGAGCCGGTGGATCCGGCCGCGCTCACCTTCCCGCCCGAGGTCAAGCACGCGCTGGACGCCTACACCGCGCGGCTGCCCGGCGTCGGCGGGCTGCCCGCCGCGGCTGCGCTGACCGCGCTCGCCTTCGCCGCGGCTCCGGGGTTCGACGTGGAGCTGTGGGCGCTGGCGATCAGGACGCTGGCCGGGGCCGAGGTCACGGCCGGAGAACTGCTCGCCTTCGCGCACTCGTCAGCGGCGAACTTCCTGGTGGAGTCGGATGATCGGCACGAGGTGTTCAGGCTGTTCCACCAGGCGCTCGACGACACGCTGCTCGGTGAGCGGAGCGATCTGCGGGCCGACCATCGGGCTCTGGCCAGGGCTTTCATGGGGTTCGTCGAGCCGGTGCCGCCTTATCTGGCGCGGTCGCTGGCGGGGCACGCGGCTCGGGGCGGGGTGCTGGAGGAGTTGCTCTGCCGGACGCCGTTCGTGCTGCACGCGGACCTGGCGCGGGTGATCGTGGTAGCCTCCGTGGATCCTTCACCCGCTGTTCGTGCCTGCCTGCGGCTGATCCG
The DNA here is from genome assembly GCF_039531895.1 of Nonomuraea monospora. Lineage (NCBI taxonomy): Bacteria > Bacillati > Actinomycetota > Actinomycetes > Streptosporangiales > Streptosporangiaceae > Nonomuraea > Nonomuraea monospora. Next base: position 140,434 of record NZ_BAAAQX010000032.1, read on the forward strand.
GCTGACGCCGATGGCCGCCGCGGCCGGGCCCGCCGAGCGCGCGGCCATGTTCGACCTGACCGCCGCAGTCGCGGATTTGCCGAGGATAGAGGCGCTGGCGAGCCGGGACGCGCCTTATCGGGTGGAATGGGCGGAGGTCCAGCGGAGGTTCGACGAGGCCGTTCTCCTCGGTCACGAAGGACGGGTGACCGCCGTCACCTCCTTCGTCATGGACGGGCGCACGCTGCTGGCCAGTAGTGGGGCCGACAACACCATCCGGCTGTGGGACCCGGCAACCGGCCTGCCCGCGCACGTGCCGATCAGAGCGGTCGCGGCCGGCATGACCGCCGTGACCGTGCGGGGTCGCGTCCTGCTCGCCACGCTCGATCACGATGGCGCCTTCCGGCTGTGGGACCCCGCGACGGGCCGGCCCGTCGATTGCGCGCTCACCCGCGTGCAGGAGGGCGGCAAGTACCTGTGCGCTCTGCCTCAGGGCGACGATGACCTGGTCGCCGTGGCCGGTCTCTCCGGAGACCTCACGGTGTGGGATCTCGTGACCGGTCAGCCTACGGGTTCTCCGGACCACCTCCGCGAGGACATCCGCGGTCTGTCCTACTCGGCACGCAACGGCCGGCTCGTCACCGCCACCTGGGACGGCCGTGTCGACATCTGGGATGCGGGCACGAAACTGCTTCTCCGTACCCTCGATGGTGCGCGCCAGGTCACTGCCATCTGCGCCCTGGATGATCCTGCCCTGCTCGCCATCGGCGATGTACTCGGCAGACTCCATATCGGGGGCCGGTATTTTGCCGGTCATACCGATCTGATCACCGACATCTGCGTCTTCACCCTGGATGGCCGCACCTTGCTGGCCACGACCAGTGCCGACGGCAGCATCAGACTGTGGGATCCCAGCCGGCTTGAGTTCTCTTCCCACGACACCGTGCATCGCTCATGCGCCCTTCTGCTGCATGAGCGCGTCCTTCTCGCGGAGATGAGCGGAAACGTGCGACTGCGGGATCCGGCCGGTGGGCTCACTGCCGAATTCGCCGCAGACTCGCCGATGTCCCTGGACGCCTTCGCCCATGGCCTGCTGATCATCACGGAGGCTTCCGGCTTCCGCGTCTGGGACCCGGCGACCGGCGAACCGGTCACTCCCTTGATTCCCTTGTCACCACGGACTGTCGAGCCGATAGACGCACACATGCTTGCTGTCGTCGCGGAGGGGATCGGCCAGGTGGTCGACCGGGAAACCGGCAAGCGGCGTTTCCTTCGCCTTTCCCGGTTCGCTCGCCCGTTACGCGACGTGGCGGCGTTGTGCGCTTACACCATGAACGGGAAATCGCTGATCGCCACTGCCCACGATCACGGCGAGGTGCGGTTGTGGAATGCGATCACCGGCCGTCCGGCCGGTCGTCCGCTCATCGGCCACAGCGCCGGGGCGAGCGCCGTGTGCACCTTCGCGTTGGACAGGCAGGTCCTACTGGCGAGTGCGAGCTGGGATCGAACCGTTCGCATGTGGGACCCCGCGACCAGCCGGCCCTTCGGCTCGGTGCTGACCGGGCACTCCGATGTGGTGTCCGCGGTCTGCGCCCTGACGCTCGGCGGCCGGGTCCTCCTGGTCAGCGGAAGCGCTGACGCCACCGTGCGCGTCTGGGACCCGGCCGCCGGCACCTGCCTGCTCACCATCCCCGTCCACGACGCCGTCCGGAAGTGCGCCTGGCTGGGAGGCCTGCTCGTCGTCTACGGCAAGGGCGGCGGCATCCTGGCCGTCCGCCCTTCCGCATTGCTTCACGCGCCCCCGCGCCCCGACCACTTGATCTCGTAGGGCTTCAACGTGACGGGCCGCCCGTCAACGGTGGCGCTGACGTCCTGATCGGAGGTGTTCACCATCACGACCTGGCTGGCCTGCCCCATCGCCTTGACCTTCGGATCGGAGGTCTCCACCTCCCGCACCTCGACCCCGTTCGGGAACCACTTGGTGAACCCGCTGAGCAGCCCCGCCATGGGCAGCTCGCCACCCACCTTGGGCGACCAGAGGCACCCGGGGCACTCGCCCTCCCCCTTCTGCTGCGGGTTCCAGTAGAGGGCGGTCGTGACCCCGCTCTTGGCGAACTCCATCAGCGCGACGGCCTGGACGGCGGTGCGCTTCTCCTCGCTCCACTGCGCGTTCTCTGGCTCCACGTACCACTCGGCCCACCACACCGGCAGGTCGTCGCTCTCCTCGCGCAGCCACGTGGTGATGGCGCTGAACTTGGCCTGGGCGGCGAAGTCGTTGGGAACGTTCCCCTTGTCGTTGGTCATGGAGGCGCCGTCCACGACGACGAAGTCGGCGCCCTTCTTGTGCTCGATCCAGTACTTGACGGCGTCCAGCGCCCGCTGGTCGACGGTGCCCCAGGGGCCGCTCAGCTCGGAGGGCGGGCCTTCTGTGCGGGTGCTGCTGCTGATCGACACGTACGGGCCGCCGACCTGGATGTCCTTGTTGACCTTCTTCAGCGCCGTATAGACCTTGTTGTACATCTCGGTGTACGCCTCGGCGTCCCACCGGTTGGTGGCCGGGTCCCAGAAGCCCTTGAACTCGTTCCACACCATGTAGTGCTTGACCGTCGGGTACTGCTTGGCCACCCGCGCCGCCAGCTTGGCGAAGTCGTCGAAGTGCTCCCGTTCGGGGGCGACGGTGTGGTTCTTGCTCCAGTCCGTACGCCCGGCCTGCCCGCCCTTCATCCAGTCGGGCGCGCAGCAGAGCGTGATCACCGGCACGGCCCTGGAGGACGCCATGAAGGTGAGCCGCCGGTCGAGGTCGACGAAGTTGAACTGCCCCGGGCTGGGCTCCGGGTTGCCGACGCCCCAGCCCATGATGTGCTGGTTCTGCAGCATGGGGACCCGGCCGAGCACGCCTCTGGCCTGGTCGACGACGTCCTGCGGCTCGTTGTCGGCGCTGTACTGGGTGTGGGTGATGCCCCAGCGCGGCCAGTTGTCGAGCGCGGGAGGCTCGGAGAGCTGCGGCGCGGGCTCGGTGGGCGCCTTGGTGGCCACTTCGCTGCCCTTGAACACGCTGCGTTCCTTCGTCCGCATCGCGGCGTACACCATGATGCCCGCCACCAGGACGATCGCGAGAACGCCGGCTCCTAGAGCGATCGGCCATGGCGATCGTCGGCGCGCGTGCCGGCCGTCGGTCGGAATCACTGAAGGCTCCTCATCCTCGCGAGACGTCGGGGGGAACCACGAACCTACAAGGTTCGGGAACGTACAAGGGCTGGACAGCAGTCCAGCCCTGTTTACGCTAATCGTCCCGCTTGCAAGCCGCTTGCGGTCAATCTTGGCGCGGCGGCCGCTGCCCTCCCGCCGGTCCCGGCACCCCGGCGTAGCGGTAGGGCACGGGCTGCCTGCCCGGTTGCACGATGAGGAGAGTGCCGGGGGTCTCGGCGTAGAACGCGGACTCGACGGCGGCGGCCACGTCCTCGGCGGTGAGGAGCGGGAAGCCCGCGTTGACGAACATGTCCCGCGCCTCGGCCACGAGGGGCGTGTCGGTGAAGCCGGGGCAGACGGCGCCGATGCGGACGTTCTGCGCGGCGAGCGGCTCGGCCAGCGCCCTGACGAGGCCGACGACGGCGTGCTTGGTCATCGTGTAGACGGGGTCGCCCGCGAAGGCGGTGAGCCCGGCCAGCGAGGAGGTGACGACGATCGCGCCGCCGCCGGAGCGCAGGAGCAGCGGCATGCTGGCGCGCACGCCGAAGACGACGCCGTCCATGTTGACGCCGACGACCTGGCGGTAGCGGGCGAGGTCGAAGTCGGCCAGATCGACCCGGCCGGTGATGCCGGCGTTGAGGTGGACCAGGTCGAGCCGCCCGTACCGCTGCTCGGCCAGCGCGACGGCCTCCAGCGAGGCCTCCTCGGTGCTGACGTCGGCGGCCAGCCACGCGCCGTCCAGCTCCTTGGCCAGCCGCTCGACCCCCTCGCCGTCCATGTCGAGGAGGACGCACTTGGCGCCGCCCGTCGACAGGCGCCGGGCCACGGCGGCGCCGATGCCGCTCGCGGCTCCGGTGATCAGTGCAACAGTGCTCATGACGCTCCTTGCGGGGGATGGAAGGTGCTCAGTGCTGGTCGAGCATCCGGTGCGCGCGGGAGATCAGGGTGGGCACGGCCGCGCCGATGCGGTCGAACCCCTCTCCCACGGTCTTACCCTGACGGAAGCGGGCGTGGATACCCTCCACGATGACGGCCAGCTTGAAGTTGCCGAAGGCCACGTAGAACCCGAGGTCCGAGATGTCCCGTCCGGACACCTTGGTGTAGTGGGCGGCGAACTCCGCCGCGTTCATGAAGCCGGGCGCCACCGTCACGTCGCCCGCCACCGGGATGCTCGCGCGTTCCTCGTCCCCGCGATCGTGCCAGTACGTCAGCGTCAGCCCCAGGTCGGCCAGCGGGTCGCCGAGCGTGGACATCTCCCAGTCGACCACGGCCGCGATCTCCAGGTCGCCGGTCCGCAGCAGCGTGTTGTCCAGCCGGTAGTCGCCGTGCACCAGCGTGCCGGCCACCTCGGCGGGCAGCCGTTCCCGCAGCCGCGCCACGAGCCGGTCGTAGTCGGGCAGGTCGGCGGTCTTCGACCGCTCCCACTGCTGGCACCACCGGTCGAGCTGCCTGGCCAGGTACCCCTCGGGCCGCCCGAAGTCGCCCAGCCCCACCTCGCGGTAGTCGACGGCGTGGATGCCCGCCAGCACCTCGGCCAGCCGCTCCGACAGGCGCCGCGTCTGCTCGGGTGTGCGGTCGCCGAGCTGCTCCCGGCTCCGTACGGCCTCCCCCTCGACGTGCCCCATGAGGTAGAACGGCGCACCGATCACGTCGTCGTCGGCGCAGAACGCGACGGGCTCCGGCACCGGCACGGGCGTGGGCGCGAGCGCCGAGATGACCCGCCACTCGCGCCGCATGTCGTGCGCGGTGGGCAGCACGTGGCCGAGGGGCGGCCGGCGCAGCACGAGCCGGCGTTCCCTGCCCTCGACCAGGTAGGTGAGGTTCGACCGGCCGCCGGAGATCAGCGAGACGGACAGGGGCTCGCCGGCGTCGGGCACGTGGCGGCCCATCCAGGCGACCAGCCGGGGGTGGTCGATGCCAGGTACGGTCATGGTCACACATTAGAACGTCACTCGGTCCTGAAGACATACTGGGAGTTCTGTAACGTTCCGGAGCTGCGGCTATGGCATCGGGCGAGATCCTTTAATGTGGCAGTACACCCTGGCCCTCAGCTTGCCCAGAGAGTGTGTGCTGACAGTAGGAGCCCATGCACGTCACCCTTGCCCACCCCCGTGAACTGGGCGAACCCGAAGTGAGCCGCTGGCGCGCCCTGCAAGAGGCGGACACCGCCTTCGACAATCCTTTCTTGTCGCCAGAGTTCACCATCACGGTGGGCGAACTCCGAGATGTCGTACGTGTTGCCGTCATCCACGACGGTCCGGAGATCGTGGGGTTCTTCCCGTTCGAGCGACATCCCCTCGGCATCGGCAAGCCGGTCGCCGCCGGGCTGACCGACGCGCAGGGGCTCGTGCACCTCAAGGACGTCCAGATCCACCCGCTGTGGCTGCTCAAGGAGTGCGGGCTGGCGGTGTACGAGTTCGACCACCTCGTCGCCGGGCAGCCGCTGCTGCTCGCCCGCCACGAGCGTCACCCGTCGCCGATCATCGACCTGCGCGACGGCTGGGACAACTACACGAAGTCACTGCTCAAGAACTCCGGCAAGACGTACAAGAGCACCCTGGCCAAGTCCCGCAAGCTGCAGCGCGAGGCGGGCCTGCTCCGGCACGACTACGCCACCACCGACCTGGAGCCCCTGCGCACGCTGCTGAGCTGGAAGACCGACCAGTACCGCCGCACCGGCCGCGCCGACCGGTTCTCGCACCCGTGGATCGTGGAATTGGTCGAGCGGCTGCTGGCCACCCAGTCCGAGAGCTTCGCCGGGGTGCTCGACATGGTGTACGTGGACGACCGGCCGATGGCCGGGCATTTCGGGCTGCGTACGCGCACCACTCTGGCCGGCTGGTTCCCCGCCTACGACACCCACTTCGCCAAGTACTCCCCCGGCCTCATCCACCACCTGGCGATGGCCGAGCGCGCCGCCGGGTCCGGCATCGAGGTCGTCGACATGGGGCGCGGGCAGAAGGAGTACAAGGACAAGCTGAAGAACGGCGAGCTGGAGGTGGCCGAGGGCCGCGTGGCCAGGATCGGGCCCGCCGCGGGCGTGCACTGGGTGATGCGGGTGCCGGTGCGCAAGACGCGCGCCACGGTCATGGCCAACCCACTGCTCCTTAAAACAGCGGACAAAACCTTGAAAACGTACGGAAGACTGCGTACCGTCCTACAACGGTGAAACACATCGCAGAGCGAACGGGCCGTCACTGCCTGTCGCTACCGTCCAACCGGCTGGGGCTCTATCTGGCCTTACGCCATTGGTGCCTGCCCGGGCAGCGGCTGCTGATGTCCCCCATCTCCGCCGACGAGATCCTCTTCCTCGTGCTGGCCGCCGGGCTGCGCCCGGTCATCGCGCCGCTGTCCCCGCGCGACGGCAACATCGACGTCACCCGCGTGGACCTCGACACGGTGGACGCGGTCCTCACCACCAACCTGTACGGCCTGCCCGACGACGCTCCCGCCTTCGCCGGCAAGATCCTCATCGAGGACGTGGCGCACGCCATGGAGAGCGACCTCGGCGGCCGGCCGCTCGGCACGTTCGGGCACGCGTCGGTCTTCAGCCTGTCCAAGCACCCCAGCGCGGGCTCCGGCGGCGTGCTCACCGTCGAGGACGAGTCGGACCTGCTGGCCCTGACCCGCGCCCGCGACGAGCTGCTGACCCGCGGCTCCCTGCCCGCCGACGTGTGGAGCGTGGCCACCTCCATGGCCCGCCAGGCGGCACTCAAGCTCGACCTGGTGCGCCCCGCGCTCAAGCTCCAGCGCCGCCTCGGCCTGCAGGAGGCCCGCGAGGGCCACCGCATCGCGGTGCGCGCCGAGGAGCTGGAGCTGGCGCTCAAGCAGGTGCCCTCGCTGCCGCCCTTCGACACCTGGGTGCGCGCCGACCTGCACCGCTACCGGGCCCGCCGGGGCCGGCTGGTCCGCTGGTACCAGGAGCGGCGGGTGGCCAGGGTGCCGCGCGACCGGGCGCGCCGGCTGGCCGGGGTGCAGCGGCTGGCCGAGCTGCCGACGGTGGCGCCCGCCGTGCTCGACGACCTCACCCGGCCGCTGTTCCGGGTGCCGCTGCTGGTCCGCGACAGGGACGCGGCCATCGAGGAGCTGGAGCGGAACGGGGTCTCCACCGGCTACCTGTACGACCCCGCCTACGACGACTACGCCCCCGGCTTCACCGAGCACTGCGCCGACCCTGCCCCGGCGCGCTGGTGGGCCGCGCACGTGCTGCCGGTGGACCCGATGTACACCGCCCGCTCGCTGCCCATCCTGCGACGGCTGGAGCCCCCGGCCGCCGGGCCTCACGGATAAGGCTCCGGGCCTCACGGTTCAGGCTGCGACCTCCTACCGCCGGGCCTCGCGGATGAGGTCGGCGACGATCTCGCAGCCCCGGCGGACGTCCGGCAGCGAGGCGGAGCCGTACCCGATCACCAGGCCGTGCAACTGGGCGGGGCCGTGGTGGTGGCGCTCGGTCGAGTCGAGCAGCACCCCGCGCTCCCTGGCCCGCTCGATCACGCCCGGCACCAGCGCCCCGGGCAGCTCGGCCAGGACGTGCAGCCCGGCCGTGTCGCCGCGCAGGCGGCAGGCGGGGCCGAGCAACTCGACGACGGCGGCGCGGCGGCGCGCGTACTCCAGGCGCATCCTGCGCAGGTGCCGGTCGAGGTCGCCGCGCTCCAGCAGGGTGGCCACGGCCTGCTGGACGGGCCCGCTGGTGCGGTCGGCCACCTCCCAGCGCAGGCCGGCGATCCTGCTCACCAGCTCCGGCTCGCCGACCAGCCAGCCCACGCCCACGTCCGGGGCGAGGATCTTGGACAGCGTGCCGAGCAGCACCACCCGGGACGGGTCGAGGCCGTAGAGCGCGGGCAGCGGGGCGACGTCGTAGCGGAACTCGGCGTCGTAGTCGTCCTCCACGATCGTCGCGCCGGTGGCGCGCGCCCAGGCCAGCAGCCGCTCCCTGCGCGGGATGGGCAGCCGGCCGCCCAGCGGGAACTGGTGGGCGGGCGTGGTGTAGAGGACGCGCAGGTCGCCGGGCAGGCCGTCCACGATCACGCCGTCCTCGTCCACCGGGCACGGCACCACCTCGGCGCCCCTGGCCGCGAACACCGTGCGCGCCACCCGGTAGCCCGGATCCTCCACCCCCGCCCTGACGCCGGGGCCGAGCAGGGCCATCGCGCACAGGTCGAGGCCGTTGCCGGTGCCGCGGGTGACCAGGATGTTCTCCGGCCCGACGGCCATGCCTCTGGCCCGCCTGAGGTGGTCGGCGAGCAGCTCGCGCAGGCGCGGCAGGCCGTGACTGTCGGGCTCGTCGCCGGGCGGCAGGTCGGCGGCCCTGCGCCAGGCCCGCTTCCACGCCGCCTCGTCGTAGTCGCGCACCCAGGGGGAGCCGCTGGTGAGGTTGATCAGGCCGGCCGGGGGCGGCGGCGCGGGCACGTACGCGCTCTCCTCGGGCGGCCTCGGCGGGTGCTCCATGGCGGCCACGAACGTGCCGGAGCCGTGCCGCCCGTCCAGCCAGCCCTCGGCGTAGAGCTGCTGGTACGCCTCCGTCACCACCGTCCGGCTGACGCCGAGCTGGGCGGCCAGGGCCCGCGTGGACGGCAGCCGCTCGCCGGAGGCCATCGTGCCGTCCAGCATGGCGCCGCGCAGCCAGCCGACGAGCTGCGCGGTGAGAGGTTCGGCCGAGTCGCGGGTGAGGGAGACCGGCAGGTCAACATGGGAACGCATACAAGTGGTCTCTAGAAAGGCGCTGGTAGTGGCCCTACAGGATAGGTCCACTTCGTCGTTACCGTCGAATCATGCTCTCCACCACACCGCGCACCACACTGGGCCGCTCGAAGGAACGCGGCAGCACCGACAGGGACGACCTGTACGAGGTGCTCGACACCGGCCTGATCTGCCACCTGGGCGTGGTCGTGGACGGCCACCCCATGGTCGTGCCCACCGGCTACGGCCGCGTCGGCGACACCCTCTACCTGCATGGCTCCACCGGCGCCCGCTCGCTGCGCACCGGCACCGGCACCGACGTGTGCGTCACGGTCACCCACCTGGACGGCCTCGTGCTGGCCCGCTCGATCTTCCACCACTCCGTCAACTACCGCTCGGCGATGATCTACGGCCCGGCCCGCCTGGTGACGGACGAGGACGAGCGCGAGCAGGGGCTGCGCGCCCTGGCCGAGCAGCTCGCGCCCGGCCAGTGGGACTACGTGCGCCGTCCCTCGCGCAAGGAGCTGGCCGCGACCGCCGTGCTGGCGCTGTCGCTGGAGGAGGCGTCGGTCAAGATCAGGCGCGGCGGGCCTGTGGACGAGGAGGAGGACTACGACCTGCCGGTGTGGGCCGGCGTGCTGCCCCTGGTCATGTCATGGGGCGCGCCCGAACCCGATTCGGTACTCCCAGAAGGTATCGAGGCACCCGTTCACATCCTCCATCGGGAGTAGTTCCATAAATCCGGGCCACCTGGAAAACCTGAGCTCTTGATCGCACGTCTCATCAGGTGGGCCAGCTCCTGATGGGAGAGGCAAATGGAGTGGAGTGCTCCCGGTTATACAGAGATAAGGCAGCTCGGGGCGGGCGCGAGCGGACGCGTCGTGCTCGCCGTGCACGACGAGACCCGCGTCCAGGTCGCGATCAAGTACCTGTCCGGCGAGCTGTTGCGGGATGCCTCCGCCCTGGCCAGGTTCCAGTACGAGGCCCGGCTGCTGACCACGCTGCGCGACCCCCACATCGCCACGATGTGGGAGTACATCCAGGACGACGGCGGCGCGGCCATCGTGATGGAGCTGGTCAACGGCGTCTCCCTGCGCGCGCTGTTACGCGAGAGCGGGACGACCGAGCCGGAGGCCGCGCTCGTCGTGCTGAAGGGCTCGCTCCTCGGGCTGGCCAGGGCGCACGCCATGGGCCTCGTGCACAAGGACTACAAGCCCGAGAACGTGCTCGTCCGGGACGACGGCGCCAGCAAGCTCGTCGACTTCGGCATCGCGGTACGCCAGGGCACCGCCGCCCACCCCGAGGGCACGCCCCCGTACATGGCGCCGGAGCTGTGGGAGGGTCGCCCCGCCTCGCCCGCGACCGACGTGTACGCGGCCACCGCCGTCTTCTTCGAGTGCCTGACCGGGCACCGGCCGTACCGGTCCACCGAGCCCAGCGTCCTGGGGTACCAGCACGTGCACGCCCCCGTGCCCTTCCACGACGCGCCCGAGCCCGTACGTGACCTGATCAGGCGCGGGCTGGCCAAGGACCCGGCGGGGCGGCCCGACGGGGCGCTGACGTTCGTGACCGAGCTGGAGACCGTGGCCGCGGCGGCGTACGGGGAGGATTGGGAGGAGCGGGGCAGACGGCGGCTGGCCGCGCTCGTGGGCCTGCTGGCCCTGCTGTGGCCCATGCCCCTGGCCGCCCCGCCCGAGACCGCGACGTCGCTGGCCACCACCGTGTTCGAGAGCGTGCGCGGGAAGGTCGGCCGCAGCGCGCGGCGCATCACGCGGACGAACGGGCGGCGGCTGGCGATGGGCGGCGCGGTGAGCGCCGTGGCGGCCGTCGCGGTGGTGGTCGTGCTGGCCGGCAGGCAGCCGCCCGAGCAGCCGGTCGGGGCGGCGATCGCCGTGCCGCCGAGCCGGATCGCCACTGCTCCCGTGGCTTGGCCGCCGAGCACGGAGGCGTCCACTCCGCCTGAAACGCCGGAATCCCTGCCTGAAACCGGGCCTGAGACCGGGCCTGAGACCGGGCCTGAAACTGGGCTTGAGACGCCGCCTGGGATCACGCCGCAGGTGGTGCCGCAGACGTCCCCTGAGGCGGACCCGCCCGAGCAGGACCCCTCCGACGAGGACCCCGCCGAGGGGGAGCCGCCGGGCGTGACCCCCCCCCCCCCCCCCCCCCCCCCCCCCCCCCCCCCCCCCCCCCCCCCCCCCC
>NZ_BAAAQX010000033.1:0-143836 GCF_039531895.1 Nonomuraea monospora
CCGCGCGACCAGCGACGCCGCCCAGGCCAGGGCCGCCGCCGCCGAAGCCACCGCCGCCGCCACCGCCGCCCGCGAGGCCGCCACCCGGGCCGACGCCGCCGCGTCCCGCTCGCGGGCCGCCTCCGACGCCGCCCAGCGGGACGTGGCGATCACCAACGCCGCCGTCAAGACGGCCCACGCCGCGGCGGCCGAGGCCATCGACGCGTCGGAGGCGGCGGCCGAGAACGTCCGGCTGGCCAAGATCTACGCCGACACCGCCAAGGCCAAGGCCGCCGAGGCCAAGGCGAACGCCCTGATGGCCCGCAAGGAGGCCGACGCGGCGCACGCCTCGGCCGTGCGCACCGCCGGGTACGCCTACTCCACGGCCCAGGCCGCCACCGCCGCCCGCGACTCGGCGGCACAGGTGATCAAACCGGCCAACGACGCGATCGAGCTCGGGTCACCGTACAAGGACACCGACGCCTCGGCCGGCCTGGCCGGGCTGACCGGGCAGGCCGCCAAGCCGCTCGCCGAGCAGCAGGCCGCGGTCGCCAAGGCCAAGGCCGCGCAGGCGAAGAAGGCCGCGGCCGAGGCGGCGGCGCTGGCGGCGCAGGCGTCGGCCGACGCCAAGGCGGCGGCCACCGCGGCGGCCCAGGCGGCCGAGTACGCGGCCCAGGCAGCCGCGTCGCTGGCCGAGGCGCAGGCGTCGGCGGCCGAGGCCAAGAAGGCGGCCAAGGCGGCGGTGCAGGCCGAGGCCAACACCGTCGAGTACGACCGCCAGGCCACCGCGATCGCGGCGGCGGCGTGCTCGGCCGCCACCGCCGCCGAAGGCTACGCCGACGAGGCCGACGCCTCCGCCGACGCGGCCGAACGGGACGCCGCCTCCGCGCGCGACGCCGCGAGCGCGGCCGAGAGCGACGCAGCCAAGGCCCGCGACGTGGCCACCCAGGCCGAGCGGGACGCGGCCACCGCCGAGGCGGCGGCGCAACGCGCCCGCGAGGCGGCGGAAGAGGCCCAGGCCGCCGCCGAACGGGCCGAGGCGGAGGCCGACCGGCGGCGCGAGGCCGAACGGGCCTCGTCGTCCGGCCCGACCGGCATCCCCAACCTGATCGCCGTGCCGAGCGACGACGTCCGCTACGACGCGACGCCGCTGGAGGACCTCTGTGTCGGCACCAACGGGTGCGACATCGACATGGAGTACCACATCTACGGGACGCAGGACTACTACCTGGTGACCTGCGCCCAGCCCGGCAGGGACGTCGCCGACTGCACAGGACCCCTGGTCTACGACTACCTGGGCAACGGCCCGCTGGACATCCGCTACTCCGAGACCACCCACTTCAACGGCAGGGACCTGGTCGAGAACTTCCTGCGCGCGCTGGTCAGCGCGCTGGTGTACGACTACGTCGCCTGCTGGCGCAAGGTGACCGGTCAGGACGGCGGATCCGCCACGAGCTGTGCCTGGGCGATCGGCTCCATCGTCATCCCGCCGATGATCAAGGCGGGTTACACGTACGCGCTGACGCTGCGCACCGCGATGAGCAACGGCACGTCCTTCACCCACGCGCTGTTCCGGCTGCGCTACTCGACGCTGCCCGCCGAGGCCGTCTACGGCCTGGAGCGGGCCGCGGGCAACGCGCTGGCGGCCGGGCGGTGCTTCCCCGCCGGCACGCTCGTGGACACCGAGCACGGCCCCCGCAAGATCGAGGACATCAGGGTCGGCGACCGGGTCTGGTCCGCCGACCCGGCGACAGGCGAACGGAGGCTGCGGCACGTCACCCGGCTGTTCCACCGGACGGTGGACACCCTCGTGACGATCACCACCGGCAGCGGCACGCTGTCGGCCAGCGAAGGCCACCGGTTCTGGGTGCAGGGCCGGGGCTGGGTCGAGTCGCAGGACCTGCGGCCGGGCGACGCGCTGCAGAACCCGTCCGGCGCCGCCGAGCGCGTCCTCGGCGTGGCGCGGGCCGACGGGCCGGTGGACGTGTACAACTTCGAGGTCGAGACCGACCACACGTACTACGTGTACGCGGGCTCGACGGCGGTGCTGGTGCACAACGACTGCATCACCGACATCGTCAGAGCCGGGGACCACGTCGTGCTCGGCATCAACCCGTACTCTGACGACCTGGCCGCGGGGATGACGGGCGCATTCACATTCAACAACCGGGCGCTGGGGGCGCCGTTCCCGGCCGGGGACGGCAGACCCATCTGGATGGTCGCGGTCTCAGAAGCGGTCGGCAACCCCAACATCCGGCTGTCCGTCAGCCTGGACGGGGTGCCCGGCGCGTCCAACGCCGACGAGGCGCTCGCCGCCCTGCTGGCCCGTGGCGACACGGTGCCCGCCGGGAACTGGCAGATGGTGGCCGAGATCAACAGCGGGCTGGGCACCGCGTGGGAGATGACCGAGCTGCGACGGGCGTACCGGCTGGAGAAGCGCACCTGGGACTCCGTCGAGTTCTACATGACCAAGAACGGGAATCCCACCAGGGTGTACCCGAAGCCGCCGGCCCCTCCGGGGTCGTGACATGGAGTTCAGCAGGGAGGGACGGCTGTTCCGCGTCGTCCGCTTCGACCCCTCGCACCGGCAGCTCCTGCTGCGCAGCGAGGCCGTGGCGGTCGACGCCACCACCACCGTGGTCGAGGTGCACATCGGGCACGTGGAGCTGATGCTGCTCAAACCCATCTACCGGGACGGGCTGCACGTCCGGCGCGCCGATCCCGCCGAGTTCGCCTCGCTGCGCGAGCAGCACGGGCTCGGTGCGGATGCGGAGGGGTGGACGTGGATGCTCGAACGGGGTGGCGGGAGTTTCGTCGTCGGGGCGCAGCCGGCCTGGCGGGAGACTCGGTATCCGCCGGGTGATCGGGAGTGGTTGTTCGACTTCAGCAAGCCGTGGCCGCCGGACTATCCGGCGCAGTGGGGCATCGTCGAATGACCCCTCACCGCCGGGCCCCGTCACATCACACGGGGCCCGGCGGCATCCGCCTCTGTGCACGGGCTTCTGTGCACGGGTCTCTGTGCATGCGTGTGATGCACGGGCTTCTATGCACACGTCCGCATGCACACGTCCGCATGCACGCGTCCGCTTGCACACGTCCGCATGCACGCGTCCGCTTGCACACGTCCGCATGCACACGCCCGCATGCACACGCCCGCATGCACACGCCCGCATGCACGCGTCCGCTTGCACACGTCAGCTGGTGGGCGGTCGCGACAGCAGCGCGCGTCCCGGCAACTCGGGCCCGTTCTTGAGGCGGACGCTCAGCGCGTACAGGCGGGTGGTCTGGGTGGCGCTGTTGTTGTCGTCCGACAGCAGGTAGAGCGTGCGGCGGTGGCCGGACAGGCGGCCGCCCAGCGCCATGCCCTCGATGTTGTCCAGCAGCGGGTTGGGCTGCGGCTGCCTGGCGGTGGCGCCGGACGGCGGGCAGTCGGCGATGTCGGCGAGGAGCCGCTTGCCGAGCCAGGCGCGCTGGTCGGTGAGGGCGGACAGCGACTCGACGCCGGACACGTCGGTGGCGCCGGTGGCCGAGACCCGGAACACGCGCACGGTGTTGCCCACGCCCGAGGTGAAGCCGCGCTCCAGCGACAGCAACTGGCCGTCGGCGAGCGCCACCAGCTCGACCAGCCCGAGCCCCGGGTCGGTGCGGTAGGCGTGCTGGGCGACGGGCGCGTAGGCACCCGACCGGCGCTCGTAACGCAGGATCCGCTGCAGTCCGCGGCCCTCGGCGTCGCGGCCGTCGGCGGACAGCGGGCCCTCCATCCCGGCGTACAGGACGCGGCCGTCGGGGGTGGCGGTCAGCGCCTCGAAGGTCTGGTTGACCGCCGCCTCGCCGGACGGGGTGACCCGGAACCGTTCCGGCACCTGCAGCTCGGCGGTCTGGCGGCCGTCGGAGAGCCGGAAACGCCTGATGGACGGCTCGGTCTCGGAGCTGGCCAGCACGGTCTGGCCGCCGCGCTCCGCGACCAGCCCTTCGCCGTCGAAGTCCGCCCCCGTGTACGGGACGCCGTCCGGCCGTCGCAGCGTCGTCATGCCGCGGATCTGCGCCGACAGGGTTCTGCGGTGGGTGATGTCGAGCTCGTACAGGCGGGCGGGGGTGGTGCCGACGTTGTCCACCAGCGCCAGCGCCCGTGAGGCGCGGGTCGGCGCGAGGGCGGACAGCCCGCCGACGGCCGTGCCCTCGAACGTCGCCTTGTCGAGGTCGTCGGTGAAGCCGAGCAGGGAGACATCGGCCGAACACCGGCCCCCGTCCACGACCCGCTCAGCCCCAGCACCACCAGCGCCAGCGCCAGCGCCACCAGCGCCACCAGCGCCGCCGACCGCGCCGACCGCCGTGCCAGTCGTGCCAGTCTTGCCAGTCGCGCCGACCGCGGTGGTCGTGTGGGCTGCGGGGGTGGACGTGGCGAGCAGGGCGATGGCGGCTGCGGCCGTGATGGCCTGGGCGGGCCGCCGTGGGCTGCGCACAAATACCTCCGTATGGTTCGCGAAGTGTTCCCGGCCGATCGAAGTCCCCGCAGCCCGCCAGCATAGAACCGGCCGCCGAACTTCTCGTGAACAGCCGCTGTATCCCCACGGCCGGGAAACCTCCACGTAACGATCCGGTGACGAGGACTTCCCTCGTTGGCGTGTGACCGGTCACGCTTGCTCTGCGTGTGACCGGTCACACCCCCTCCGCCCCCCGAGAGGATCGCTCATGCACCGACATCGCTTCACCCGGCGAGCCGTCACAGCAGCCACCGTCCTGGCGTTAGCCTCCGTGACCATGACACCCGCCCGCGCCCAGGCCGCGCCCGACGTGGTCGCCGTGGACTTCGCCCAGCGCACGGGCCCCGTCCACGGCGGCGCGACCGGCATGCTCTACGGCCTGTCCGACCCGGGCGTACCCGGCGACTCCCTGCTCGCCGGCGCCCGCCCCCGCACCGTCGCGCAGAAGGCCCCCGACGGCGACCAGCACCCCAACGGCGACGCGCTGAAGATCGCCGACGGCTTCTTCGCCGCAGGCGGCGAGGAGATCGTCGTCTACATGCAGGACGTCTACAGCCAGTGGCCCTACGAGAACCTCGGCATCGACGACTACCTGGCCAAGGTGGACACGATGGTCCGCAAGGTCGTCCGCGACCGGCCGCGGGACAAGGACAGGTTCGTCTGGGTGCCGTTCAACGAGCCCGACGGGATCTGGTACCAGGACTGGAACGCGCTCAAGGACAAGTTCTTCAGCGACTGGAAGAGGGTCGTCGAGCGCATCCGCTCCATCGACCCCACCGCCCGCATCGTCGGCCCCAACGAGGCCAGGTACAACCCGGGCCGCCTGCGCGACTTCCTCACCTGGGCCAGGGACAACGACAGCCTGCCCGACATCATGGCCTGGCACGAGCTGTCGCGCGGCAGCCTGGCCGACTACCGCGGCCATTACCAGCACTACCGCGCACTGGAGCGCGAGCTGGGCATCGGCCCGCTGCCGATCAACATCGACGAGTACGGCAACCGCCGCGACATGTCCGTCCCCGGCCAGATGATCCAGTGGATCTCTTTGTTCGAGGACACCAAGGTGGACGCCGACATGGCGTACTGGACGTACGCCGGCAACCTCGACGACCACGCCGTGCGCACCCGCCAGGCCAACGGCGGCTGGTGGCTGCTCAAGTGGTACGCCGACCTGACCGGGCAGACGGTCAGGGTCACCCCGCCGCAGCCGGACGTCCCCGACACCGTGCAGGCGGTCGCGGCGCTCGACGAGGCCGCGCGGCGCGGCACCGTCCTGGTGGGCGGCGGCTCGGCGCCCGTCCGGCTCGACCTGACCGGCCTCGACCCGGCCGTCTTCGGCAGGCAGGTGGACGTCGTCGTGTCGAGGACGTCCTGGACGGGGTACGAGGGCGACGCGCTCAAGCCGTCCGTCGTCGCCGCCCGCCGCGCCGCCACGACCGGCGGCAGGCTCAGCGTGGACCTGCCCGGCGGGGACGTCATGGCCGCCTACCGGGTGACGATCGTCCCGTCGAGCGGCCCCGCCCCCGCCGCCGACGCGCCCTGGACGACGTCGGTGGAGGCCGAGTCCGCCACCCTCACCGCGGCCCAGGCCTACGACCAGGACACCACGGCCGACCCCCAGCGGTACGCGACCTCCGGCAAGCGCGACGTCGGCTCCATGAACCAGGCCGCTTCCGCGGTGACGTTCCCCGTCACCGTCCCGCGCGCCGGCCGCTACCGCCTCGGCGTCTACCACGGCGCGAACAAGACGCCCGGCAGGCACGCGCTGTTCGTGGACGGCGCGCTGAACCAGATCGTGCAGTACTCGGCGAACCTCGGCTGGACCTACCGGGGCCGCACCGACGTCCTGCTCGACCTGACCGCGGGCACCCACCGGCTGTCGCTGCGCACCAGCGCCGACGGGACGGCCCTGCTGCCCGGCAGCGACATCACCCTCGACAAGTTCGACCTCACCGAGGTCACCGGCCCCGCGCGGGCGGCGTTCCCGGCCGACGAGGCCAGGCTGTCCGGCGGCGCGCGGCTCGACCGCTCCGGCGCGTGGCCCGCGATCGTCCTGGGCGGCGGCGCCCGCGCCACGTTCTTCGTCGCCGCCGCCGAGGACGGCTACCACGACCTGACCCTGTCCTACCGCGCCGCCCGGGCCGGCGACCTGGACGTCCGCGTGGACGGGCGCGCCGTGCAGGGCGTGCGGGCCACCCGCCAGGGTGATGGGACGTCGCGCGCCCGCGTGTACCTCCCGGCGGGCATCTCGAAGGTCGAGGTCGGCGGCCCGCAGGGGCTGAACCTGCGCGAGCTGGTCACCGTACGGGCCGCGCAGGCGGACGGGGCGGTGCACCGGGTCGAGGCCGAGCAGGCCCGCCTGTCCGGCACGGCCCGCGTGGTCGGCGCGACCGGCGGCTCGAACGCCTCCGCCGCCGCCTACGTGGGCGACCTCGGCAACGGCGCGGGCAACACGATCACGCTCACCCGCCCCGCCGCCTTCGGCCCCGGCCAGTACGTCCTGGTGACGCACTACGCCAACGCCGACAGGAACACCGGGCACCCGTACAACACGGACGTCATCAGCCGTTTCCTCGACATCACCGAGACCGGCGGCGCGACGACGCGCGGCGTGTTCCGGCACAACTACGCCTGGGACAACTTCTGGCCCCAGGCCACCCCGCTCACCCTGACCACCGCGAACGGCGCCGTCGTCCTCGGCAACGCGGCCGCGTACGGGCCGAACGTGGACCGGCTGGAGCTGGCCCGATTCGTCCTGGAGGTGGACAACCGCGCCTGACCCCGGCACGGCCCGCCGGGGGACGGCCCCGGCGGGCCCCTTTCACCAGGTCACGGGCAGTTCGTAGGCGCCGTAGACGAACCCGTCGTGCTTGAACGGGATCTGCCCCACCTCGGCGGCCAGCGCCAGGGACGGGATCCGCCGCAGCAGCGTGGGGTAGGCGACCTGCAGCTCCATCCGCGCCAGCGACTGCCCGAGACACTGGTGCACGCCGTACCCGAACGTCACGTGCGAGCGGGCGTTGCGGCCCACGTCGAGGCGGTCCGGGTCGGGGAAGACGGCCGGGTCGCGGTTGGCGACCTCGTTGACGGCCAGGATGCCCTCGCCCGCCCGGATGACCTGGCCGGCGATCTCGAGGTCCTCCAGCGCGACCCGGCGCAGCCCGCCGTGCGTGATCGTCAGGTAGCGCAACAGCTCCTCGACCGCCGCCGCCACCTGCGGGTCGTCGCCCTTGCGCAGGGCGTCCGCCTGGTCGGGCTGCCTGAGCAGGGCCAGCGCGCCGAGGGTGATCATGTTCGCGGTGGTCTCGTGGCCGGCGAACAGCATCAGCACGCCCATCTGCGTGGCCTCCTGCTGCGACAGCTCACCGGCCGCGATCCGCTCGGCCAGCCCCGACAGCAGGTCGTCGCCTGGACGCGCGAGCTTCTCGCCGAGCAGCGTGTACAGGTACGCGCCCAGGGCGTACTGCGCCTGCCCGCGCACCTCCGCCGGGGAGTCGCGGTTGATGATCGTCCTGCTGTTGGCCTGGAAGAACTCATGGTCGTCGTACGGCACGCCGAGCAGGTTCGAGATCACCAGCGAGGGCAGTGGCAGCGAGAACGCCTCGACCAGATCGACCGGCCCCGGCCCGGCGAGCATCGCGTCCACCAGGTCGTCCGCGATCCGCTGCGTCGCCGGGCGCATCGCCTCCACCCGCCGGACCGTGAACGCCCCGGTGACCATCCGCCGCAGCCGGGCGTGCTCCGGGTCGTCCATGAGGATGAAGCTGATGCCGCCCGCGCCGTCCTCGCGCGCGGCCATCGCCTCCATGGCCGCCGCCTCGACCGCGGACAGCCTGGGCAGGCCGCGCGCCGGCTCGACGCTGACGCCGGGATGGGCGAGCACGGCGCGGTGCTCGGCGTGGCCCGTCACCAGCCAGGCCATGGTGCCGTCCCACAGCCGGACCCGGGTCAGCGGGCCCTCCTCCTGCCGGGCCCGCATCGCGGGCGCCGGATCCAGCGGGCACGCCGCCGACCTGGCGATGTCGTACTCGGGGATGGTCGTCACGATTGTCTCCTTCGGGAAGAGATCACGGAGCGCGCGAGGACTTCAGACGCGAAAGCCCTTCAGGCGCGGGACGCGCGAGTCCTTCAGGCGCGGGATGCGCGAGGACTTCAGGCCCGGTCCGGCGTTTGCGTAGGCTGTCCTTCCGACCACCCTCGCCCGGCACGCCTCCCCGGCACGGCCGAGGACCTGCGGCGGCCTGCGGGGCCGGGCCGTCGCGGGCAGTGCGAGGCCCCCGGTGCGGTGAAAGACGATGAGCGGCAAGATGACCCGGGTCGAGCAGGTGAGCGCCACCAGGGAGGCGCTGCTGGCGGCGGCGGAACGGCTGTTCGCCGAGCGCGGGGTGCACGCCGTCGGCAACCGGCAGATCAGCGAGGCGGCGGGCCAGGGCAACAACGCCGCCGTCACCTACCACTTCGGGACCAAGGCCGACCTCATCCGCGCGATCGCCCGCAAGCACGCC
This sequence comes from Nonomuraea monospora, assembly GCF_039531895.1. Lineage (NCBI taxonomy): Bacteria > Bacillati > Actinomycetota > Actinomycetes > Streptosporangiales > Streptosporangiaceae > Nonomuraea > Nonomuraea monospora. The sequence goes on from NZ_BAAAQX010000033.1 coordinate 8,969, forward strand.
GAGCAACTCGAAGGCATCCGCGTCCGCATGATGGGCGACATCGCCGACTCCACCGACCTGCGCGACTGGGTCGCCTGCCTGGTCCGGCCGCTCACCGAGCATCTGGAGAGCCTCGGCAGCCCCACCTGGTACGCCCGCTTCACCGCCCAGGTCATGGCCGACCCCGCGCTCAACGCCATCATGGTGGACGAGGCCATGAGCGCCGCCCCCGTGCTGCGGCTCTTCCGCCACGGCCTGACCCGCTGCCTGCCCGACCTGCCCGCCGACGTCCGCGTCGAACGGGGCGTCATGGCCCGGCACCTGATCGTCCAGATGTGCGTGGAACGGGAACGAGCACTGGCCGACCACAGCCCCACCTTCCGTCCCACCTGGTCCGCCACCGCCGACGGCCTGATCGACGCGATCGTCGCGCTGTGGCGGGCACCCGTCTCGGACCCATCGTGATGCCGCCAGGGCCCGCCGGGAAGCCCTAGCACGCGGGCAGGCCGGGAGGGCCTGGGCGCGGGCGCGCCTGCGCTCGCCGGGGAAGGGCGCACGTTTGCGCTCGCCGGAAGGCCTGGCGCGCGGCCCCGGCCGATCGCGATCCTGGTGGCGGCACACCCCCGAGCCTCAGGAGCCACGATGATCGCCAGGATCTGGCACGCGACCGCCACCCCGCCCGGCGCCGACGCCTACCACCGCCACTTCACCACCGCCGTCCTCCCCGAACTACGCAAGACGGGCGGCCACCTCGGCGCCTACGTGCTCAAGCGCCCCACGGACGACCACGTGGAGCTGCAGGTCATCACCCTCTGGGAGTCGTTCGACTCGATCAGGGCCTTCGCCGGGGACGACGTCGCCACGGCGGTGGTCGAGCCCGACGCCCGCGCCGTCCTGCTCTCATACGACACCACCGTCACCCACCACGACGTGCTCACAGCCGTCCCCTGACGGAGGCGGCGCCCGCCCGGTCAGGGCGTCCCCCCGCACGTGAGATGCTGCGAGGATGACCACGACTGAACATGCCGAACCGGCCCCCCGCCGCAGGCGGGGCCGTCCAGGCCATGACCAGTCGGCGATCCTGCGCGCCGCCGTCGAGCTGTTCAACCGGCGCGGGTACGACGCCACCAGCATGGGCGACCTGGCCAAGGAGCTGGGGCTGACGAAGCCGGCCATCTACCACCACGTCACCAGCAAGGAGCAACTGCTCGGCCAGGCGCTCGACGACGCCCTCGACGAGCTCACCTCCGTCGTGACCGAGGCGTCCGAGCAGCGCCCCGGGGAAGGCGCTTACCAGCGGTTGCGCGAGGTGGTGCGGCGCAGCGTGGAGGTGCTGGTCGCGCACCAGCCGTCCGTCACGCTGCTGCTGCGGGTGCGCGGCAACAGCGAGATCGAGGTGGCCGCGCTGGAACGGCGGCGCTGGCTGGACGACCGGCTGGCCGCGCTCGTCGCGGACGCGGTGGGCGAGGGGGCGCTGCGCGACGACGTGCCGCCCGCGCTGGTCAGCCGGTTGCTGTTCGGGATGGTGAACTCGCTGGTCGAGTGGTATCGGCCGGACGGGGCGTACGACCAGGGGATGGTCGCGGACGCGATCACGTCCATCGCGTTCGACGGCCTGGCCCGTCACGAGACGGGGTCGCCGTAGCCCAGGCAAGCCAGCGCCTGGTGGCGAGCGCGTCCGACTGCCTGGTGCTGCGGGCGGCCGGGTCAGTGGCCCTCGAAGGTGGGTTTGCGCTTGGCCAGGAACGCCGCCACGGCCCCCGCGTGATCCTTGGTCAGCCCGAGCCGTCCCTGAGCCCGGGCCTCGGCGACCAGCGTCGCGCCGAGGTCGCGCCCCCACGCCTCCCCGATGAGCCGTTTCGACTCGGCGTAGGCCGCTGTCGGCCCGGAGGCGAGCCGGGCGGCGAGCGCCCGCCCGGCCGCGCCGACCTCGTCGCGCGGCACCACCCGCCCGGAGATCCCCCACTCGACGGCCTGCTGAGCGCTGAACGGCTCGGCGAGCAGGACCAGCTCCCTGGCCCGCGACTCGCCGACCGACCGGGTGAGCGTCGCCGACAGGCCGGAGTCGCAGGTCAGGCCGATGGCGCTGAACGCCGTCCCGAGCACGGCGTCCTCGGCGAGCACGCGCAGGTCGCAGGCGAGCGCGAGGGCCAGCCCCGCGCCCACGCAGGTGCCGTTGACACCGGCGACGACCGGTTTGTCCATGGTGGCGAGCAGCCGGACGACGGGCGCGTAGTCCTCCTCGACGGTGTCGAACGCGTGCGCGGGGGCCTCGCGCAGCGCCGCCGCGTGCTCGGCCAGGTCCTGCCCGGCGCAGAACGCGCCGCCCGCCCCGGTCAGCAGCACGGCCCGGACGGCGGAGTCGGCGGCGACGTCCTCGAGGGCGCCGCGCAGCGCCACCTTGGTCTTGGCGTCCAGCGCGTTGCGGCGCTCCGGACGGTTGAGCGTCACGACGGCCACGCCGCCGTCGCGCTCGACGACGACGGGAGCCCCGTCCACCGGGCCGCTCATCGCGCGTCCCAGGTCTTGGCGACCAGCGTGAGCACGTCGTAGGTGGCGACCGGCTGGCCCTCCTGGTTGGTCACCACGGCGTCCCAGCGGACCTCGCCGTAGTCGGCGTTGCTCCGGGGCGTGATCTGCTTGACGGTCAGCGTCACGGCGATGGTGTCGTCGGCCTTGACCGGGGTGAGGAAGCGCAGGGAGTCGACGCCGAAGTTGGCCAGCACGGGCCCGGGCGCGGGGTCGACGAAGAGCCCGGCGGCCAGCGACACGACCAGGTAGCCGTGGGCCACGATGCCGCCGAACAGCGGGTTGCGGGCGGCGGCCGCGGGGTCGGTGTGGGCGTAGAAGGTGTCGCCGGTGAACTCGGCGAAGTGGTCGATGTCGGCGAGCGACACCGTGCGCGGGGCGGAGGCGATCGTGTCGCCGATCCGCAGCTCCGCGAGCGACTTGCGGAAGGGATGCACGCCGGTCTCGGCGCGGGCGGCGCCGGTCGTCCACCGTCCGGTGATGGCGGTGAGCTGGTCGGGGGAGGCCTGGACGGCGGTGCGCTGCATGTGGTGCAGGACGCCGCGCACGCCGCCCAGCTCCTCGCCGCCGCCGGCCCGTCCAGGGCCGCCGTGCACGAGGACGGGCAGCGGGGAGCCGTGCCCGGTGGACTCCTTGGCGTCGTCCCTGTCGAGGACGAGGACGCGGCCGTGCCACGGGGCGAGCCCGAGCACGACGGAGCGGGCGACGCCGGGGTCGTGGGTGGCGACGGAGGCCACCAGGCTGCCCTTGCCCTTGGCGGCGAGCGCGACGGCCTCGTCCAGGCCGCCGTAGCCGATCACGGTGCTGACCGGCCCGAACGGCTCCACGTCGTGCGGCTCGACGGCTCCCGGCCGCGCGCGCAGCACGAGCGGGGTCATGAACGCGCCGCGCTCGGGGTCGCCGTCGAGCAGGGCCGCGCCCTTGGGGTCGCCGAAGACGACCTCGGAGCTGGTCATCAGCGACTCGACGGCCTTGCGTACCTCTTCGCGCTGGCCGAGGCTGGCGAGCGGGCCCATCCGCACGTCGGGGTTGCGCGGGTCGCCGACGCTCACCTTCGCGAGGCGGCCGGCGAGCGCGTCGGCGACCGCCCCGGCCATCCCCGTGGGGACGAGCACGCGGCGGATGGCGGTGCACTTCTGGCCCGCCTTGACGGTCATCTCGGTGACGACGCCCTTGACGAACAGGTCGAACTCCGGATCGTCCAAAGCAACGTCGGGGCCGAGGATGGAGCAGTTGAGCGAGTCGGCCTCGACGTTGAGCGCCACGCCGTGGTCGAGCACGTTCGGGTGGCGGCGCAGGATGCCCGCCGTGTGCGCCGAGCCGGTGAACGCCACGGAGTCCTGGATCGTCAGCTCGTCGAGCAGCCCGCCCGCCGAGCCGGCGAGGAACTGCAGCGTGCCCTCGGGCAGCAGGCCCGACTCGACGATCCGCCGGACGGCCAGCTCGGTGAGGTAGGCGGTCTGGCTGGCGGGCTTGACGATCGTGGGCAGCCCGGCGAGGAAGGCGGGCGCGAGCTTTTCGAGCATGCCCCAGACGGGGAAGTTGAACGCGTTGATCTGGACGGCCACGCCCGGCCGGGAGGTGTAGAGGTGCTGGCCGGCGAACGTGCCGCCCTTGCCGAGGGGCTCCAGGCCGCCGTCGAGGACGACCGTGTCGTTCGGCAGCTCCCTGACGCCCTTGCTGCCGTAGCTGAACAGGGTGCCGATGCCGCCGTCCACGTCGACCGCGGTGTCGCGCGCGGTGGCGCCGGTGCGCGCGGACAGTGCGTACAGCTCCTCCTTGTGCTCTAGCAGATGCTTTGCCAGAGCTTTGAGCAGGGCGGCCCGCTCGTGGAAGGTCAGGGATCGCAGTGCCGGGCCGCCGGTGTCCCTGGCGTGCCTGACCATGGCCGCGACGTCCAGCCCACGGCTTGAGATCCGCGCGACCTCCTCGCCCGTGGCGGCGTCGAGCAGCGGTTCACCGTCGTCGGCCGCGCGGAACCATCGTCCGGCGGCGTAGCTCTCCAGCAGCGCGCTCACGCTGTCTCCTTTCCCCGGGACCTGTTGCGCGAAGACCCCGACCCGTGTCACGGTATTACTGACCGAGCGATAAGTAAATAAGAGCGATGTGTCTCGGAGGGAACATGACGACGACCCCGGCGGAGCCGGATTTGCAGGCCGCGTTCGACGCGACCATCGACCGCCACGACCGGGTCGAACCCCGCGACTGGATGCCGGACGCCTACCGCAGGACGCTCGTCCGCCAGATCGCCCAGCACGCGCACTCCGAGATCATCGGCATGCAGCCCGAGGGCAACTGGATCGGCCGCGCACCGTCCCTGCGGCGCAAGGCGATCCTGCTGGCCAAGGTGCAGGACGAGGCGGGGCACGGGCTCTACCTGTACTCCGCCTGCGAGACGCTGGGCGTCTCCCGCGCCGAGCTGACCGAAATGCTGCTCACCGGCAGGCAGAAATATTCCTCGATCTTCAACTACCCGACCCTGTCGTACGCCGACGTCGGCACGATCGGCTGGCTCGTGGACGGGGCCGCCATCTGCAACCAGGTGCCGCTCTGCCGCACCTCCTACGGCCCGTACGGCCGCGCCATGATCCGCATCTGCAAGGAGGAGTCGTTCCACCAGCGACAGGGGTACGAGCTGCTCATGACCATGATGCGCGGGACGGACGAGCAGCGGGCCATGGTGCAGGAGTCGGTGGACCGGTTCTGGTGGCCGGTGCTGATGATGTTCGGGCCACCGGACGCGCAGTCGCCCAACAGCGAGCGGTCCATGGCCTGGGGGATCAAGCGCAACTCCAACGACGAGCTGCGGCAGAAGTTCGTGGACATGACCGTTCCGCAGGCCGAGGCGCTCGGCGTGAGGCTGCCCGACCCCGGGCTGCGCTGGAACGAGGAGCGCGGGCACTACGACTTCGGCGAGCCCGACTGGCGGGAGCTGGCCGCCGTCATCAGGGGTGACGGGCCGTGCAACGAGCAGCGGCTGGCGCACCGCAGGGCCGCCCACGACGAGGGCGCCTGGGTACGCGACGCCGCCACCGCCTTCGCCGCCCGCGAGGCCGCAGCCACCGCTCGTGAGGCCGCCATCGCCCGCGAGAGCGCTGGGAGTGCCCGATGAGCGGCGGCGACCGGCGGGAGTGGCCGCTGTACGAGGTGTTCGTGCGCGGCAAGCGCGGCCTCAACCACGTGCACGTCGGATCCCTGCACGCCCCCGACGACATGATGGCCCTGCGCCACGCCCGCGACGTCTACACCCGCCGCAACGAGGGCGTCAGCATCTGGGTCGTCCGCGCCGACGCCATCACCGCCTCCAGCCCGGACGAGAAGGACCCGCTGTTCGGCCCGAACGGCGACAAGGTCTACCGGCACCCCACGTTCTACGAGATCCCCGACGACGTCCCGCACATGTGAGGAACGCGAAATGAGCGACGAACACGGCAGCGTCTTCGACGGCCTGCTCGGCGGCGACTCCTCCCAGTGGGCCTTCGGCACCGACTTCGAGGACCCCCTCTCCGGCGTCGACACCACGACGCCCGCCGGCGTGAACCCCGCCGAGCTGGCCGCGTACTGCCTGATGCTCGGCGACGACGCCCTGATCATGTCCCAGCGCCTGTCCGAGTGGTGCAGCCGGGCGCCCGACCTGGAGGAGGACATCGCCCTCGCCAACATGGCGCTCGACCTGCTCGGCCAGGCCCGCCTGCTGCTGGCCAGAGCCGCCGCCGCCGACCCCGGCGTGCTGCCCGCCCTGCCCGAGGGCTCGCCCGTGCCGCCGGAGGACGCGCTCGCCTTCTTCCGCGACGACCGCCAGTTCAGGAACGTGCGGCTCGCCGAGGTGGCCAACGGGGACTTCGCGCACGTCGTGGTGCGGCTGCTGCTGTTCTCCACGGCCCGGCTGGCGCTGCTGGAGCGGCTGCGTACGAGCCGGGACCAGGTGCTGGCGGCCGTGGCGGCCAAGGGCGTCAAGGAGGTCACCTACCACCGGGACTGGGCCGGGCGGTGGTTCCTCACGCTGGCGCGCGGCACCGAGGAGTCGCACCGCAGGCTGCTCGCCGCCCTCGACGCCCTGTGGCCGTTGCGGGGGGAGCTGGTGGCCGCGCATCCGCTCGAACGCGCCCTGGCCGGGGCCGGTGTGGGGGTGGATCCCGCGACGCTGGGTGAGGAGGTGGACGCCGTGCTCGATCAGGTGCTGGCCGTCAGCGGCGTGCCGCGTCCTGAACGCGGGGACCTGGCGGGGGTCGGCGGCCGTACCGGCCGGGACGGGCTGCACACCGAGGCCCTCAGCCGGTTGCTCGCCGAGATGCAGGTGGTCGCCCGCGCACACCCGGGCGGGCGCTGGTGAACGCCGACCGGCGCGCCACCGCGTCCCGCACCCCCGGGACGGCGGACGCCGGGCGGCGGGCGGCCGAGGTCGCCGGGGAGGTGCGCGACCCCGAGATGCCCATGCTCACCCTCGCCGACCTGGGCGTCCTGCGCGGCGTCGAGGTGCGGCGGGACGCGGACGGCAGCGACGCCGTCATCGCCTCGATCACCCCCACCTACACCGGCTGCCCCGCCATGGCGACCATGCGCGACGACCTCGTGCACCGGCTCAACGACGCCGGCTTCGCCCACGTCGAGGTGCGGATCGTGCTCGACCCGCCCTGGTCCAGCGACTGGATCTCCGAACGGGGCCGCGCCGCGCTCCGCGCCGCCGGGATGTCGGCCCCCGGCCCCGTACCGAAGCGGACAGGACCGGTGCCGCTGACGCTCGGCCCGCCCCGCACCGCGCCGCCCTGCCCGCGCTGCGGCTCGGCCGCCACCCGCCTCACCTCGGAGTTCGGCGCCACCGCCTGCAAGGCCCTCTACCGCTGCACCGGCTGCCTCGAACCGTTCGAGCACGTCAAGGAGATCTGAGACGATGACCACGCTCGCGCCCGCCCCGTCCAGGGCAGCCGTCTTCCACCCGCTGACCGTGGCGGCCGTGGACCGGCTGTGCGACGACGCCGCCGCGATCACGTTCGCCGTCCCCGGCGAGCTGCGCGACGCCTACGCCTTCCAGGCAGGCCAGTCGCTCACCCTGCGCCGCGTCATCGACGGTCGCGAGCACCGCCGCTCGTACTCGATCTGCGCCCCCGCCGGCGCGGCGCCGCGCATCGGCGTCAGGGAGATCCCCGGCGGCCTGTTCTCCTCCTGGCTCGTGCACGAGGTGCGGCCCGGCACCCGGATCGAGGCGCAACCGCCCACCGGCTCCTGGCGGGCGGACCCGGACCTGGGCGAGCGGCACCTGTGCGTCGCCGCGGGCTCGGGCATCACGCCGATGTTGTCGGTCGCCTCGACGGTGCTCACCCATCCCGGCGCGCAGGTCTCCCTCCTGTACGGCAACCGGACCAGCCGCACCGTCATGTTCGCCGAGGAGCTGGGCGACCTGAAGAACCGTTACGGCCCCCGGCTCCAGGTCGTGCACGCGCTGTCGCGGGAGCCGCGCGACGTGGAGCTGCTGTCGGGTCGGCTCGACGGCGACCGGCTGCGGCGGCTGCTGACCGGGCTCGTGCCCGTGGAGGTGTTCGACCACGTGTGGTTGTGCGGGCCGCTGCGGATGGTCGAGGAGGCGCGGGAGGTGCTGACCGAGCTGGGGGTGCCAGGGGATCGGGTGCACGTCGAGCTGTTCTACGCCGACGCCCCGCCCCCGCCGCCCCGCCGCCTCGCGAGCGAGGTCTCCGGGGCGACCACCGAGCTGACCACCGTGCTGGACGGCCTGCGCACCACCTCAGCGGTGTCCAGGGAGACGACGCTGCTCGACGGCGCCCAGAACACCCGGGGGGATCTGCCGTTCGCGTGCAAGGGTGGGGTCTGCGGGACGTGCCGGGCCGTCGTGCGGGAAGGGGAGGTCGACATGCGCCGCAACTACGCGCTCGAACCGGCGGAGGTCGCCGCCGGGTTCGTGCTCACCTGCCAGACGTATCCGGTGGGGGAGCAGGTGACCGTCGACTACGACGCCTGAACCGCGACCACCGCACCCGTCCGCCCGACTCGTGAGTCACCACCGCACCCGTCCGTTCACCGATCACAGGAGCTGCACGTGCCCGAATCCTTCGTCGTCTCCGGCGTGCGGACGCCGATAGGCCGTTACGGCGGCGCGCTCGCCCACGTCCGCCCCGACGACCTGGCCGCCCTCGTCGTGCGGGAGGCCGTCGCCCGCGCCGGGATCGACCCCGGCCTGGTGGACGAGGTGGTGCTCGGCGCGGCCAACCAGGCGGGCGAGGACAACCGCAACGTCGCCCGGATGGCCGCCCTCCTGGCGGGCCTGCCCGACACGGTGCCCGGCTTCACCGTCAACCGGCTCTGCGCGTCCGGGCTCACCGCCGTCACCACCGCGCGCGCCCTCATCGCCGCCGGGGACGCGGACGTGGTCGTCGCGGGCGGCGTGGAGTCGATGACCAGGGCGCCGTGGGTGATGGAGAAGCCCGCCAAGGCGTTCGCCAAGCCGGGCGCGTCCTTCGACACCTCCATCGGCTGGCGCTTCACCAACCCGCGGTTCGGCGCCGCCACGACCGCGTCCATGCCGCAGACCGCCGAGACCGTCGCCGAGCGGTGGGGGCTGGGCCGCGAGGAGCTCGACGCGTTCGCGCTCCGCTCCCACCAGCGGGCCGTGGCCGCGGCGAAGGAGGGCCGGTTCGCCGGTGAGATCGTCCCGGTGCCGGTCGGCAAGGGCGCGGCCGGGGAGCTGGCCGAGGCCGACGAGGGGCCGCGGGCGGACACCAGCATGGAGCGGCTGGCCCGGCTGCGCCCGCTGCACGGGCCCGGCGGCGTCATCACCGCGGGCAACTCCAGCTCGCTGAACGACGGCGCGGCGGCCGTCGTCGTGGTGAGCGAGCGCTTCCTGGAGCGGCACGGGCCGGCGCCGCGCGCGCGGCTCGTGGCCGCAGCGCACGCCGGGGTGCCGCCCGAGATCATGGGGATCGGGCCGGTGCCCGCCACCCGCAAGGTGCTCGAACGCGCCGGGTGGGACGTGGCCGGCCTCGACGCCGTCGAGCTGAACGAGGCGTTCGCCGCCCAGTCGCTCGCCTGCGTCCGTGACCTGCAGCTCGACCCCGAACGGGTCAACGCAGACGGGGGCGCGATCGCCCTCGGGCACCCGCTGGGCGCTTCAGGGGCGCGCATCCTGGTGACGCTGCTCGGCCGCCTCGAACGCACCGGCGGCCGTCGGGGGCTGGCCACCCTGTGCGTCGGGGTCGGCCAGGGCGCGGCACTGCTCGTGGAGCGGCCATGAGCGGGAAGCCCAGTCTGCTGGTCGAGGAGGGCGAGAACCGGGTCGTGTGGCGGCTCAACCGCCCCGACGTCCGCAACGCCATCGACCGCACGATGGTGGACGCCCTGCACGAGGCGTGCGCCGCCGCCGAGGCCGAGGCGAAGATCGTCCTGATCGTCGGCGAGGGCACCACGTTCGCCGCCGGCGCGGACATCGCCCAGCTCCGCGAACGCGGCAGGGAGGACGCCCTGCGCGGCATCAACTCCAAGATCTTCGACCGCATCCACAGGCTGCCGATGCCCACCATCGGCCTGCTCGACGGCTACGCCCTGGGCGGCGGCGCCGAACTCGCCTACGCGTGCGACTTCCGGATCGGCACGCCGCGCACCCGCCTCGGCAACCCCGAGACGGGCCTCGGCATCCTGGCCGCCGCCGGCGCCGCCTGGCGGCTGGCCGAGCTGGTCGGGGAGCCGCTGGCCAAGGAGATCCTGCTCGCGGGCCGCGTACTGACGGCGGAGGAGGCGCTGTCCGTGCACCTGCTCAACGAGGTGGTGCAGCCGGACGACTTGCTCGCCACCGGCCACCTGCTGGCCGACCGGATCGCGGCGCAGGCGCCGCTGGCGACCCGGCTGATGAAGGCCGTCTTCCACGCGCCGCGCGACGCGCACCCGTTCGTCGACGACGTGGCGCAGGCGGTGCTGTTCGAGACCGAGGAGAAGCACGCCCGCATGACGGCGTTCCTGGACCGGCGCAACAGGAAGGAGGGCAACCGATGAACGCTGACCTGCCCAGGAGCGTGGGAGTCGTCGGCGGCGGGCGGATGGGGGCCGGGATCGCGCACGCGTTCCTCGTCGCGGGCGGCCACGTGGTCGTCGTGGAGAGCTCCGGCGGGACGGCCGCCGCCGCGCGCGGCCGGATCGGTGACAGCCTGGCCAAGGCCGCCGCCAAGGGCACGCTCGGCGAGCCCGCGGAGTCGGCCGCGTCCCGGCTCGTGGTCACCGCCGACCCCGCCGGGCTGGCCGGGTGCGAGCTGGTGATCGAGGCCGTCCCCGAGGACGCGGCGCTGAAGGCCGAGGTGCTGGCCCTGGCCGGGAAGCAGGCGCCGGGCGCGGTGCTGGCCACCAACACCAGCAGCCTGTCCCTGGCCGGGCTGGCCGCCGGGCTGGCGGCGCCCGGACGTTTCCTCGGCCTGCACTTCTTCAACCCCGTGCCGGTGAGCGACCTCGTGGAGATCGTCGTGGCGCCGCAGACGGAGCCCGAGCTGGTGACGCGGGCCCAGGGGTGGGTGGCGGCGCTGGGCAAGACGCCGATCACCGTGCGCGACTCGCCCGGGTTCGCCAGCAGCAGGTTGGGGGTGTGCCTGGCGCTGGAGGCGATGCGGATGCTGGAGGAAGGGGTCGCGAGCGCGGCCGACATCGACGTCGCGATGACGCTCGGCTACCGCCACCCCGTCGGGCCGCTGCGCACCACCGACCTCGTCGGGCTGGACGTGCGGCTGGCCATCGCCGAGCATCTGGCCCGCGAGCTCGGCCCGCGCTTCGAGCCGCCGCGCATCCTGCGCGACCTCGTCGCCGCCGGGCACCTGGGCCGCAAGACGGGGCAGGGCTTCTACACCTGGTGAGCCGGTGACGCCGCCACGCCCGGCACCTCCTCGCCCGGCCGCCCGCTCCCTGCCCGGCCGCCTCCTTGCCCGGCCGCCCGCTCCCTGCCCGGCCGCCCGCTCCCTGCCCGGCCGCCTCCTTGCCCGGCCGTCCGCTCCCTGCCTGGCCGCCCGCTACTCGCCCGGCGGGTCGCCCAGGTCGGCGGCCACGCGGGCGGCCGTCTCCCGTAGCCAGCGGTGCGCCGCGTCGTGCGTGTGCACCGGGTGCCACCACAACGCCTCCTGCAACGGCACCGCCTCGAAGGGACACGGCAGCGTCCGTACGGGAGCCAGCCCCCGCAGCAGCTCCGCCAGCCGCCGCTGCACCAGCGCGACCCGCCGGGTGCCCGCCACCAGCGCGGGCAGGAGCTGGAAGCTCTGCACCGACACCTCCACCCGCGGCTCCAGCCCCAGCATGGTGAGCTGCCGGGTGACGGGCGCGTCGAAGGTGCGCTGGTAGACCACCCACGGCAGCCGCGCCAGGTCATCCATGGTGACGGCGCCGGGATGCTCGTCCGACACCAGGCACACCCACTCGTCCCGGTACAGCTCGACCGCGGGCATGCCGGAGATCACGCCGTGCGGCATGAGCATGCCGTCCACCCCCGACAGCAGGGCCTCGGGGTTCTCGACGAGGTCGCGCGGCACGTGCCGGAAGTGCAGCCGCACGCCCGGCGCCTCCTCGTGCAGGACGCGCGCCAGCCGCGCGCCGAAGACGGCGATGGCGTAGTCGGAGGACAGCAGCGTGAAGTCGCGCTGCCCGGCGCCGGGCTGGAAGTCGGCGCGGCTGGTGAACAGCCGCTCCAGCACCGCGCAGGCGTTGCCGGCGGGCGCGCGCAGGGCGGTGCCGAGCGGGGTCAGCTCGTAGCGGTTGCCCTGCCTGATCAGCAGGTCGTCGGAGAAGTGGCGGCGCAGCCTGGCCAGGGCGGCGCTCATCGCGGGCTGGCTGAGCCCGACGCGCACGCCCGCCCTGGTGACGTTGCGCTCCTCCAGCAGGGCGCGCAGGGCGACCAGGAGGTTGAGGTCGAGGCTGGCGAGGTCCACGCACTATCCATGTCGTCGATGGCCGGCATCCAAAGAATCGATTTCCCAGATCTCCCGGGATGGCTCAAGGTTAAGGCACCGCATCCGGAGGAAACCTCGTGGAAACATCCCCGTCCCTCGCCGGCCCCTTCGCGCTCGGCACCTTCTCGGCCGCCCCCGGCCCCGCCTCTCCCGGCCCCGCCTCTCCCGGCCCCGCCTTTTCCGGCCCCGTCTTTCCCGGCCTTGTCGCCGGAGACCGCGTCCTCGACCTGAGCGCCCACGGCCCCACCACGCGTGCGCTGCTGGAGCGCTGGGACGACGTCCTGCCCCTTCTGCATGAGGCCGCGACGTCGGCGGGGGAGTGGCGCCCGCTCGCGGAGCTGCGCGTGCACGCCCCGGTCGAGCCGCGCCAGATCCTGCAGTCCGGCGCCAACTACCGCACCCACGTCATCGACCTGGCCGTGGCGCACGAGCCCGCGGACGGCCGTCCCGCCGAACGGGTGCGGGCCGAGGTGGCGGCGATGATGGACCGGCGCGCGGCCGAGGATCAGCCGTACGTGTTCATCGGCCTGCCGTCGTCGGTCACCGGCCCGTACGACGACGTGGTGATCCCGTCGTGGTGCACGAAGCCGGACTGGGAGCTGGAGCTGGCGGCGGTCATCGGCCGCCCGGCGTTCCGGATAAATCCTGATAAAGCGCTCGAACACGTCGCCGCCTACACGATCGCCAACGACGTCACCGCCCGCGAGGTGGTCTTCCGCCGCGACATGCCGGAGATCGGCACCGACTGGCTGCGCGCCAAGAACGCGCCGACGTTCACCCCGCTGGGCCCGTACCTGGTGCCGGCCGCGTTCGTCGGCGACCCGGGCGAGCTGCACGTGACGCTCAAGCTGAACGGCGAGGTCATGCAGGACGAGTCCACCAAGGACATGATCTTCGACGTGGCGCGGCTGGTCTCCTACGTCTCCCGGACCGTCGAGCTGCTGCCCGGTGACCTGGTGCTGACCGGCAGCCCGGCGGGCAACGGCCTGCACCACGGCCGCCTGCTGCGGGCGGGCGACGTCATGGAGGGCACGATCACCGGGCTCGGCACGCAGCGGAACGGATGCCGGGATGAAGGCTGACCGAGCCACCGCCGGGCAGGCGGCCCCGGCGAGCGCCGAGCAGGCGATCGCCGAGGCCGCCGCGGCGTACTCCAACTGGGGGCGCTGGGGCGAGGCCGACGTCCTCGGCACCGTCAACTTCATCGGCCCGGCCGAGCGCCGGGCGGCGGCCGTCCTGGTGCGGCGGGGCGTGACGTTCTCGCTGTCCCAGCGCTTCGACGCCGACGGCCCGCAGAAGGGCTGGCGCCGCCGTACCAACCCGGTGCACACCATGACCGACACCGGCCTGGACGCCGTCCACGGCGACCAGGGCTTCCCGCACGGGTTCGGCGGCGCGGACGACGTGATCGCCATGCCGCTGCAGTGCTCCACCCAGTGGGACGGCCTCGGCCACATCTTCGACCACGGCCGGGCGTGGAACGGCCGCCCCGCCGACAAGGTCGTCACCAGCGAGGGCGACCGGGTGACCGGCATCGAGCACCTGGCCGCCCCGGTGGCGGGCCGCGGCGTGCTGCTGGACGTGGCCGCCGTGTACGGCGAGCTGCCGGACGGCTTCGCCATCACCGAGGAGCACCTGACGGCCACGGCGGAGGCGCACGGCGTCCGGGTCGGGCGCGGCGACCTCGTGTGCGTGCGCACCGGCCGCCTCGCCAGGGCCAGGCGTGAGGGCTGGGGCGACTACGCGGGCGGCCCGTCGCCAGGCCTGTCGTTCTGGAGCGCCGGCTGGCTGCACCGCACCGAGATCGCCGCCGTCGCCACCGACACGTGGGGCTTCGAGGTGCGTCCCAACGAGTTCGAGAACGCGTTCCAGCCCCTGCACCAGGTCGTCATCCCGCACCTTGGCCTGCTCGTCGGCGAGATGTGGGACCTGGACGCGCTGGCCGCCGACTGCGCGGCCGACGGCGTGTACGAGTTCTTCCTCACCGCCCCGCCGCTGCCGATCACCGGCGCGGTCGGATCCCCCGTCAACCCCCTAGCCATCAAATGAGGCCCGCATGCCCGCAGTAGGGAACGTCCTCATCGTCGGCGGCGGCACCGCCGGCCCCGCCCTGGCCATCCTGCTCGCCCGCGCCGGCGTCACCGTGGACGTCGCCGAGATCGAGCCCGGCCCCACCACGCTCGGCTCCGGCATCACGCTACAGGGCAACGCGCTGCGGGTGCTGCGCGACCTCGGCGTGTGGGAGGAGGTGAGCGCGGCCGGGTTCGCGTTCGACTCGCTCGGGCTGCGCACCCCGGGCGGCGACCTGATCGCCGAGATCCCCGACGCCCGCACCGGCGGCCCCGGCCTGCCCGCGACGCTCGGCATGAACCGCCCCGAGCTGGCGGCCATCCTGGCCGCCGCCATGCGCGAGGCGGGCGCCACCATGCGGTACGGCCTCACCGTGGACGCCGTGTCGGGCACCGTGTCCAGCACCGTGTCCAGCACCGTGTCCAGTACCGTGTCGGGCACCGCGCCGGGCATGGTGTCGGACAACGTGCCGGGCATGGTGTCGGACAACGTGCCGGGCATGGTGTCGGACAACGGGCCGGGCATGGTGTCGGACAACGGGCCGGGCATGGTGTCGGACAACGCGCCGGGTGCGATGTCGGACACGGTTGAGGTCACCTTCTCCGACGGCACCACCGGCGCCTACGACCTGGTGGTGGGCGCCGACGGCATCCGCTCGCACGTCCGCGCCCTGATCGGCGTCGAGGCCGCGCCCGAGCCGGTCGGCATGGGAATCTGGCGCATCCACACCCGCCGCCCCAAGGACGTCGAGCGCACCGACCTGATCTACGGCGGCCCCTGCTTCATCGCCGGCTACTGCCCGACCGGCGCCGACACCATGTACGCGTACCTGGTCGAGAAGGCGCGCCCGCGCGAGGACGTCGGCGACAAGGCCGCGCACCTGCGCGCGCTCGCCGAAGGGTACGGCGGCGCCTGGGACGAGATCCGCGCCGGCATCACCGACCCGGCCCGCATCAACTACACCTGGTTCGAGTCGCTGCTGGTGGACCGGCCGTGGAACCGGGGCCGCACCGTCCTGATCGGCGACGCCGCGCACGCCTGCCCGCCCACCCTCGCCCAGGGCGCCGCCCAGTGCCTGGAGGACGCCGCCGTCCTGGCCGAGCTGCTGCTCGCCGCCGACCGGCTCGACCAGGGCCTGTTCGACGCGTTCATGGACCGCCGGTACGACCGGGTCAAGGCCGTGGTCGAGGCGTCGGTGCGGCTGGCCCGCTGGCAGCTCGACGGGGTGCGCGACGCGGACGTGCCCGGTCTGATGGGCACGATCGCGGCGATGGTGAGCGAACGCCCATGATCACCGTTGACGTGCACGCGCACGTCCTGCTGCCGGAGGTCGAGCAGGCCGTGGCCGGGCAGCCGGGGCTGGAGGCGCACCGGGAGCTGGACGCCCGCCGCAACGGGCCCGAGGCCCTGGCCGTGTCGGGGGCGATGATCGGCGAGCGAATCGGGCTGCTCACGCGGGCCGCCGATCGGCTGGCGGCGATGGACGCGGCAGGGGTGGACGTGCAGGTCGTCAGCCCGTCGCCGTCCCACTACCACTACTGGGCCGACCCGGGCCTGGCCCGCACGGTGTGGCGGCTGGCGAACGAGGGCGTGGCCGCCCACTGCGCCTCCGGGCGGCCAGGCCCGGCCTCGCCTCAGCGCCCCGAGCCGCTGCAAGGGCTCGGCGTGGCCCCGTCTCAGCGCCCCGCGCGGCTGCAAGGGCTCGGCGTGGCCCCGTCTCAGCGCCCCGCGCGGCTGCAAGGGCTCGGCGTGGCCCCGTCTCAGCGTCCGGGGCGGCTGCACGGGCTCGGTCTGGCCCCGCTTCAGCACCCTTCGCTGCTGGTCGAGGCCCTCGACCACGCGCTCGGCCTGGGCCTCAAGGGCGTGGAGATCTCCTCCCACGCCCCCGGACGCGACCTGTCCGACCCCGCCTACGAGCCGTTCTGGGCGCACGCCGCCGGGACGGGCGCGGTGGTGTTCCTGCACCCGTTCGGCTGCACCCTGGACGAGCGCCTGAACCGCTGGTACCTGTCCAACCTCGTCGGCCACCCCGTCGAGAACGCCGTCGCCCTGTCCCACCTGATCTTCGCGGGCGTGCTCGACCGCCACCCCGGGCTGAAGCTGCTGGCGGCGCACGGCGGCGGTTACCTGCCGTACTACCTGGGCCGCGCCGACCACGGCTGGCGGGTCCGCCCCGACGCCCGCACCTGCGCCCGCGAGCCCAGCAGCTACCTGCGCGACCTGCACTTCGACTCCCTCACCCACGACCCGGCGGTGCTGCGCGAGCTGGTCAGGGTGGCCGGGCAGGAGCGGGTGCTGCTCGGCTCCGACTTCCCCTTCGACATGGGCGACCCCGACCCGCTCGCCGCCCTGCGCGCGGCCGGGCTGGCGGACACCCCCGTACGCGGCGGCAACGCCGCAAGGCTCTTCGACCTGAAGGATCCCGCATGAGACTCATCACCCACCTGCGGCACGTCGATCTGGCCGTGCCCGACTACGCCAAGCAGCGCGACTTCTACGCGGGCGTCTGGGGCCTGACCGAGGTCGCCAATGACAACGGCATCAGCTTCCTGGCCGCCGAGGGCTCGCCCGAGCAGTACGTCATCCGGCTGCGCAAGGCGGGGGAGAAGCGCCTGGACCTGGTCTCTTTCGGCGCCGCCACCCCGGCGGACGTGGACGCCCTGGCCGAGCGGCTGCGCGCCGCGCAGGTGGGGATCATCTCCGAGCCGGGCAAGCTGGACACCCCCGGCGGCGGCTACGGCTTCCGCTTCTTCGACCTCGACGGCCGCACCGTCGAGGTCTCCGCCGACGTCGCCGTCCGTAAGCACCGCAAGCTGGAGGCCAAGGAGTCCGTCCCGGTCCGCCTCTCGCACGTCGTGCTCAACGCGCCCGACATCGACGCCACCCGCACCTGGTACGAGACCCACCTCGGCTTCGCCCTGTCCGACACCCTCGCCCACCCGCACATGGGCCAGGTCATGCACTTCATGCGCTGCAACCCGCGGCACCACAGCATGGCCATCGCCCGCGGCCCGCACGCCAGCCTGCACCACATCAGCTTCGAGCTGCGCGGCCTCGACGAGTACATGTACGGCACGGGCCGCCTGCTGCGCGCCGGAGTCCGGATGATCTGGGGACCGGGCCGCCACCTGGCGGGCGACAACACGTTCTCCTACTTCATGGACCCGCACGGCAACACCGTCGAGTACACCACCGAGCTGGAGGAGCTGGACGAGGACGCCTGGCACCCGCACGTCTACGACTTCTCCGAGCCGGAGGTCACCGACCAGTGGGGCACCGCCAACCCGATGAACGAGCTGGTCGCCAAGGAATCGTTCAACGACGTCGACCGCGGCGTCTTCGTCGCCCCGCCCGTCTGATGAGGATCGCCACCTTCACCCACCGCGGACGCACCCGCTGCGGCCTCGTCCAAGACCACGTGGTGCGGCCCCTGCCCGACGGCGTCGGCCCGCTCGACGTCCCCCATGACGTGCGAACCGGCGTGCCCATCCCCCTGGCGGACGTGCGGCTGCTCGCCCCGTTCCAGCCGCCCACCGTCCGCGACTTCGTCGCGTTCGAGGAGCACGTCGAGGGCGTGCGCAGGAGCGTTGACGGCCGTTCCGGGGTGCCGGACGCCTGGTACGACGCCCCCGCCTTCTACTTCACCAACCCGTACGCCGTCATCGGCCCGCACGACGACGTGCCGATGCCGCCCGGCTGCCACGCCTTCGACTTCGAGCTGGAGGTCGCCGCCGTCATCGGCTCGCCGGGCCGCGACCTCACCCCTTCGCGGGCGCGGCAGCACATCGCCGGATACCTGATCATGAACGACTGGTCGGCCCGAGACCTGCAGTCCCGCGAGATGCAGGTCAACCTGGGCCCGGCCAAGGGCAAGGACACCGCCACCACCCTCGGCCCGTGGCTCGTCACGGCGGACGAGCTGGAGCCGTACCGCGACGCCGAAGGCTTCCTGAGCCTGGGGCTCACCGTCAGCGTCAACGGCACCGAGATCGGCCGCGACCTGCTGTCCAACATGGGCTGGCCGTTCGAGGAGCTCGTCGCCTACGCCTCGCGCGGCACCTGGGTCCGGCCCGGCGACGTGCTCGGCTCCGGCACCTGCGGCAACGGCGGCTGCCTCGCCGAGCTGTGGGGGCTGCGCGGCGAGCAGTCCCCGCCGCCGCTCAAGCCGGGCGACGTGGTCGAGATCGCCGTCGAGGGCATCGGCTCGATCCGCAACACCGTGGTCCCGGGCGCGGCCCCCGTACCCATCCCCCGAGCCAGGCCCCGCCCGAGAAGCCGCCCGGCCTGATCAACGCGCGCCGCGCCGAGGTAGGTTGAGCCGGGAGATCTCTTCACTTCGGCGATGGGGATGGGGATGGGGATGGGGATGGCCGAGGGCCTTTTACTCGTGGTGTGGGGGATCGTGCCGGCGGTGCTGTTGTTCTTCATCGTCTACTGGGCGGTGCGGCTGGCGATCAGGGACGAGAGGCGACGCTCCGAGGGCGGGCCCCGGCGGCGCAGAGTGCGCCGCCAGCCGCAGTGAGGCCGCTCAGCCGCAGTGTTCGAACGGGCTGGTGTACGAGCTGCTCCCCACGGACCCGCCCCACTTGACGCACTGCCCGGCCGCCGACCGCACCACAGGCCCCGCGTAGTAGCCGAAGCTGCCCGAGTTGGTCGTCCTGCTCTCCCCTTGCGGCTCCAGGAAGGCCGACATCGACGACGCCGTCCCCACGTTAGTCGTCTTCAGCGTCGCGACGCAGTTGTTGCCGTTGCCCGAGTTGTAGAGCAGGTACGTGCGCCCCCCGGTGAGCGCCGCGGAGTCGATCACCGTGTAGCCGCTGCCGCACACCTCCTCGGCCGTGTAGGGGTTGCCGCCGCCGCACGAGTTGGTGCTGGTGACGGCCTTCTTCTGGCCCAGGGCGATGGTCACGCCGTCCACGGTCGGGCTGGTGTCCATCGCCCCGGTGGAGGTGCGCTGCTCGTAGTGCAGGTGCGGGGCGTTGGAGCCGCCGGTGGAGCCGACGGTGCCGATGGCGGTGCCCTGCCCGACGCTCATCGAGCCGCCGGCGGCGCGCGCCATGGTGGCGAGGTGGGCGTAGCGGGTTCTGGTGCCGTCGCCGTGGCGGATCTCGATCCACTTGCCGTAGCTGGTGTTGCCGGCGTCGTAGAAGTAGGCGGTGCCGGCGGCTGTGGCGCGGACGGTCTCGCCGTTGATGTCGTCGCCGCCGTAGTCCTGCCAGTCGATCGAGCCCGACGGGTTGTGGTCGGGCAGCCAGTTGTTGGCGTAGAAGGTCTTTCCGCAGTTGAACGGGCTCTTGTGGGTGGCCAGGGCGGTGCTGGAGTCGGCTGAGGCGGGCTGGGGGAGCAGCGCCGCCGCGAGGGCGAGGGCGGCCAGGGGCAGGACGGGCTTACCGATCTTGGGCATGCTCACCTCGTGAAGCAGGGGGTGGAGGGGGGTACGGTCGAACGCCCAGTCGCTCCGCCCCGGGTGAGGGGCGGCTTGATCGTGAAGATATCCCCGAAAGATCTCTTCATCAATCCCTGTCGATGTGAAAGTTTCCGGCTTCTCCGATGACGGGAAGATGACGCGCCCCCACAGGCCTCTTGTCACAGCGCCGCGGACTGCGTCGTCTAACAGGTATGCACACCGCCCATGAGTTCGAGCGGTACCGGCCCCATCTCACCGAGGTCGCCTACCGGATGCTCGGCACGCTGGCCGACGCCGAGGACGTCGTACAAGAGGCGTACCTGCGCTTCGTCCGCGCGCGCGGCAGCGAGCCGCGCGACGTGCGGGCCTGGCTCACCACGGTCGTCGCCCGCATCTGCCTGGACGAGCTGGGCTCCGCCAGGGCCAGGCGCGAGAGCTACGTCGGGCAGTGGCTGCCCGAGCCGCTCGTCGGCGCCCCGGCCGTGCCGGGGCCGGAGGACCGGGTCACCCTGGACGAGTCGGTCAGCATGGCGGTGCTCGTCCTGCTCGAATCGCTCAGCCCGGCGGAGCGGACCGCGTTCGTGCTGCGCGAGGTGTTCGGCCTGTCCTATGAGGAGGTCGCCCGCACGGTCGGCCGCAGCGAGGCGGCCTGCCGCCAGCTCGTCGCCAGGGCCAGGGCGCACGTCCGCGCCCGCGCGCCGCGCTTCACCCCCGACCGGGGGCAGCACGCCAACGCGGTGGAGGCGTTCGCGAAGGCGTGCTTCCACGGCGGCGTCGAGGAGCTGGTACGCGTCCTGGACCCGAAGGTCGTGCTGCGCTCCGACGGCGGAGGCCTGGTGCCAGGGGTGGCGCGCCGCCCCGTCACCGGCGCGGTGAACGTCGCCCGGCTGCTGCTCGGCGTCGTGGCCAGGAACGCCGTCACACCGCGGACGAGCACGGTCAACGGCTCGGCGGGCCTGGTGTTCGAGGCCGGCGGGACGGTCGTCGGGGTGATGGGCTTCACCGTGGCGGGCGGCCTGATCACCGAGCTGGACCTCGTGGTCAACCCCGGCAAGCTGCGCCGGGTCACCCAGTGAAGGAGAGAGCACGTGTCGTCACTCGCGTACACCCGCAAGGGCGCCGGACCGCCCCTCGTGCTGCTGCACGGCCTCGGCGCCATGCGCGACGCCTGGAACCCGGTCATCCCCGCGCTCGCCGAGCGCTTCGACGTGGTGGCCGTCGATCTGCCCGGGTTCGGGGAGTCCGAGCCGCTGCCCGAACGCATCGAGCCGTTACCGGCCGCCCTGGCGGCGATCGTCGCGGACTTCCTGCGCGGCCTCGGCATCGACTCGCCGCACCTCGCCGGCCACTCGCTCGGCGGCTGGGTCGCGCTCGAACTCGCCGCCATCCGCCCGGCCGCCTCGCTCACCCTGGTGTCGCCGGCGGGCCTGTGGCGCGGTGACACGCCGCTCTACCAGCGGATCAGCCTGCGCATGATCCGGTGGGGCGCCGAGCACGCCACCGGCCTGCTGTCGCGCCTGGTGGACTTCCGGCTGGGACGCGTACTCGTCCTCGGTCAGACCCACGCCAGGCCCCTGCGGGTGACGCCTGGCCAGGCCCGCGCGAGCATCGAGGCCATGGGACGCTGCCCCGGCTTCGCCGCCACGCTGCAGGCCACGGCCAGGCGCCGATACCTGGCGGGCGCGCCGCTGGGCGTCCCGACGACCGTCGCGTTCGGCTCGCGGGACCTGCTGCTCCTGCCCGGGGTGGCCCGCCACCTCGACGAGCTGCCGCCCGACGTGCGCGTCGGGTCGCTGCCCGGCTGCGGCCACGTCTGCATGAGCGACGACCCGGACGCGGTCGCCGCCCTCATCACCAAATCGGCCTGGAACGTTCCAGAACCTCGCTGACCAGGGCGCTCCGGAACATTCCGGGGCACCGCTGACCCGGGCGTCCTGGAACGGCGCCACTGAGCCGGACGTCCTGGAGCGACGCTGTTCGCCGGAGCCTTCTGGAGCGGCGCCCCTGACGCGGGCGTTCTGGAGCGGCGCTGCTCGCCTGGGCGTTCTGGAGCGGCGCCGCTCGCCTGGGCGTTCTGGAGCGGCGCTGCTCGCCTGGGCGTTCTGGAGCGGCGCCGCTCGCCTGGGCGTTCTGGAGCGGCGCCGCTCGTCCGGGTGTTCCGGAACGCTCCGTGGCGCCGCAGGCTCGGCGAGGGCTCAGGTCTCGATGCCGTGCCGGAGCATCCGCCAGATCCGCGCCGCCGTCTCCGTGCGCTCGGACGCCGGGATCTCGGTGAGCATGAGCGCCAGCATGCCGACCGCCAGCACCAGGTCGCCGGTGGAGACGTCGGCGCGGATCCGCCCCGCGCGCTGGGCCTCGGCCAGCCCGGACTCCAGCAGCCGCGCCAGCCGCTCGCGGACCGCCAGGATCCGCGGGTCGGGCTGCGGCGGGATGCTGACCATGGTGATGAACGTGGTCTGCGCGATGGCCTGCTCGGTGACCAGGGCCAGCACCTCGTCGAGCGTGGTGCCGGGCTTGGCGGCCAGCGACTCCAGCTCGGCGATGCTGTCCTCGAAGACGGCGAGGGCGAGGCTGACGCGATCGGGGAAGTGCCGGTAGAGGCTGCCCTGCCCGACTCCGGCCGCCCGCGCCACCTCGGTGAGCGAGGCGTCGTACCCGGCGGTCGCGAACGCCTCGCGGGCCGCCGCGATCAACGCGGCCCTGTTGTGGGCCGCGGCCCTCGGGCCTCGGTTGGGTCGACGGGCGGCGGTCACAGCGGCTATCGTACCAACCGGACGAGACAGTCCGGTTGTCGCGGGAGCGGCCCACCCGACCGAGAGGACCACCTTGACCATGACCTTCGACGACCGTGTCGCCCTCGTGACGGGTGCGGGCTCGGGCATCGGCAGGGCGATGGCCGTCGCCTTCGCCAAGGCCGGCGCCCGCGTCGTGGCCTGCGACATCGACCCCGACAGCGCCGCGAGCACCGCCGCCGACGTCGCCGGCACCGCCGTCGCCGCCGACATCGGCGACGAGTCCTCGGTGGCCGCGCTCGTCGAGGCGGCGATCAGCGCGTACGGGCGGATCGACGTGCTGTGCAACAACGCCGGGATCATGGACACCATGGCCCTGCCCGCCGACATCCCCCTCGACCAGTGGGAGCGGGTGCTGCGGATCAACCTGACCGGCACCTTCCTGGTCACCCACGCGGTGCTGCCGCACATGCTGCGCCAGGGCGGCGGCGCGATCGTCAACACCGCCTCCGAGGCGGGCATCCGCGGCGGCGCGGCCGGCGCCGCCTACACCGCCTCCAAGCACGGCGTCGTCGGCCTGACCAAGAGCGTCGCCTGGGCCTACGCCAAGGACGGCATCCGCTGCAACGCCATCCTGCCCGGCCCCACGATGACCAACATCGCCAACGGCACGTCCTTCGACGCCACCGGCGCCGCCCGCCTCGGGCCCGTGCTCGCCCTGGGGGAGCGGCTGGCCCAGCCGGAGCAGATGGCCGAGGCGGCGCTCTTCCTGGCCTCGGACGCCGCCTCGTTCGTCAACGGCGCGATCGTCCCGGTGGACGGCGGTTGGTCCGCGGCCTGAAAGCGCGCTCAGCCTCCGCCGCCACCACCACCGCCGTCGCCCCCCGAGCAACCGCCGCCATCGCCTCCCGAGTAGCTCGCGCTGTCACCGCCACCGAACCCCCAGCCTCCACCGCCGAACACGGTGTGGTGGTGGTGATGCGCGGAGTGCCCGCGCCGTGCGGGCCGCCGCCGCCCCGAAGGCCGCCCGCCCGTAAGCGACACGACCATGCTCACAATGATGATCACGAACGCGATCACGAAGACCGCCGCCAAGATCGTCGAGAACGTCACAGAATCATCCCCCCGGGAAAGTCCTGGAACCGCCTACACCCTCACGCTAGACACGGCACTTCCTCTCAAAGGGCTTTTGCTCTTTCTGCTGGCACGGCAACGGCCGTGACCCGGGAGCCGGTCACGACGAGCCCCAGGCAGACCAGGGCGGCGACGGCCACCGCGGCGAGCATGACCGGGTAGGACAGCCAGGCCGACAGCGTGGCCAGCAGGGTCGGCAGCAGGAACCCCGCGTAGGCGAGCGTGTAGTAGATCCCGGTCAGCCCGGCCAGGTCGTCCGCCCCCGCCATCCGCTGGATCTCCAGCAGCCCCGACACCACCGCGACGCCGTACGCGGCCCCCAAAACTGCGGCGGCGCAGGCGGCCAGCCAGGGCGACAGCACCACGGCGTTCGCCGCGCACAGCATCGCGCCGAGGAGCGTCACGCTCATCGCCACCACCGGAGCGCCCGCCCGCAGCCTCTTGGCGACCGGCTGGACGGCCACGCCCATGCCCAGCGTCAGCACGGTCAGCCCCGTCGCGTACGCCAGTCCCCAGGACCCCACGCGGAAGCCGACGAGCTGCGGCATGACCGCGTACGCCAGCCCGGCCGCGCCGAACACCCACGGCGCCATCGGCAGCACCACCAGCCGGAACCGCCGGCGGGAGGGCGCGGGCACGCGCAGGTCGTCCACCAGGGCGGAGAGCAGGCCGCGCAGCGGGAGCCGCGGCCGGGTCTCCGGCACCCGCAGGAGCAGCACGGGGATCGCCGCCGTGAGCAGCACATGCACGACGTACGGGGTGACCATGGGCGCAGGACCCCACTGGGCGAGCGCGCCCGCGACGCCCGCCCCCAGCCCGAACCCGGCCGTCTGGCAGAGCGAGGCGCGGCGCGCGGGCAGCCCGCTGTCGCCGCCGGACGACAGCTCCTTGACCCAGCTCGTGCCCACGGCCATGGCGACGCCGACCGCGAAGCCGGTGATCAGGCGGCCCGCGTAGATGGGCCAGGCGCCGTGGCCGCCGAAGCAGAGCACCAGGCTCGCGACGGCCGACGCGACGGTGCCCGCCACCAGCACGGGACGCCGCCCGCGCCGGTCGGACAGCGGCCCGGCCAGCAGCAGGCCCGGCACGAGGCCCACGACGTACGCGCCGAGGAAGGCGTCCACGCTGAGCGCCGAGTAGCCGCCCAGGCGGCGGTACATGAGCAGCAGCGGGGTGAACTGGTTGCCGCCCCAGCCGCAGGCGAACATCGCCGCGGCGACGCCGCGCCAGGCGTTCGGACGTGACAGGGCGGAGGCGGGGAAGGTGTGCGACATGCGGAGGGCAGGGCTTTCGGGAATCGTGATCGAGGCCCTGGGGGGAGGGGCATGGGACGAGGGCTGCGGCGGGGCGGGCGGCCTGGGGCCAGCGGGGCGGGCGGCCCGGGGGGGTCAGTGGGGTGAGCCGTGTGTGGCCGTGAGGTGGTCGAGCAGCGCCTCGGAGAAGGCGGCGCTGTCACCGCTCATCAGGTGTCCGAGCAGCGTCTCGTGCTCATCGGCGAGCAGCGCCAGCCGCTCAGGCCGCGGACGCAGCGCGTGGACGCTCATCCGCCGCTGCCGATCGCCCAGGGTGGCGTAGAACCGGGCGGCCAGCCGGTTCCCCGACGCCTCGACGATGCAACGGTGAAACGCCTCGTCGGCGTGGGCGAACCCGCCGACGTCCGCCACCTCGGCCAGGGCCCGCTGCCGGGCCAGCAGCTCCCGCATCCGCCCGTGGTGCTCCTCCGGCAGACCGATGTGGGCGAGCCGCTCGGCGGCGGCGCGTTCGAGCGCCAGCCGCAGCTCCAGCACGTCCGCCGCCTCGCCGGGCGGGACCGGCACCACCACCGCGCCGCGCTTGGGGTGCAGCGCGAGCAGTTCCTCCGACTCCAGGCGCAGGAACGCCTCCCGTACGGGCGTCCTGCTCACCTGGACCCGCTCGGCGATCTCGCCCTCGCTGATGAGGCTGCCGCCGGCCAGCTCGCCGGACAGGATCAGCTCCTTGGTCACCGCGTACGCGGTGTGCGCGGCGGAGGGACGCTTCGCGGGTTCGGGCATGCCCGCAGCGTACCAGCTATGAATGCAACCTTGTATCTATGCTTGCGGCTCACACCACCTTGGTGTTCACCTCCGGGAAGTGGCAGGCGGCCGGATGCCCGGTGCCCCGGTCGATCAGGGCGGGCTCCTCCGCGGCGCAGATCTCCTGGGCCTTCCAGCAGCGCGTACGGAACCGGCACCCGCTCGGCGGGTCCAGCGGGCTCGGCACCTCGCCGGTGAGGATGATTCGCTGCCTGCGGCGCTCCTCCTCGGGGTTGGCCGTCGGCGCGGCCGACAGCAGCGCCTGCGTGTAGGGGTGGACGGGCCGGTCGTAGACGTCGTCGCGCGCGCCCGTCTCGACGATCTTGCCGAGGTACATCACCGCGACGCGGTCGGAGATGTGCCTGACCACCGACAGGTCGTGCGCGATGAAGATGTACGACAGGCCGAACGTGTCCTGGAGGTCCTCCAGCAGGTTGATCACCCCGGCCTGCACCGACACGTCCAGCGCCGACACCGGCTCGTCCAGCACCAGCAGCTTGGGCTCCAGCGCCAGGGCTCGGGCGATCCCGACGCGCTGGCGCTGGCCGCCGGAGAACTCGTGCGGGTACCGGTTGCCGTGCTCGGGGTTGAGCCCGACCAGCTCCAGCAGCTCCGACACCTTCGCGGGGCCGGTGTCCTTCCACCGCTCGTGCACCTTCAGCGGCTCGGCGATGATGTCGTTGACCGGCAGCTTCGGGTTGAGCGAGGCGTAGGGGTCCTGGAAGACGATCTGGATGTCGCGCCGCACCGCGCGCAACCGCTTCGGCGACAGCGTCGTCAGCTCGTTGCCCTCGAAGCGCACCGAGCCCGACGTGGGCTTGTGGAGCTGGAGGATGGCCCGGCCTGTCGTCGACTTGCCGCAGCCCGACTCGCCCACCACGCCGAGGGTCTCACCCTGGTCGACGTGCATGGAGACGCCGCTCACCGCCTGGATGTGGCCCGCCACCTTGCGCAGGAACCCCGCGCCGCGTACGGGGAAGCTCATCACCAGGTCCTCCACCTCCAGGAGGTGCTCCTGCGTGACCTGAACGCTCATGTGACGGGCTCACTCTCCGTACGGAACAGCGCGGTGGGATCCGCCACCGCGGCCAGTTGGTCCCAGTGGTGGCAGGCGGCGTAGTGCCCGCCCTCGTCCACCTCCGCCAGCGCGGGCTCCTCGCCGTGACAGCGGGTGTCGGCCAGCGGGCAGCGCGGCGAGAACGGGCAGCCCGACGGCAGGTTGATCAGGGAGGGTGGGGCGCCCTTGATCGGCCGCAGCCGCCCGCCCGACGTCTCCAGCGACGGCATCGAGCCGAGCAGCCCCGCGGTGTACGGCATGCGCGGCCGGTAGAAGATCGTGTCGGTGTCGCCGATCTCGACCGGCTTGCCGGCGTACATGACGAGCACCCGGTGGGCGATGCCCGCCACCACGCCGAGGTCGTGCGTGATGAGCACGATCGCGGCGTTGACGGCGTCCTTGACCTCCAGGAGCTTCTCCAGGATCTGCGCCTGGACGGTCACGTCGAGCGCGGTGGTCGGCTCGTCGGCGATGATGACGTCCGGGTTGTTGATGACCGCCATCGCGATCATCGCGCGCTGCCGCATACCGCCGGAGAACTCGTGCGGGTAGCTGCGCAGCCGCTGCTCGGCCTGCGGGATGCCGACCAGGTCGAGCATCTCCCTGGCGCGGGCGAGCGCCTGCTTGCGCGGCACGAGGTCGTGGGCGAGCACGGCCTCGGCGAGCTGGTCGCCGACGGTGTGCACCGGGTTGAGCGCGGTCATCGGGTCCTGGAAGATCATGGCGATCTTGCGTCCGCGCAGGTCGCGCCGCTTGCGGGCGGACATCTTGAGTACGTCGTCGCCGCGATAACTGATCTTGCCCCGGACGCGGGCGCCGCGCGGCAGCAGCCCCATCACGGCCAGCGACGAGACGGACTTGCCGGAGCCGGACTCGCCGACGATCCCGAGCACCTCGCGCTCGTGCAGGGCGTAGGAGACCCCGCGGACCGCCTTGACGACGCCGTCCTCGGTGGGGAACTCGACGGCCAGGTCCTTCACGCGGAGGATCTCGGCGGGAAGGTCGGTCATCAGGCACGCACCCGGGTCTGTCGAGGGTCGAACGCGTCGCGCAGACCGTCACCGATGAAGTTGATGGACAGCGCGATCGCGATGATGAAGACGCCCGGCCACCAGAACAGCCACGGGCGGGTCGTCATCGCGCTGCGGTAGGTGTCGATGAGCTGGCCGAGCGAGACGTCGGGCGGTTGCACGCCGACGCCGAGGAAGGACAGCGCCGACTCCAGCAGCACCGCGTTCGCGATGGCCAGGGTGGCGCTGACGATGATGACGCCGACCGTGTTCGGCAGGATGTGCCGGAAGATGATGCGGCGGGAGGAGGTGCCCAGCGCCCGCGCGGCCTCGACGAACTCCTTCTCGCGCAGCGATAGGAACTCGCCGCGGATCAGCCGGCTCAGCGTGGGCCAGGTGACCAGGCCGATGCAGACGGCCAGGATGACGATGCCCGAGTCGCCGAACGTGCGGCCGACGATGGCGGCGATGATGAGCACCGGGATGGTGATCATCACGTCGGTCAGCCGCATGAGCACCGCTTCGGTCTTTTTCCTGAAATATCCGGCGAAGGCGCCGGCCAGCGTGCCGACCGTCGTCGCGACGAGCCCGACGATGAACGCGACGATGATCGACTGCTGGGTGCCGCGCATGGTGAGCGCGAAGTAGTCGATGCCGATGTTGTCCTGGCCGAACGGGTGCTCGCCCCAGCGGATGCCCTCGCCGCCCAGGAACTCCGGCACCAGGCTCAGCGTCGGCCTGCCCTGGTCGACCACCGACCCGGTGGACAGGTAGCTCTTGTCCCACCAGCCCGGGACGGGCCCGAACCCGATGGAGGTGAACGCCAGCAGGACGACGGAGCCGAAGACCAGCATGCCGATGAGCGCCGCCCGGTGCCGGAAGAAGCGGCGGCGGACGAGCTGGCTCTGCGTGCGGGCGACGACGGTCATGCCCTGCGCGGCCACCGCGGCCTGCGCATCGATCGCCATGGGCGGCTCTCCTGTGGGTCCGGAGTGATCGGCGGTGTACTGGCCGCTCATGACAGCCTGATCCGCGGGTCGAGGTAGGCGTAGATGATGTCGGCGAGCATGTTGAACAGCACGATCGCGCTCCCGGAGACGATGAAGAACGCCATGACAGGGGCCGGGTCCACCTGTTGCAGCCCGTGCAGGAACAGGCTGCCCATGCCCTGCCAGCCGAACACGTTCTCGGTCACGATCGCGCCGCCGATCACGCCCGCGAAGTCGAAGGCCATCAACGTGGTGATGGGGATCATCCCGTTGCGGAAGGCGTGCTTGGTGACCACCGTACGCTCGGCCAGGCCCTTGGCCCGCGCGGTGCGCACGTAGTCCAGGTTCATCACCTCCAGCATGCTGGAGCGGCTGTAACGCGTGTAGGTGGCCAGCGAGATCAGGATCAGCGCCATCGTCGGCAGCAGGAGGTGGCCCGCCACGTCGAGGTTGGTCTGCCAGAAGTCGCCCTCGAAGTTGGGGGTGCTGGAGCCGATCGTGGCGATCGGGCGCCCGCGTACGTAGTCGCTGTACTCCGCGAAGCCGCGCAGCATGCGGTCCAGGAAGATCAGCCCGGCGGTGACCAGCCCGGTCAGGACGGCGGCGAGGATCGCCTGGCGGCGCAGCAGCCCGCCGAGCGCGTAGCCGAGCCCCACGCAGACGGCCACCGTCAGCAGCGCCAGGCCGAAGATCTCCAGCCAGCTCGGGTCGGCCAGCACCGGATCCAGGAGCTGCGAGCAGAGCACGCCGATCCCCGCGGCCGAGAGTGCGGCGTAGAGCGGGTCGCGGTAGCGCAGCCCGGAGATCAGCGCGGTGACGCCGACCGCGGTGCCGCCCGCGAGAATCGCCAGCAGGACGACGCCGATGCCGGGATCGGCGAACCAGCGGGTGGCCGACAGCAGCGTCAGCGTCAGGGCCGTGGCGGCGGCGCCGAGGCCGAACGCGGCCAGCCGCGCCTGCCGGCCGCCGACCCAGAGCGCGCCCCAGATCAGCCCGGCGACCAGCGAGATCACCGCGATGACCGCGGGCGGGATGACGGGGTCGCCCAGCCAGTCGTTGAACTCGATCGCGATGTACTGCTTGAGCATCACCGCGACCCAGAAGAGCGGGAGCGAGAAGCAGACGAAGGCGGTGAAGGTCACCGAGTAGTCGAAGCCGCTGTACTGCCGCAGCGCCGAGACGATGCCCACGACGACGCCGATGATGACGGCCAGCACGGTGGCGGCCACGACGAGCTGGAGGGTGGCCGAGAGGGCGTTGCCGAGCAGCACGGCCACGTCCTGGCCGTCGCGGTTGACGCCGAGGTCGCCACGGAACAGGTTCCCGAGCCAGGCCAGGTATCTGAGGGGGAGGGGAGTGTCGAGGTTCATCCGCTCGACGCGGTCGGCGATCTTCCGTTCCCGGTCGGCGCCCGGGAGCTCCCTGAGGTCTTCCAGCGGGTCGCCCGCGAGCGCCGTCAGCCCGTAGATGACCATGGTGGCCGCCAGGAGCACGAAGAAGGAGACGATCAATCTTCGCGCGATGAAGGCGATCACTCGCTATCTCCTTGGTTCATGAGTGGTGCTGGCGCGGAGCGGGGGGCCCGGGAGTCCTCCGCTCCGCGCCGGGTGGTTCAGAGTGATCGGACGGCTACTGGGCCAGCGCCCACTTGTCCATGTTCCAGGTCACCGACGACTGGGCCGGGTTGGGCACGATGTTCTGCATCTTCTCGTCCCAGGCCAGCATGTTCGGGTGGGCGAACAGCGGGATCGTGGCCAGGTCCTGCCAGAGCACCTTCTCGATCGAGGCGATCATGGCGGGGTGCTTGGTCTTGTCGACCTCGGCGTTCAGCTTCTTGATGAGGTCGTCGACCTCCTTGTTGGAGTAGCAGCCGTTGTTGTTCTCCTTGCCGGCCTCGCTGCACTCCTTGACCGTGGTGTACGTCGAGCTCCAGCCGCTCACCTCGGCCGAGCCGGTCCAGGCGAACAGCGCCACGTCGTAGGTGTTGGTGGCGAGGGGGCCGCCGGCCTCGAAGAACTTCTCGTCACCGGCGTCGGTGATCTTGAAGCCCGCCTTGTTGCAGGAGTCGGCGATGAGCTGCACCTCCTGCGTACGGCGCGGGTTGGGCAGGTTGTGGCCGATCTTCACTTCCATGCCGACCTTGCCGGCCTTCTCCAGCAGCGCCTTGGCGCCCTCGACGTCGGGCTGGGCGTAGGTCTCCGAGCCGCTGCCGGCGGAGACGGTGGCGTAGTCCGGCTCGAACGGTAGCGTGTTGCGCACCTGCAGCACCTGCGCCTGCGGCGCGAGCGGCTTGATCAGGTTGTCCACGATGAGCTGCCGGGGCACGCACTTGGCGAACGCCTCGCGCAGCGTCTTGTCCTTGAACGCGCTGGAGTCGAAGTTGAAGTCCAGGTGCTCGTAGGTGTAGGCGTCACCCGTCTTCACGGTCACGCCCTGCATGCCCTCCAACTGGGCGAGCAGGTCGGGGTTCGGCTGCGGCTCGATCAGGTTGACCTCGCGGTTCTGCAGCGCCTGGGCCTGCTCCTCCTGGGAGATGACCCGCATGACGATCGTCGGGGTGGCCGGCTTGGCGCCCCACCACTTGTCGTTGGCGCTGAGGGTCAGCGACTGGCCGGGCTCCATGGCGGAGATCTTGTAGGGGCCGGACGCCGGGAAGAGCGACATGTCCTTGATGCCGCCCTCGATGACCCAGCCCTCGTTGTAGAACTTGATCACCGCTTCGAGCTTCTTGACGTCCGCCGCCTGCACCGCGGCGATGAAGTCCGCCTCGCTCATGCCCGCGGCCTTGTAGGCCACGTGGGCCGGCAGCACGTCGGCGGCGCCGGGGCCGTTGCTCTCCCAGTCGGCGAACGGCTCGGAGTACTCGAAGGTGAACTTCTTGTCGCCGGCCTTGCACGCGGGGGCCTTGACGAGCTCGACACCGGTGGTGCCGTCCACCTGGAAGCCCTTGATCTTGCCGGACTTGGCCGCCCAGTACAGCAGGGCGTCGTCACAGTCGATCGGGTTGCCGTCGGACCACACGCCGTTGGCGGCGAACTCGTAGTCGACGGTCAGCGGCGAGTCGGACGTCTTCGTGTACGAGCCGAAGTCCTTGTCGGGCGTCACCGCGCCCTTCTCGCCGTAGTACCAGAAGCCGAGCAGCACCCGCTGCATGGCGGTGCTGTTGACCAGGTTGTTCACGGCGATGCTGTTGTAGGAGTTGAACTCCTGCTCACCGGCGTAGGTGATGGTCTGCCCCGAGGCGGCGCCACCCGTGCTGGACGCCGTCGGCTTGCTCGCCTCGTCGCCGCTCTGGCCGCAAGCGGACAGCAGAAGCGCGCCTGCTGTCACCGCCGTGAGGAATCTCCCAAGTCTCCGCCTATGGGTCACGACAGCTCTCCTTTGTCCGAACTAGGGTCAGCGCTGCTGGTTAATGCGCAACAGGATCATCGGCCAACGTTTCGGACAAATAGCCGTCCCCATACTGTTGCGAACTTGAGATCGACGTCTGCCCGATCTGTAATCAGATGTCAGGGAAATCCACATTTCGCTGTCCACACTGTAGACAGGAGGGGGCCCTCTGTGCCAGGGTTTGCGCAAAAGCCGTCGCAGGCTGAAACCCCTGCGTAAGCATGCTTTTTTGTGGAAAGGGTGCGCTTTATCGTGTCCTTGGTAAGGCGGCTTTTCCGTGCCCGCCAGCCTCCGGCGCCCTCTCACGCTTCGGCGCCGTGAGCCGGCTCGTCCCTTCCTCCGCCGCGCGCCCCCGTCATCGGGGCGGACCGCGAGCACGATAATGGCCGGTGACGCGACGCGGCCGACCCAGGAAGAGGACGACACCGGTGACCCAGTTGGTCGAACACCACTCACGCAAGGCCGCGCGCATCCTCGACAGCGCGCGCGAGCTGGTGCTCGACCACGGCGCGGGCAAGGTCACCGTGTCCGAGATCAGCCGCGCGGCCGGCGTCGGCAAGGGCACCGTCTACCTCTACTGGCCGAGCAAGGAGGACCTCATCCGCGGGCTGTTCGCCCGCGACATGCTGACCGGCATGGAGGAGCTCATCACCCGCGTCACCGCCGATCCCGCCGTCGTGCTGCCCCGCCACCTGGCCCCCGCACTGGTGCGCACCATGGTCAGGCTCCCGCTCGCCCACCGCGTCCAGCGCGGCGACCCCGAGCTGCTCCGGCTGCTCGAACAGGAGCCCGCCGACCGCGAGCTGTACGCCCGCACCAAACCCACCGCCCTGGGCAACACGGTCATCCCCATCATGCGCAGGCACGGCCTCATCCGCGCCGACCGGCCGCTCGCCACCCAGGTCTACGCCGTGCACGCCGTGCTCGACGGGTTCATGACCGCCATCCAGGACCCGGCGTCCGCGCCGCAGGGCGTCGAGGACCCGGAAGCCGTTCTGGCCGATACCGTGCACCTGCTCGTCGAACCGGCCACCCCTCCCGGCGACGCGGCCGTCGCCGCGGCGGCCGGCGAGATCGTCGCCGTCTTCCGCGAGGCCAGGGACGCCGTCCTCGACCTCATCCGGCGCAGCCAGACCCCCGCACAATGAACGCGGGCCCAATTAACGATTTCGCGCGTTCTCTGATCCTTTCGGGGCCGACCGGATTTAAGCAATTCCGGTGGTGTCGCTCCGTAATTGAGCGACCCTTTCTTGGTCACCCGGACGGCGTATCGAGCTTGCCCCGCGAAAGGCTCATCCGCACGGCCCGACAGTCAGGCGGACGGTGACGATGTCACCCACGTCGAGCCCCTCCGCCTTGCGCACCCCCGCCTTCACCGGCACCAGGTAACGCCCGTCCTTCGGGAACATCGACGTCTGCCACCGGGTCTCCCGGATCTGGGCCGTCACCGGGATCATGCCCCAGCCGTAGCTCACCGAGGCGGCGATCGCCTCCACGTCCTGGCACTCCTCGTCCGGCACCGTGATGAAGTGCCAGGGCGCGGGGCCTCTCCAGAACCACAGCTCACCGCTGAACTCGATGTTCATCGACACAGAATAGGGCAGGTCATCTGAACAGGATGAGAAGCAGCAAAGCGGCCAGAATCACCGGCAGGGCGCCCAGGACCAAGGGGAGAGGCCGCTTCCGGTCGGGAGGCGGGCCCGCCTGCCCGGCGGCCAGGGTGTCCTCCCAGTCGCGTTCGGCGAACCTGCGGATGATCAGCAGGAGGAGGGGCAGGGCGACGCCCGCCATGGCGATCGCGGTGCCCAGCGCCTGCTCGGACGTGGTCACCGCCAGCCGGACCCCGCCGATGACCAGGACGGCGGCCAGGCCGAGCGGCACCGCCGAGCGGCGGGTCAGGTTCATCACGAGGGCGGCCCTGAGCGCGCCCAGCGCCACGCGCGACGAGCTCAGGCCCGCCTCCGCCGCCCCCTCGCCGTCGGCGAGCCACTGCTCCAGGTGACGCTCGCGCCGCGCCTTGCCGGGCAGGAGTGCGGCGGCGGTGACGATGACGCCCCTGACCAGCGGGTTCACCGTCAGACTCCCGGATGGGGCAGCGGCTGGCCGATCGGCTGGTGCGCGGCGGCGCGCCTGGCGACGGCGCGGCGCGCGGCGGGCAGCGCCTCGCCCTTGAGCCGGTAGAGCCGCCGGCGCGGGCCCTGCCTGGCGGCGTCCGCCTCCCAGGTGGAGATCACCCATCCGCCGCGCTCCAGCCGGTCGAGCACCAGGTAGACGGTGCCGGGGGAGCGGCCCGTGGCCTTGACGATCTCCAGCGCCCAGCGCGGGCTCAGGTCGGCCGTCAGGGCCTCGATCACGTCCACGGTGGCGGGGGTGATCACCGGCAGAGGCTGCATGATCACATGCTATGGCGTGCGCTTGCCCGGTGCTGTCGCCCCGCGCACACGCGTCATCGCGGTGCGGCGGGGCCCTGCCCGGCCTGTCTCTTCTCGTGCGCGGCGATCAGCGTGTCGATCTGCACGCTGAGCTTGGCCCCCAGCGGCCAGCCGATGTAGTGCGTCAGGAAGATCGCGATCTCCCGCAGCTCCCCGGCGGTCAGCTCGTCGTTGCCCAGCGCCGCCGGGATCTGGATGTCCAGCACGTCGTTCAGCCCCTTGGCGGCCAGGACGCCGACCAGGAGCAGCCGCCGGTCACGCATGGACAGCCCAGGCCGCGACCAGATGTCGGCGAACAGGTGATCCACCGTGATGCCGAAGAAGTCGCCGGGCCCGTCACGCACCTCCCACCCGTAGACCTGGGCCATCATCTCCAGCCCCCGCTGCCGCCGCTCGTCCGTCATGAGGGCTCCTCCAGGCCGAGGTCGGCGGCCAGCCGCCGGTGGGCGTGCCGGGCGAGCGGGGTGTCCACGCCCAGCTCGCCGGCCAGTTCGAGGGCGAACGACAGGTCCTTGTCGCCCAGCGCGAACACGTGCGCCATGATCTCCCGCAGCGGGTCGCCCGGAGGCAGCGGCGAGGTGGTGTCGCGGATCATCAGGGCGCCAGGCCCGCCGGTGACGGCGTCGGAGTGGCGGACGATCCGGCCGAGCGCGCCGAGCGGGATCCCCGCCGCCTCCGCCAGGCGCTGCGCCTCGGCGACCGCCGCGAAGGAGGCGAAGTGCAGCAGGTTGCGGGCCAGCTTGGCGCGGGTGCCCGCGCCGACGGGGCCCATGTGCAGGACGAGCCCCGCCCACGCGCCGAAAGCCGCCTCGACCCGCGCGAACGCCGCCTCGCTCGCGCCGACCATGACCGCGAGCGTGCCCGCCGCCGCGCCCATGAACCCGCCGCTGACCGGCGCGTCCACCACCTCGATCCCGTACGGCTGCGCCTCCTCCGCCAGCTTGACCGCCGTCTGCGCGCGGATCGTGGAGTGCACGGCGATGATCGTGCCGGGCCGCGCGGCGGGGATCAGCGCGGCGGCGACCTCGTTCACCTGGGCGTCGTCGCGGACCATGAGCGAGATGATCGCGGCCTGGGCCACGTCCGCCAGGCTCCCGGCGGCCACCGCGCCCCGCTCGGCCAGCGGCGCCATCGCCTCGGCCCGGACGTCGTAGACGATCAGGTCGGGGCCGGCCAGGCGTCCCGCCATGGGGCCGCCGATCTGGCCGAGCCCGACGAAGCCGTACCTCATGCCCGGAACACCTCGCCCCCGTCCACGTTGAAGATCTGCCCGGTGATCCACGCCGCCTCGTCCGACAGCAGGAACAGGCACATCCCGACGAGGTCGTCCGGCGTGCCGAGGCGCTTGAGCGCGAGCTTGTCCCGCACGATCCTGGCCGACATCCCGCCGGGCACCACCGCGCGGTGGGCGGCGGTGTCGATGGGGCCGGGCGCGATCGCGTTGACCCGGATGCCGAGCGAGCCGAGCTCGTGCGCGAGCTGCTGGGTGAGGCTGTTCACGCCCGCCTTGGCCAGGCCGTAGAAGCCGGAGTACTGCCAGGCGGCGGTGGAGGACTGGTTGACGATCGCGCCGCCGCCGCGCTCGGCCATCCGGGCGTGGCAGGCGCGGGCGCACAGCAGCGCGCCGTCCATGTTCACGGCCATGAACCTGCGGTAGTAGTCCCAGTCCACGGTGAACAGGAAGTCCAGCTTCATGGTGCCGAAGATGGCGGCGTTGTTGACCAGGTAGTCGATGCCGCCGAACGCCGTCACGGCCGCCGCCGCCATCGCCTCGACGGAGGCGGGGTCGGACACGTCGGTCCTGACGAACAGGCCGCCGAGGTCGTCGGCGACCTTCGCGCCCTGCTCGTCCACGTCCGCGACGACCACGCCGGCGCCTTCGGCGGCCAGCGCCCGCGCGTACGCCTCGCCGATGCCCTGAGCGGCGCCCGTGACGATCGCCACCTTCCCGGCGAACCGCCTCATCCCGCCACCGCCACCGCTACCACCACCGCCACCGCCACCGGCCCCGGGTTCCTGCGCGGTCATCCCGCTCCCTCCGCGATCGACTTGGTCTCCAGGTACTCCTCGAAGCCCGCGACCCCCATCTCGCGCCCGACCCCCGACTGCTTGTAACCGCCGAACGGCACGTCGGGGCCGTACCAGACGCCGCCGTTGACGCTGACCGTGCCGGTGCGCAGCCGCCGCGCCACCGCGCGCGCCCGCTCCGGGTCGCCCGCGTGCACGGCGCCCGACAGCCCGTACGGCGAGTCGTTGGCGATCCGCACGGCGTCGTCGTCGCCGTCGTGCGGCAGCACCACCAGCACAGGCCCGAAGATCTCCTCCCGCGCCGCCCTGGACCGGTTGGTCAGGCCCGTGATCAGCGTCGGCTCGATCCAGAAGCCCCGGTCCCTGTCGGGCCGCCGCCCGCCGGTGGCGAACGAGCCGCCCTCCGCGACCGCCAGCTTCAGGTAACCCTCGACGCGCTCGCGCTGGCGCGCGGAGATGAGCGGGCCGCAGACGGTGCGGTCGTCGGACGGGTCGCCGGCGCCGAGCCGCGCCATCGTCCGCGCGGTGATCTCCACCGCCTCGTCGTGCCGGGCGCGGGGGACCAGCAGCCGGGTGGTGAGCGCGCAGCCCTGCCCGGCGTGGGAGATCGCGGCGAAGGCGGCGTACGCGCACGCCTTGGCGAGGTCGGCGTCGTCCAGCAGCACGCACGCCGACTTGCCGCCCAGCTCCAGGAACACCTTCTTGAGCGTCTCTGCGGCGCCGCGCATCACCGCGCGGCCCGTCGCGGTGGAGCCGGTGAAGGAGACCAGGTCCACGCGCGGGTCGGCGGCCAGCCGGGCGCCGAGCGCGTGGTCGCGGCCGGTGACGACGTTGAGTACGCCCGGCGGCAGGTCGGTCTCCTCGGCGGCCAGCCGGCCGAGCACCGCCGCGCACCAGGGGGTGTCGGGGGCGGCCTTGAGCACCACCGTGTTGCCGGCGGCCAGCGCGGGGCCGAGCTTGGCCAGGTTGATCTGGTGCGGGAAGTTCCACGGGGTGATCGCGGCGACGACGCCCACCGGCTCGCGCAGCACGCGCCGGTCGCTGGCGATCCCCATCGGCGCGGCCCGGCCCAGGTCGCGCGTCCAGGCGTAGTTCTCGGCGAGGTCGGCGACCCAGCCCAGGTCGGCCACGGGCTGGTCGAGCTGCGCCCCGTACGTCAGGAAGCGCGGCGCGCCCGCCTCCCTGATGGTGAGCGCGCGCAGCTCGTCGGCGTGCCGTTCGAGCGCCTGCCGGAGCTGGCGCAGGCAGCGGACGCGCAGGCCGAGGTCGGTGGCCCAGCCGGACTCGTCGAACGCGCGGCGGGCGGCGTCGATCGCCTCGCCGAGCTGGTCGCCGGTGGCGTCGGCGGCCAGGCCGATGACCTCTTCCGTGGCCGGGTCGATCGTCTCGAAGCGCCGATCGCCCGTGACGAGCCTGCCGCCGATCAGGAGGGGAGAGCCCCGGTCCGCCCAGTCGTCGAGCAAGCGTCCGCTTGTTATGGACACGTGTCCAGACTACAGTTCACGAATGACCGTGCAAGGGGGAATCGAAGGAGGGGCCCGTGTCCCGTGACGACTACTCCGGCGCGTTCGACCCCGGCTTCCGCTTCGAGGACCTGTCGAAGGACGCCCTCGTGCGCCTGGTCAGGGAGTACGCGCTCATCGTGCACCTGCTCGACCGCTCCTCGCTCATCGCGGTCGGGATGAAGTACGGCCAGGAGGCCGTGGAGGAGATCGCCGTCCAGGAGTGGCGCGGCGCCAGCCCCGTCTACACCCAGCGGATCCGCGAGATCATGAGGATCGAGGGCGACGGCGTCTCGGCCATCTTCAAGTGCCTCCAGCTCGACCCCGGCTTCGCCCAGCACTACATGGACGTCGAGTACGAGCTGATCGACGAGACGCACGGCTTCTTCCAGCTCCGCACCTGCGGCGCGCTGCTCGACGTCGAGCCGTTCGGCGAGCGGGCCGTGCGCGGCATGTGCCACCACATCGAGGACGGCACCTTCGACTGGACCGCCCAGGCCGTCAACCCCAGGGCGCGCATCCGCCCGGTGCACCGGCCGCCCCGCGTCCCCGGCGACAGGGTGCCGCACTGCCGCTGGGAGGTCGTCATCGACGACCGCACCGAGCCGGTCGGCGAGGACCCGATCACCGCCATGACCCGCGCCACCACCGCGGCCCGCTTCCGCTTCCCGCCGATGCGCGACGGCACCCCGCACGTCCCCTGAGACCGATGAGTTCCGGCCGCGCGAATGGTCTTCTTGACTGCAACGGCGGAGAAGGGAGCGGTCTCGATGGACCTGCACAGCGTGGTGTGCGTACGTGACCTGGCGATCTCGCGGAAGTGGTACGAGGCGTTCTTCGGACGGGAGGCCGACGAGATCATCGGCGAGGAGCTGCTGTGGCAGGTGGGGGAGAACGCCTGGCTCGTCCTCGACGACAGGCCCGTGCGGGCCGCGCGAGTCGGCGGCACCATGATCACGTTCGGGGTGACCGACCTCGACGACATCCTCGCCCGGCTCGCCGCCCACGGCATCGCCCACGAACCCGTCGAGACGTACGGCAACGGCGTACGCCACGTCGAGATCCTCGACCCGGACGGCAACAGCCTGTCACTCGCCGCGGCGCCGCCCTCATAGTTGACCCGGATCCGGCGGAGGTGGCGCTACCATCGGCGGATGGCCGTCTCTGAGCTGATCCGCATCGCCACCCGCTCCTCACCCATGGCGCTCGCCCAGGTGGAGCGGGTCCGGCAGGAGCTCACCGCGCTGCACCCCGGCGTCCGCACCGAGGTCGTCCCGGTCACGACCTCCGGCGACCGGTGGCAGGGCGCGCTGTCGGAGCTCGGCGGCAAGGGCGCGTTCACCAAGGAGGTGGACGCCCTCCTGCTCGCGGGCCGCGCCGACCTCGCCGTCCACTGCGTCAAGGACGTCCCCGCCGACCGCCCCCTGCCCGCCGGCACCACCTGGGCGGCCTTCCTCAAGCGCGACGACCTGCGCGACGCCCTCGTGCACCCGGGCGGCCTCACCCTCGACGAGCTCCCGCCGGGCACCCGCATCGGCACCTCATCCGTCCGCCGGGTCGCGCAACTGTCCACCTCCCACCCGCATCTGCGCTGCGTGCCCATGCGCGGCAACGCCAACCGGCGGCTGGAGAAACTCGACGCGGGCGAGGCCGACGCGCTCCTGCTGGCCGTGTCGGGCCTGGAGCGGATCGGCATGCGCGACCGGATCACCGAGGCGCTGCCCCTGGAGACGATGTGCCCGCCGATCGGCGCGGGCGTGCTCGCCCTGCAGTGCAGGGAGGACGACTCCGAGACCATCGAGGCGGTCGCCGACCTGGGCGACGCCGACACCTGGCGCGAGGTCACGGCCGAACGGATGCTGCTGCACGTCCTGCAAGGCCACTGCAACAGCCCCATCGCCGGCTACGGCCGCGCCGAACGCGGCGGACGCCTGTCGCTGCGCGGCCGGGTCTTCAGCCCGGACGGCAAGACGGTCCTGGACGCCCACGAATGGGCGGGCCCGCTCGACCCGGCCACGCTGGGCACGTCCGTGGCGGTCGCGCTCCTGCGCCAGGGCGCCCGCCAGCTCATCGACGCCATCCCGCACTAGAGGTCACCACAGCGGCACCGGGGTCTCCGTCCTCGCGTAGTACCCCGGCACCGCCGCCCCGGAAGCCGCCCGGTCGAGCCGGCGGCGCATCCCGTCCGACAGCACGCCCGCCTTCAGCATCTCGACGAACACCGCCGTGACGTTCCCCAGGTCGAACCAGTCGCGCTGCCACCGCCACCGGAAGTCGCCGCCGTACCGGAACCAGCTCCCCCCGATCCCCGGCACCTCGTACGCGCTGCCGTCCGGCCGGCGGGCGTCGGCGATCTGCTTCCAGAACCCGACCACCTCCCCCTGGCGCTCGTCCACGAGGATGCTCTGGTACGGGTAGGACCAGCCGTCCAGCCCGCCCATCTCGGAGCCGAGGGCGAGGTCGCGGATCTCGTCCCGGCCGACCGCCATGAAGTCCTGCCCGGGGCCGATGTTCCAGCCGTAGGTGGCGTCCTCGGTGTAGAGGTCGGCGAGCGGGCGCCAGTCGCCCTGCTCCTCGCACCGCCGGTTGGCCTCCAGCCAGCGCCGTACCATCTCGTCCAGCTCGTCACGCGGGTACACCATCAGCCTCCTAGCTTGAGCGCCCGGGTCGGGCAGTATCGGACGGCGGCCTCCACCTGGGCGCGCAGCGACTCGTCGGGCTCCTCGTCGAGGACGCGCACCTTGCCGTTGCGCGGCACCTCGAAGACGTCCGGCGCCTCCAGCTCGCACATGGCGTGTCCCTGGCACAGGTCCAGATCGGCTT
The DNA here is from genome assembly GCF_039531895.1 of Nonomuraea monospora. Lineage (NCBI taxonomy): Bacteria > Bacillati > Actinomycetota > Actinomycetes > Streptosporangiales > Streptosporangiaceae > Nonomuraea > Nonomuraea monospora. The sequence continues at coordinate 50,031 of NZ_BAAAQX010000033.1, forward strand.
CCAGCTTCACGGCCGGCGCCTGCGGTAGCGGACGCGGCACGGGCGGGCGAGCTGGACGACCATCTTGGTGTGGTCGTTGCGGTAGGTGCCGGGCGGCTGGGCGAGGTCGAACTCCCAGTCGCGCAGCAGCACCGAGAAGATGGCCTTGAGCTGGATCATCGCGAAGTTGGCGCCCACGCAGCGGTGCCTGCCCGCGCCGAACGGCACCCAGGTCCACCGGTTGAGCACGTCCTCCTCGCGCGGTTCGGCGTAGCGGGACGGGTCGAAGGCGTCGGGCTGCGGGAAGTCCTGCGGGATGCGGTTGGAGACCGCCAGGCTGCAGCCGACCAGCGTTCCGGCCGGGACGCGGTGACCGAGCACCTCGTGCTCCTTCTTGGCCACCCGCAGCAGCAGGATCAGCGGCGGGTGCAGCCGCAGCGCCTCCTTGATCGCCGACTCCAGCAGCGGGATCTCGCGCAGCGCCTGGAAGCTGACCTCGGAGCCGTCGGCGTACAGCTCGTCCAGCTCCGCCACGACCCCGGCCAGCACCGGGGGGTGGCGCAGCAGCTCGATCAGGGTCCAGGCGGCCGTGCCCGAGCTGGTGTGGTGCCCGGCGAACATCATCGAGATGAACATGCCGGTGATCTGGTCGGCGCAGAAGCGCGGCGTGCCGTCGTCGTCGCGGATCGACATGAGCACGTCGAGCAGGTCCCGCTCCTCGCGCGGCGGGCGCGGCGCGGCGGCCCGCCCGGCCATGATGCCCTCGACGAGCGCCACGAGCTGGACGCGGGCGGCGTCGCGGCGGCGGAAACTGTCGATGTCGGCGTACGGGTCGACGTAGGCGATCGCGTCGGTCCCTCGCTCCAGGTCGTGGTACAGCTCGGCGAAGCGGCGGTCGAGCTGGTCGCGGAAGCGCTTGCCGATCAGGCAGGCGGAGGAGGTGTAGATGGTCAGCTCGGCGAACCAGTCGAGCAGGTCGAGCTCGCCGTCCTCGCCCCACCCGGCGACCATCCGGTCCACCTCGGCGGCGATCGTGGCGGCGTGGCCCTTGAGGAACGAGCCCTTCAGCGCCTGGTTGTGCAGGGCCTCGCGGCGCTGCTCGGGGGTGGCGTCGAAGACCACGCCCGTCCCGAAGATGGGCGTCATGAACGGGTACGCCTCCGCCTGGTCGAGCTCCTCGTCGGGGGCGCGGAAGAAGAACTCGTTCGCCTCGGCGCCCGACAGGAGGACGACCGGGCGGCCGGCCAGCAGGAAGCGTCCCACGTCGCCGCACTCCTCGCGGACGCGCCGCATCAGCCCGATCGGGTCGGTGCGCAGCTCGTCGAGGTGGTCGGGGCCGCCGGAGACGAGCGCGGGCTCCCTGGTCATGACTCGACCGCCTGCTCCGACCGGGTCTCGGCCGCGGGTTCCGGAGCGACCTCCACCGCTCGTTCCGGCTGGACCTCGACCAAGGTGAGGTGCACGCCGCGCGGCGCGGTCGCGACCGTCACGATCACGGCGGCGACCTGCTCGGCCTGGAGGAAGTGCGGGTGCCGGGCGAGCCCCCACTGCACCCACTCCTCCAGCACGACCGTGGTCGTCTCCGCGTCCCAGGTCATGCCCATCCCCGTCATCGTCGGCCCCGGCCTGACCAGCGAGACGCGCACGCCGCTGCCCTCCAGCTCCATCCGCATGGCGCGGGCCATGCCTTCCAGGCCGTGCTTGGCCGCGACGTAGGCGCCCATGCGGGGCCGGGGCGAGGGCACCACGTCGGAGGAGACGAGCACGACGTCGCCGCGCGCCCTGGCCACCATGCCGGGCACCACCTGCGAGATCAGCCGGTGCGCGCCGACCAGGTGCACCTGGAGCTGGGCGGCGAACGCCTCCGGGTCGAGCTCGTGAACGCGGGCGGCGGCCAGGTCGCCCGCACCGGAGACGACGATCTCCGGGTCGCCGTGCGCGTCGGTGGCCGCCGCCACGAACGACTTGACGGAGTCGGAGTCGGAGACGTCCAGGGGCAGGGCGACCGCCTGCCCGCCGCGCTCGCGGACGGCGGCGGCGATCTGCTCGCAGCGGTCCACGCGGCGCGCGCCGAGTGCGACGGGATGGCCGGCGTCGGCGAGCAGGGCGGCGGTGGCCGCGCCGATCCCGGACGAGGCCCCGCTGACCAGCGCGGGGCGGCGTTCGGGGTGGGGGGCGAATCGGGCCATGGAGGCGGGCCTCCTATCGGGGGGTGACGGTCATGGGTAACGCGGCGAAGCCTCGGACGTTGACGGAGTGCACACGGACGGCCTTGTCCGCGTCCACGTCGTAGGCGCGGACCCGGCGGACGAACTCGGTCAGGGCCAGCCTCGCCTCCAGGCGGGCGAGGTTGGCCCCCAGGCAGAAGTGCCGGCCGCCGCCGAAGCTGATCAGCGGCGAGGTGTCGCGGCCGAGGTCGTAGACGTCGGGGTCGGCGAACACCCGCTCGTCGCGGTTGGCCGACCCGATCAGGAGCAGCATCCGCGCGCCGGCGGGGACGAGCGTGCCGTGCAACTCGGTGTCCTGCGTGACGGTGCGGGCGATGAGCTGGCTGGAGGTGTCGTACCGCAGCGTCTCCTCCACCCAGGCGGGCACCAGGGCGGGGTCGGCGAGCGGCCTGGCGAGCTGCTCAGGGTTGCGCCAGCCCCAGTACAGGGCGTTGGCCAGCAGCTTGGTGGTGGTCTCGTTGCCTGCCACGACCATGAGGAACAGGAAGGCGACGACCTCCTCGTCGGTCATGCGGTCGCGGCCCTCCTCGGCGGCGAGCAGCGCGGAGGTCAGGTCGGGACGCGGCCTGCGGCGGCGCTCGGCTACCAGATCCTGGTAGTAGCCGGCCAGCACCAGCGCCGCCTCCATGCCGGCTGGCGGCACGTCGTTGAGTCCCTCCTCGCGGTGCACGACCAGGTCGGCGAGCCGCCGCACCTCGTCGCGGTCGGCCTCCGGCACGCCCATCAGCTCGGACACCACGTCCATCGGCAGCTTGCCCGCGAAGTCGGCGACCACGTCGAACCCGCCGGCGGCCACGGCCGGATCCAGGTGCCGCCTGGTCAGCCGCAGGATGTCGGACTCCAGCTCGCGCACCCGGCGCGGCGTGAAGCCCTTGGAGACCAGGGTGCGCATCCTGGTGTGCGACGGCGGGTCCATGGCCAGGAACGACATGGTGCGGTGCGCGGCCGGGCCCCACGCGCTCGGGTCGAGGGAGACGCCGTTGGCGCTGGAGTACCGCTCGTGGTCGCGGAAGGCGGCCGACACGTCGGCGTGCCGGGAGATCGCCCAGAAGTCGAGGCCGTCGTCGCGGTAGAGCGGCGCGGCGTCGCGCAGCCGCCGGTAGGCGGGGTACGGGTCCTCGTGGATCGCGTAGTCGTACGGGTCGTAGGACGGACTGTCCTGCACGGCGATCACCACCTCAGAACAGCAGCTCGGCCACCTCGGCGAGCCGGTCGGCCATTTCGGCGTAGGAGCTGTAGTTCATGCCCGCGTGCACGAGCGCCCCCGCGTACGCGAACTCCAGCGCGTTCAGCACGCGGCTCTGCTCCGGCGTGGGGCGTTCCGCGCCGGGGTCGAGCGCGGCCAGCAGCCGGCGGTGGATGGTGCGGCCGATGCGCAGCCGCAGCTCCCGCACGTCCGGGTCGGTGCCGAGCAGCGCGCTGGTGCAGGCGGCGGCCAGCTCGGGCTCGCCCGCGACCAGCAGCGCGATCTCGCGCAGCACGGCGATCACCCGCTCGCGCGGCTCCGCCGGCGTCGGCGGGATGGGCGGCAGTGCGCGCAGCCGCCGCCAGAACACCTCGGCGATGAGGTGGTTCTTGGAGGTGAAGTACGTGTACGCGGTGGCGGGCGCGACCCCCGCGCGGCGGGCCACATTGCGCACGGTGAACCCGTCGAACCCGGTCGCCGCGACCTCCTCGACCGCCGCGTCGGTGAGCCGGCGCACGGTGTCGGCCTGCCGGTCGGACAGCCGGCGGCGGGTCGACTCCATCAATTCGCCGGACATGTGTCCAGACGCTAGTTCAGGTGGGTGCGCGGCGCAAGGGCCGCCTCCACCGGACCCGGGTGGAGGCGGCCCCGCTCAGGTCACTGCGACAGGACGCTGTTGGGCAGGTAGAGAGGCATGGAGTCCTCCCACTGGCTGTCGGTCAGCATCCGCTTGCCGGAGCCGTCCGCGTTCATGATGAAGATCTGGCCGTACGGCTGGAAGGTGTTGTCGTACAGGGCGGCCTCCTGGCGGAAGCCGTACTCGCCGCTGTTGTAGAGGATGCGGCCGTCGGGGTTCCAGACGGCGTGGCCGTCGTTGGAGCCGCTGGTGGTCAGGACGCGCAGCCCCGTTCCGTCGGGGCGGATGGTGCATACGTCGAAGTTGGTCGCGCTGGTCTTGCGGGTGAACAGGATGAGCCTGCCGTCGGGCGACCAGTCGGGCAGGTTGTCGTACTCGGTGGTCAGGACGCGGGTCGCGCCGGTCGTCAGGTTGAGGATGCGCAGGCCCTTGGCCTGCTCGCCCCACACGCGGTAGACGATCTCGTTGCCGTCGGCCGAGTAGCTGGGGAAGCCGGCGTTGGTGGTGCCGTCCGTGAGCGTCTCCCACGCCGAGCCGTCGCTGCGCACCCGCGCGATCACGGCGGTGTGGTTGGCGCGCTCCTGGAACCAGCCGCCCAGGCCGAACGCGATCCACGCGCCGTCCGGCGACCACGCGGGACGGAACGCCCCGGCCAGGCCCTTGGCCACCATGACCGGGTCGAGGCCCTTGCCGAAGCTGTCGAAGACGAGCCGCTGGTCGGAGCCGTCAGGGCGCATGGTGACGATCGAGGAGTGGCCGAGCTGCTTGTCGGTGATCGCCAGCCGGCCCTGCCGTGACAGGACGGGGAACACGTCGCAGAAGCGGTACTCCCAGTCGGAGTCCCAGCTGTAGACCGGCTTGTCGAGCGGGCGCACGGTGAAGCCGACCTTCTGGTAGATCACCGACTGGCCGTCCGGCGTCCAGACCGGCGAGCGCAGCCACGGCCGCTTGACGACCGGCAGCGTGCCCGACACGTACGCCAGGCCCTCGTCGGCGCCGCCCTTCACCAGGTAGCCGATCTCGGTGGCGTTGACGTACTGCGGCGAGACCTTCAGGCCGGGGCCCGAGGTGTGCTCGACCCGGTCGCCGGTCACGAAGTCGACGGAGACGATCTGGGATTCCACCTTGCCGATGTACTCGGGCCGGTGGGCGCCCCAGGTGCCCTCCGTGGTGATCTCGTAGAAGACGATCCGGCGGCCGTCGGGCGACCACTTCGGCGAGCCGAGGCAGTACCCCTCCTTGGCGGCCACCTGGCGGAAGCCGCTGCCGTCGGGGCGGATGACGTAGACGCTCAGCTCCTGCGTGTGCTCCCAGCCCTTGCCGTCGTTGTGGCCGCGCCACGGCGTGTTGCGGTCGCTGGAGAAGGCGATCCACTGGCCGTCGGGCGACCAGGCGGGCCGGAAGTGGCCGTCGGGGAGCGCGGGGTCGCCGGCCACCGCCGCGCTGCTGGTCAGGCACTTCAGCTTGCCGGCGCGCAGGTCGTACACCCAGATGTGCGCCTTGCGGTCGCCGCGCGTGGAGACGAACGCCAGCTTGCCGCCGTCGGGCGACAGGACGGCGCTGTCGTCCATCGCCGGGCCGGTGAGCAGCGGCTGGATGTTCGTCCCGTCGATGCGGGCGCGGTAGAGGCAGGAGTTGCCGTCGCCGGTCCGCTCCGAGGTGAAGACGACCGTGCGGCCGTCGGCCGACACACTGGCGTGGTAGTCGAAGCCGGGGGTGGCGAGCAGCTTGCGCTCGTTCGTGCCGTCGGCGTTGGAGATGTACAGGTCGGACGTGGAGGGGCCGATCCGGTTGATCAACATCACGCCCTTCTTGCCGCTCCCGGCGGCGGCCACCGCGAAGGGCTGCGGGAGCAGGGCGGTGCCGACGGCCGCCGCGCCGGCGGCCAGGAACGACCGGCGCTTCATTCCGTTGTCCATCGTCGTACCAGGTCCTTTCTTCGGGGGGTGGGTCAGGCGCGTCAGGAGTGCTCCGCCGCCGACGGGCGGCTGCGCGGGGTGAGCCCGAGGCGCTTGAGCGCGAGGCTGTCGAGCCAGCTCAGCAGCCCGTTCAGGATGAGCGTCATCGCGATCAGGACGATCAGGCCGGCGAACTCGCTGGCCGCGTCCAGGTTCTGGGCGGCGGTGAACAGCCCGTGGCCGAGCCCCTCGGTGGAGGCGATGAACTCGGCGCCGATGACGCCGAGGATGGCGAGCGGGCCGCCGGTCTTCAGGGCGGCGAAGAACGGCGCCGCCAGCGTGGGGATCGTGACGTAGACGAGCAGGTGCAGCCGGCGCCCGCCCATCACCTGGACGATCTCCACCAGCTCCCGCTCCCGCAGCCGCAGACCCAGGTAGATGTTGTAGAACATGACGAACGCCGGCCCGATCATCGCGATGGTGATCTTCGACCAGGCGCCGATCCCGAAGAACAGCAGGAACAGCGGCGCGAGCGCGATCTTGGGGATGCCGTTGAAGGCCGCGATCAGCGGTTCGAGCACCCGGCCCGCCAGCGGGAACGAGCCCAGCACCAGCCCCAGCACGGCGCCGAGCACGACGCCCATGGAGAACCCGGCCACCACCTCGATCACCGTCGCCCTGATGTCGCTCCACCCGGACGCCGAGCCGAGCAGCTCCACCAGCGACGCCGCCACCTCGGTGGGCCTGCTGACGGCGTACTCGGGCAGGACGGGGCCGCTCAGCACCTGCCACAGGCCCAGCACGACCGCGATCACCACGACCCGCAGCGCCACCAGGGTGCCCTGGCCCTGCCACCGGTCGCTCCGCTTCCTGGCCGCGACCACGACCTCGGTCTTCTTCCTCACCGGACTGTCGGTGGCAGCCACCATGTCAAACTCCTTTCCGTCCGCGGCGGCAGGGTCATGCGCCGCCGCCGGACGGCACGTACGTGTTGGTCCAGTCGTTCGGGGTGACGGTCATCACCTTGGGCAGCACCCCGAGCCCGTTGACGAAGTCCAGGGTCTTCTTCCACGTCGCGTCGTCCATCGCGGCGCTCGCCGGCCAGCCGGCCTGCTGGAGGCTGGCCTCCAGCACCGGGACGGGAATGCCCTTCATCTCCTTGGAGGCCAGGTTCAGCAGCTCGTCGTCGTCGAGGTGGGCGCCCATGTACGCGGTGGCCTCCTGGACCGCGGCCACGAACTTCTTGGCGACCTCCGGGTTCTTGTCCAGGTAGTCCTTGCGCGCCACGATCAGCTCGCCGTAGCCGGCCTGCTCGCCCGACCATTCGGGCACCCGCTTGGAGTCGGCCACCACCAGGCCCTCACCGGCCTGCTCGATGGACAGCGGCGTCGGCTGGCCGGTGATGAACCAGTCGATCTGGCCGCTGTTGAGCGCCGCCTTGTTCGCGGCCGGGCTGGGCAGCGACACCCACTTGACCTTGGCCGGGTCGACGCCGCGCGCCTTGAGGAAGTTGCTCGCCTGCGCCTTGGTGTTGGCCGAGCTGGCGCCGCCGATGGAGCCGTCCAGCGCCTTGGCCGCCTCCTCCACCGGGGTGGCGGCGGTCAGCTCGTGGGCGTCGGCGAACTTCTTGCTGACCACGATGCCCAGCGGGTTGCCCAGGCCGTCGGCGGCGACGGCGACCTGCGGCACCCCCTTGGCCAGCGCGGACAGGAAGCCGGTGGGGCTGGAGTTGAGGAAGTGCACCGAGCCCGACTCGAGCGCGGCGGGGCCGGTCGAGGCGTTCGTCGAGACGAACGTGACCTTGAGCCCCTGCTTGTCGAAGTACCCCTTGGCCTGCGCCACCCGCAGCGGCAGGTCGAAGATGCCCTCGCCGCTGCCGACGCTGATCGCGACCGGGCCGCTGCCGCTCTGGCCGCCGGACCCGGAGTCGCCGCACGCGGCCGTCAGCGAGGCGCCGAGGGCCAGGACGCCGGCGAGCGCGACGGCCCGCCAGCGCCTACGGGTCACCGATGCGCGGCTGCCGACGAGAGCGCCGTCCGTGAGGTGGTGTCCCATGTCATCTCCTGTCACCATGCTTCTTCCTGACTGAAGAAGCGCTTCCAGAACTTGAGGCGGGCGGGATCCGCCACGGGGATCGGCCCGAAGGCGTCGCCGAGCTCCATCACCACGGCCGAGCCCGGCGCGTACGCCGGCCAGTGCGGCAGCCCCGGCCCGTTGGGGTCGCCCGTGGCGGCGAAGTTGGCCCAGTACGCGGACATGACCTCGGCGATCCGGTGATCCTCACCGGTCCATCCGGCGCCGCCCCCTGCCGCACCGTCTTCGCGAAGGTTGCCGAACACGAACTCGATCTCCGAGCCGTGCGAGGCGCGCCGCGGGTCCTGGCCCCGCACCGGCGAGGCGTGGGTCCAGTGGTAGGTGTGAACGGGCAGGCCGGCGTGCTCGCTCCAGTCCGCGGCCCACAGGTACGTGGAGACGCGGGCGTTGTCGCGCACCGCCGCGCAGTGCGCCCTGGCCGCCTCGTCGTCGGTGCTCGCCGGGTAGAGCCGCAGGAACTCCTCCGCCAGGGCGCCGAACCTGCGCCGCGCCGCGGCGGTGAAACCGTCCAGCGTGACGTGCACCGGCGGCATGCCAGGACGCCACGTGCCCGCCCCGGCGGCGCGGTAGGTGGCGAACGTGCTCTCCGGCACCGCGCCGCTCTCGTCGAGGTTGTTGCCCGCCAGGTAGCCGACCACGTTCTGCGCGCCCTTGGCGTAGGTGTCCGCGTAGCCCGCCGGGATCACCCAGCCGTCCACCACCGGCCTGAACAGCGGAGGCTTGGCCGGGCCGCCGGTCTCCACCGCGTCGTCCACCGCGGCGTCGCCGTCCACCAGCCGCTGCCAGGGCAGCGACCGCAGCAGGGCTGTTGACGTGCCGCCGCGCTCCTCGGCGTACCGGGTGCCGGAGCGCTCGGCATCGGGCAGCGTCCGGTACGACGTCGCCAGGTAACGCAGCTCGGTGTCGCGGCTGTGCCGGGCGTGGCTCTGCGCGACCGCCCGGTGGAACAGCCCCTCCGCCAGCGGCGACATGGCCAGGAAGTTCACCGCCCCGGCGCCGGCCGACTGACCGGCGATCGTCACCCGCCCCGGGTCGCCGCCGAAGCCGGCGATGTTGCGCCGCACCCAGCGCAGCACCGCCACGCAGTCGAGCAGCCCGTAGTTGCCCGAGGCCCGCTGCCCGGACTCCTCGCTCAGCTCGGGGGTGGCCAGGAAGCCGAGCGCGCCCAGCCGGTAGTTGAAGGTGACCACCACCAGGCCCTTGCGGGCCAGGTGCTCGCCGTCGTAGCGGGGCTCCGCGCCGGAGCCCACGCGGAAGCCGCCGCCGTGGATCCAGACCAGCACGGGACGCCGCTCCCCGGCGTCGGCGGCGGCCGTCCAGACGTTGAGGTACAGGCAGTCCTCGTCCATCGGCAGGCCGGCGCCGACGTCGGCGTTCGGGGCTTGCGGGCACATCGGGCCGAACGCGTCGGCCCTGCGCACCCCGGGCCAGGGCGGCGCCGGGCGCGGCGGTCTCCACCGCGCCTCGCCGACCGCGGGAGCGGCGTAGGGCACGCCACGGAAGACGGTGACCTCGTGGTCCCGCCCCGGCACGCCCTCCACCAGCCCGGATTCGGTTTCCACTGGGTGGCGCATGATTGGGGGGTCCTTTCCTGGCCGTGCGGCGAAACGGCTCGCCGCACGGGGCTGTCAGTCGGCCGCGTGCGTGACGGCAGGGGCGACCGGGGCGGGCGGCTCGGCGAGCCCGGCGTCCTGCCCGGGTGGCGTGTCCTGGCCGGACGGTGCGGCGCGGTCGAGCGCGCCGGCCTGGCCGGATGCGGTGGCCGCGGCGGCGTTGTCGGCGATCGTCTGGAGCAGCAGCGCCCGCCGGGCCGAGGCCACGTGATGGCGCATCGCGGCCACCGCCGCGTCCGGGTTGCGGGTGACGATGGCCAGGAGGATCGCCTGGTGCTCCTCCAGCGACCCGCTGCGCGGGTGCTGCGCGGACAGGTTGCGGTACTGCCGCATGACCAGCGGATACAGCAGCGTGTCGTACGCCCGCGCCAGGATCTCCTGATGCGCGGCCTCCTTCACCTGCTGGTGGAACCTGCGGTTGGCCTGCGAGTACCCCGCCTGGTCACCGAGCCTCTTGCAGCCCTCCATCGCCGCCAGCGTGCCGCGCAGCTCGCCGATCTCCTCCTCGGTGGCCCGCTCGGCGGCCTTGCCGGCCAGCGCCGACTCCAGCACCTCACGCGCCTCCAGGATGTCGGCCGCCTCGGCGGCGGAGAAGCTGCGCGTCCGCACGCCCCGGTTGACCTCGCTGGTGACGTAACCCTCCTGGGTGAGCCGGACCAGCACGGCCCGCATGGTGCTGCGCGAGACGTTGAACCTGCTGGTCAGCTCGACCTCGGTGAGCCGCGTGCCGGGCGGCATGCCGCCCGACAGCAGCAGCGAGCGCAGCCCCTCGTACGCCTGGCTCTGCCGGGTCTGCGAGTTCCTGTCCGGTTCCACGGCGTCGACCATGGAAGTCAGCCCGTGTACCCGAGACTCGGATACAACCGGCGCGCCGTGCCCGCGAAGATCTCCGCGCGGGCGTCCTCAGGCAGGCCGGCGAGCACCTCCTCGGCCAGGCGCACCAGCTCGGGCAGCGACTGCTCGGCGGCCGGGCAGTTCGAGCCCCAGGCGATCCGCCCGGCGCCGAACGACTCGATCACCGGGTCGAGGAAGCCCGCCGCCTCGGCGCCGGCGTCCTGGAGCCGCTCCAGGTTGCGGTGGGTGAGCTTGAGGTGGAGGTTGCCGTGCCGGGCGAGCCTGGCCACCTCGGCGCCCGCGCCGGCGGGCGAGGCGGCGATGTCGGGGTAGCCGATGTGGTCGAGCAGCACCCGCACGCCGGGGAAGCGCTCCAGCACCTCCTCAAGCTGCTTGGTGGCGGGCCCGAGGCGCATCTGCAAGCAGACGGTGACGTCCAGGTCGCCCGCCTTCTCCCAGAACGCGTACGTCTCCGGCGCCGCGAACCACTCACCCTGGACGGGCACCGTGCTGCCGCTGGTGAACAGCCGCACCCCCGCCAGGCCGCCCCCGGCGGTCGCGGCCTCCAGGGCGGCGGCGGCGTCCGGCCGCAGCGGGTCGAAGGTGCCCACCGCGACGAAGCGGCCGGGCCGCCGCGCGGCGCTGTCCACGACGTAGGAGTTGTCGTAGCCGTACGCGGTGGTGGCCTGCACCAGCACGGCCTGCGCGATGCCCGCCTCGTCCATGGCGGCGGCCATCCCGCCGGCGGTGACCGGCCTGGACTCCGCCCACTCCGACTGCTTGCCGCCGAGCGGCGCGCGCGGATATCCGGCCAGGTCATCGGAGATGACATGGCAGTGCGTGTCGATCATGTGCACGTTCTCGTCTTCCTTCCGTACGGGACGCGTCAGGCGTCCTGGTAGTCGCCTTCCGCGAACAGCTCGCGCACGTCCGCCGGGAAGCCCTCGTCCAGCAGCCCCTGATCGCGTGCGAAGCGCACCATCGCGCGCAGGCTCGGCTCGTTGACCCCGATCCCGTAGGGGATGGGGTCGCCGCCGAGCTGCCGCGCCTGGCGGGCCAGCCGGGGCACCGCCGACCAGCCGGGGTCGGCGGCCAGGTGCCGCCGCTTGCTCCCGGCCAGCGCCGCGTACAGCGCGGTGGGCAGGCCGGGGTCGCGTTCGACCAGCTCGGAGCGGATCGCGATCACCGAGTGCAGGGGATAGATGCCGGTGCGCAGGTACCAGTCGGTGGTCAGCACCTCGGCGTCGGCGAACAGCGGATAGTCGTCGCCGGCCTCCTCGGTGGTGAGCCCGGCGGCCGTCCAGTTCGCGCGGGGCGGGCCCGCCCGGCCGGTCCCGGCGTTGCCGGTGAGCGCGGCGTCCAGCTCCCCGGCGCGCAGCAGCTCGCCCAGGGACCGCCCGTCGGTGACGCGTTCGACGTTGGCGGGGACGCGGCCCTCGACGTGGTCGTCGTCGTCCACCACCCAGGTGATCTTCTGGTGCGCCACGCCGTACTCCTCGGACAGCACGCCGCGCACCCACACGCCGGTGCTCACCGAGTACGCCCGCACCCCGATCCGCCGTCCCTCCAGGTCGCGCGGCACCCGGATGCCGGAGCGCGCGCCGCACCGGACGTCCTCGTGGTGGAAGCGCCGGTTCAGGAACACCGGGATCGCGGTGAGCGGCACGCCCGCCTGGCGGGCCATCAGATAGGACACCGGCGCCAGCTCGCACACGTCGAACTCCAGGTCCCTGATCATCCGCCGGTAGGCGGCGATGATCGGCCTGACCTCCACCGGCTCGACGCGGTACCCGTCCACCTCGACGTCGCCGTCCAGCAGCGCCCGTCCGTGCGGGTACTCGCCGAGGGCCACCGAGAGCTTGTCCATTGCCTGCCTTCCGATCCGAGCGTGAGATGTGTGGTGGGGGACCGGCCCCCGATCGCCGGCCATCCGGCCTCAGCCGCCCAGGCGGGACGGCGGGACGCCGAGCGCCGCGCAGGAACGCGCGACCAGCTCGTCGAAGTCCACCGGCCGGGGCAGCGCGTCCTGCTCCAGCGCGTACGCCGCCGCCTGCGTCACCGGCCCGCGCAGCGCCTCGAAGCCGACCGGGTTCATGTCCACGGGACCGTTGCGAGGGGTGGCGGCCAGTACGTCGCGCATCGCGTCGTACGCCGCGAGGATCGCCGCCGAGTACGCGCCCGCCGCCCGCTCGCCGACGCCCACCACGTGATTGACCGGGACGAACCCCTTGTCCTTCGACCAGGCCGTGGCGACCGTCGCGGGGTCGGGGATCGCGGTGCGGACGCGGTCGTCCGACGGCAGCTCGTTGCCCATGATCCCGAAGTCGACGCGGCCCTCCAGGAAGTCCGCCTGGAGGCGGGCGCCCTCCGGCGCGCGGCGCACCCACGACGGGTCCGCCTGGCCGTCCACGTGGCCGCCCTCGTACACGACCCAGTCGACCTTGCGCAGGTCCACGCCGAACTGCTCGCTGAGGAACCCGCGCACCCAGACGCCGGTGGTCTGGCTCCACGAGCGGATGCCCACGGTGCGGCCCTCGACGTCGTCCACCGTCAGGTCGCCGCAGGTCACCAGCGTCTGGTGCTGGAAGCGGCCGAGCGCGGTGACCGGGAGCAGCAGCACCGGCCGCCCGTGCGCGACGGCCTGCAGCAGCGTCACGATCGGCAGCTCGCACAGGTCCGCCGACGACTCGGCGATCATGGGGCGGGCGGCCCTGTTCACCGGGCGCACGTCCAGCCGCTCCGCCTGCGTGCCGGTCCCGCGCGCGGCCGCCCGCACGGCGTCCGCGAGGTCGTCTCGGCCCAGAACGAACTTCACTTGCTCTCCCTCGGGTGGAACCGTTCGTGGTGCCGGCGCAGCAGGTCGATGCCGTAGTCGCCGCCGTTCGGCGTGCGGACCACGGTGTGGATGTGCCGCCGCGTCGGCGTGTCGTTGTCGAACATGACGCCGGCCTGGTGCTCGAACTCGATGAGGATCACCGGGCTGTGGATCCGGTAGTAGAAGACGTCGTTCACGTCGCCGATCCAGGAGAAGTACGTCTCCCGCTCATGCGCGAGGACCTCCTCCATCCGGACGGCGGCCTGGTCGTCGCGGGCCCTGTTCACGTACAGGCCGATCAGGTCGGCGGCGATCGCCCGCTGCGGCCCGCTCAGCTCGCCCAGGGGCAGGCCCGCGTAGTTCAGCTCGAAGTTGTCGCGGAACGCGCCGGCGAACAGGTCGGGCGGCATCTCCTCGGCGATCACCGCGCGGTCGCGCTGCTCGCCGGTCAGGCTGTGGAAGAGCCGCTCGCCGACGGCCTCCTCGCGGCGGAACGCGGTGGTGCCCGCGTACCTGCCGGACTCGGCGACCACCGGCTCCGCGCCGAGGAACGACGGCGTGAGCACCATCTGGTCGCCGACGAACACGCAGTTGACGCAGACGTGGTGGCCGTCGAGCTGCCAGCCCCACGGGCGGCCCTTCTCCGGCGAGCCGTAGACGCTGAACCAGTACATCCACTCGTTGAGCAGGTGCTCCTCGCCGCGCAGCTCGCCGATCGTCAGGTTGAGCCGCATCATGTCGATGACCTGCGTGTATCCGTACGCGCTGAGGCTGTCGCGGACGAGGGCCAGCGCCCTGTCACGCTTGGCCTGGTCGAGGTCCTCCAGGCACAGCCCGTGGCGCAGGAAGTAGCGGGCGCCGTTCGCCCAGTGCCGCCAGGTCACGTCGTCCATGCCGAACCTGCCCTGCGCCAGCTCCCGCGGAGTCAGCGCGGCCAGGTAGTCCTCGGCCGTCCGCCGCACGCCGGCCACGTCCAGGCCGGTGGTGCGCAGCGGGAACAGGCCCGGCCGCACGCCCTCGGAGGTGGCGACGCCGCGGAACGGCTCGTCGGCCGCGCGCCGCCGCCAGTCGATCTTCGCCAGCAGTTCCGGCGTGAACTCGGCCGGTTTCCTGGTGGGGGCGTGGCCCCGCTGTCGCAGTCCCGTCATCGCAAGAGGTCCGTTTCCTTCTCGATCGCGCCGACGTCGATGGGCGAGCGCACCAGCTCCTGTTCGAGGGCGTACCGGGAGGCGAGGGCCAGGCAGCCGGCCAGCTCCTCGCTCCAGCCCGCGGCGACCGCGCGCCCGGCGGGCGAGTCGTCGCGGCCGGCCGCGGTGGCGTCGATCGCCTCCGTCAGCGCGTGGTAGAGGGCGCGCACCGCGCCGGGGGCGGCGCGCAGCACGTCGTCGCGGACGACGACCACGTGGTTGGCCGGGACGAAGCCGTGGCGCTCCACGTAGGCCCGCGCCGCCGCGTCCGCGTCCTGGATGACCGGGACGAGGCCCTCGCCCTGGCCGCCGATCGCCCGGGGGCCCAGCACGGCGGCGGCGACGTCGCCGTCCCGCAGCAGGTCGGCGACCCGGCCGGCCGACGAGCGGGTCACGTACGCAGGCTCCCGATACTGGCGCACGTGCGGCTCTTCCGTGGTGACCCAGGTGACGTCCGAGGACTCCAGGCCGTACTCCTCGCGCAGGATGCCGCGTACCCACAGGCCCGTGGTCTGGCTGTAGGCCCGCACCCCGACGCGCCTGCCCGCCAGGTCGGCCGGCGCGAGCGCCGGGCCGTCCGGCAGGCGGGTGAGCGAGCCGTGGTGAGTGCCGCCGATCAGCACCACGGGCAGCAGGGTGATCGGCACGCCCGCCTCGCGGGCCTGGAGGTAGGTCGCCAGGGCCAGCTCGCAGACGTCGAACTCCAGGTCGCGGACCATGCGGGCGAACGCCCTGTGCAGGGGCGCCGTCTCGGTGAACCGGCAGGTCACGCCCTCGACGGGGATCGTTCCCGCCTTGAGCGGCCGCGTGTGCGGGTAGTCGCCGAGTTGGACGGTGAGCGCGGTCATCACACGTCCTCGCCGTGCAGGAGGCGGCGATACGGGACGCTCATCACGCCGCGGCTGATGCGCACGTCGATCACGGTCGGGCGGGGCGCGCGCACGTACTCCGCGAGGGCGGCGCGCAGCTCGCCCGCCGTCCTGACCGTGGCCCCGCCGCCGCCCAGCGCCACCGCGACCGGGCCCAGCTCGGGTGTCGGGATCAGCGCCAGCTCAGGGTCCAGCCCGGCCGCCGCCGCCTTGTGGAACTCGGCGCCGAGCCCCTCGTCGTTCATGACGACGACCAGGATCGGGATGCCGTACCGGCAGGCCGTCTCGAACTCCGGCAGGTGCATCAGGAAACTGGCGTCGCCCTCCACCACGAAGGCCGGCCTGTTGCCGTTGGCCACGATCGACCCGATGGTCAGCAGCGGGGCCTGGCCGATGGCGCCGAACATGCCGTAGTTCGACAGCACGTCGCGGGAGCGCTGGAAGAGCATGGTGCCGAAGTCCGTCTGGTGCCCGCTGCCCAGCACCAGGCCGATCTCGGCGGGGATCTCCTCGTCCAGGACGTGGATCACCTCGCGCGGGTCCATCCGGCCCGGCTCACCGCGGAACTCCGCGGGCGCGACCAGCGGGGCGGTCAGCCGGTGCAGCACCTCCGCCGTGTGGTAGCCCTCGATCCGGCCGTCCAGCGCCTGGCTGAGCTGGGTGAGGCCGGTGACCGCGTCGGCCCTGAGGTAGGCGTCGGCCACCGCGCCGTTGCCCATGACCAGGTGCGGAGCCGTGTCGATCTGGACGTATCGGGCGTCGGGGAACAGGTAGCCGTGCTCGATCGTGTAGTGGTTCAGGCTGGCGCCCACCGCGATCACGCAGTCGGCCTCCTGCAGCAGCTCCATCGCGACCTTGTTGCCGTACAGGCCGGCGATGCCCACGTGGTAGTCGCTGTCGCCGCACAGCCAGTTCTTCGCCTGGAGGGTGGTGGCCAGCAGGGCGCCGGTCTGCTCCTGGAGGCGCAGGATCTGCTCGCCGGCGTCCGCGCGGCGGGCCCCGCGCCCGGCGATGATGACCACGCGCTTGCTCGACCGGATGATGTCGCGGGCCCGCTCGACGGCGGCCGGGTCGGGCAGCGAGCACACCCGCGGGATGAGGGCGGTGGAGGGCACGTAGTCGTCGAGCTCCTCGCACTCCTGCTTCTGCACGTCGATCGGCGCGCTGACCATGATCGGCCGGGACTCGGTCCTGGCCAGGTAGAACGCCTTCTGCACGGCTTCCGCCGCGAGGTCGGCCCGCGACACGTGCACGAACCCGCACTCGATCGCGGCGGCGAAGCGCCGCTGGTCCAGGTACTGCACGGCGCCCTGGTCGCCCCACGGCGTCTCGCCGCAGAAGGCCACCAGCGGCGTACGCGCCCGGCTGGCCACGATCATCGACGTGGCGAGCTGCGCGGTGCCCGGCCCGCTGGTCGTCGTCACGACGCCCGGCTGCCCCTTCGCCCGCGCCCACCCGTCGGCCATGCCCAGGCCGGAGCCCTCGTGCCGCACCTCGAACAGCCGCACGCCCCGCTGGGCCAGGGCGTTCATCCAGTGCATGTTGGCGTCGCCCATCATGCCGAACACGTCGCTGGTGCCCTCCGCGACGAACGCCTGGGCCAGAGCCTCGTAGACCTTCATTTCAGAGCTCCTTCAAGCCGGCCGAACACGCGCAGCGCGTTGCCGCCGTAGATCGCCTCGTCCGCCGTGCCGATGGAGTCCAGCACGTACTTCGTGTCGTCGAACCGCCGCCCGGTCTCGGGGTCCACGGCGCGGACGGCGCCGATCATCTCCGAGGCGAACAGGATGTTCTCCTGCGGGATGACGTCCAGCAGCAGCTCCATGCCGCGCCGGTGGTAGACGCAGGTGTCGAAGAAGACGTTGTTCAGCACCGCCTCCTCCAGCGGCGGCCGGCCCTGGTCGATCATGAACCCGCGATAGCGGCCCCAGTGGTACGGCACCGCGCCGCCGCCGTGCGGGATGATCAACTTCAGCGTCGGGAAGTCGACGAACAGATCGGACATGCAGAGCTGCATGAAGACCGCGGTGTCGCCGTTCAGGTAGTGGGCGCAGGTGCCCTGCAGCGCGGGGTTGCGCGACATCGCGACGTGGATCATCGCGGGCACGTCCAGCTCGACCAGCTTCTCGTAGAGCGGGTAGTAGACCCGGTCCGTCAGCGGCGGCGCCTGCCAGTGCCCGTCGGAGGGGTCGGGGTTGAGCAGGCAGCCGACGAACCCCAGCTCCTCGACGCACCGCTCCAGCTCGGCGACGCTGTTGCCGATCGAGGCGGGCAGGGCGTCGCCCGGCGACTGCGGAAGCTGGCAGGCCCCGACGAACCGGCCGGGGAACAGCCCGCACACCCGGGCGATCAGGTCGTTGCTGACCCGCGACCAGTCCAGGCTGGTCCGCTCGTCGCCGTAGTGGTGGGCCATCTTGCCCGCGCCGGGGGAGAAGATCGTGACGTCGGTGCCGCGCTCGCGCTGCAGCTTGAGCTGGCCGTTCTCGATGGCGGCACGGATCTCGTCGTCGCCGATGCTCAGCTCGTCAGGGGAGACGCGCGCCCCCGTCGACTCGAACGCCTCGATCTGCCGCTGCCGCCACCGGCCGAGCGCGGGCGGCGCGGTGGTGAAATGACCGTGACAGTCGATGATCATGAATCACTCCTGGTGAGGGTGCGGCCCAGGTCCAGGCCCGGGTACGAGCGCACCGGGGCCGACATCAGGAACCGGTAGCCGTCGTCCAGCACCTGCTTGACGTTGTCGGCGGTGACATGCGGATGGCCGACGGCCACGCCCCGCTCGCCGCAGACGTCGAGGATGCGGCGCTTGGCCTCCATCACGCGCGGATGGTCGTACTGGCGGGGCACGCCCAGCTCCTGGCTCAGGTCGCCCTCGCCGGGCAGCACCAGGCCGATGCCGGGGACCTGGTCGAGGATGTCCGGCAGGTTCTCCACGCCGCGCTGGCTCTCGATCATCAGGCCGACGAGGATCTCGCCGTCCGGGTCGAGCGGCCAGACGTCGCTCCTGGCGTAGTACTCCTGGTTCGACACGCCCCAGTAGCGGGCCGCCGCCGCCGGGCTGTCGCCCCGCACGCCCGCCGGCTCGTAACGCTCGGTGCCCGGCAGGCGCGGGTAGCGGCAGGCCGCCACCGCGTTGTACGCCTCCTCCACCGAGGTGACGTGCGGCCACACGATGCCGTACGCGCCCAGGTCCAGCGCCTGCTTGGCGTGCCACTGCGCCTTCTCGCCGCCGTTGGCCGGGATGCGCACCAGCGGGGTGACGCTGGCCGCCAGGCTGTCGGACTGGAAGATCTGGCGGCGGTTCAGCAGGTACTGCAGGCTGTCGCGCAGCGCTATGACGTCCCACGGCTTGTGCTCGGCCTCGAAGATCAGGCCGTCGTAGCCGGCCGTGCTGAACTCGACGGCCACCGACGGGTCGGCGGCGGCGAAGGACGCGAAGACGTGCCGTCCCGCCGCCAGGCCGTCGATCACCCTATTGAGCCTGGGCATTGCCTGTGCCCGCCTCCTTCGACTGGTGGATGGTCATTTGTGCTGGGTGGCGCCGCCGCCTCAGCCGCGCCCACCAGGCGCGCAACCGCCCGAACAACCCGCCGGGCAACGGCGCCGCCCCCTTGGCGGTGCCCGCACCCGCGCCTGCGCCTGCGGTGGTGCCTGCGCCTGCGCCTGCGCCTGCGCCTGCGCCTGCGCCTGCGGCGGTGCCTGCGCCTGCGCCTGCGGCGGTGCCTGCGCCCGCGCCTGCGGCGGTGCCCGCGCCTGCACCCGCACCAGCACCAGCGCCTGCGGCCGTGCCTGCGCTTGCACCCGCACCCGCACCCGCGCCAGCACCAGCACCAGCACCAGCGCCTGTGCTTGCGCCTGCGTCTGTGGTTGCGGCGGTGCCTGCGGCCGTGCCTGCATTGGGGGGCGCGCCGGCCGTGGCCGCCGCGTCGGTGGTGGTGGGGGTGGCGCAGTGCTGGATGAGCCGGTCGGAGAACTCCCTGGTCATCCGCGTGACCACGGCGCCCGCCCCCGACTCGACCAGCCCGGCGAGCTTGCCGTTGATGCTGATCTCCCCGCTCACCGCCACCCGCGCCCCATCGGCCCCTTCCACCACCCGGAAGGTGGCGTCCGCGGTGAACCGGGTGGCCCGCTGCCCGTCCCGCCCGCGCGCCGACAGCCGCCCCTCGAACTCGTCAGGGGTCAGCTCCAGCGTCACCCGGGCGGCGAACTTCACCCGCACCGCGCCGAACTTGACGACCAGCGTCCCGTCGAACGAGCCGTCCTCGTGGGCCGCCCCCAGCTCGGCGCCGCCGATGCAGGACACGACCTGCGCCGGGTCCGAGATGACCTCCCACACGCGAGAGCGGGGGCTCGGGACGGCGATCTCCTCAGTGATCGATATCAAGGTTGCCGCCCTCGCCTCACGCCGTCGCGTCCGAGGTCGCGGGCTCGGAGCTGAACAGGCTCCAGAGGTCGTTGTAGAGCTCGGCGAACTCGCGGGAGTCGACGAGCGAGCTGATCTTGCGCGGCCGTTCGAACGGGACGGGCAGCACGCGGCGGATCCGTCCGGGCCCCTCTGACATCACGACCACCTCGTCGGCCAGGTAGATGGCCTCGTTGAGGTCGTGGGTGACGAAGACGAGCGTGCCGTTCTGCTCCTCCCACAGGTTGAGCAGGTCCTGCTGGAGCCGGAGCCGGGTGATGGCGTCCAGGGGGCCGAAGGGCTCGTCCATCAGCACGATCGACGGGTCGTAGATGAGCGCCCGCGCGATGGCGACGCGCTTCTGCATGCCGCCGGACAGCTCACGCGGGAAGTGGTTCTCGAACCCGGTGAGCCCGACCACCTTGATCCAGTGGTCGATCCGCGCGTCGCGCTCCTCCTTGGGGACCTTGCGGAACTTCAGCGCCAGGCCGATGTTGGCTTTCACGCTGAGCCAGGGGAGCAGGTTGGCCTGCTGGGTGACGTACGCGGCCTCGGAGTTCACCCCGGTGACCCGCTCGCCGTCGAAGTGCACGTCCCCCTGCGTCGGGAAGAGCAGCCCCGCGGCCAGGTTCAGGATGGTGCTCTTGCCGCACCCGCTGGGCCCGATCACCGCGACGAACTTGCCGCGCCCGACCTGGAACGACACGTCCTCGATGGCGGGCCGGTGAGCTCCGGGGAACTCCAGGGTCACGTGCTCGAAACGAAGTGCGTCCGGTTGGGGGGCGAGATGGTCGTTGGACAACATGTGCCTCCTTGACCGCCGGAAGCGGCGGTAGGGAAGTTTGTGTGCGTATGTCCGGGTGGTGGCGACACCCGTGCGCACAGTCGCTGATGCGTTGGTTCGTGGTTGGTGCGTCTGGCGTTCCCACGCCGATCCGCTCGCCTGCTTCGTGACTGAAGGATTGTCCGACAAGCGATGAACGAAACGTAACAGCGGCGACTCATAACCGCAAGACTCCGCATCCTGTGAGAAACCTGATTGTCCAACAATCGCCATCGGTACTAGACGATCAGCCCTGGGCGGCCTCAGACTGTGGCACTACGTGGTTGGTGTCCGGCGCTCTCATGACCGTGTTCCTCGCGGACAGAGAGGCCATCGCACCATGTGGGACCTTGAACACCCTGAGACCGACACCTCGCCGGCCTGGCGGCCCTCCCGCAGGAAGGTGCTGGGCGCGCTGGCGGCGTCTGCCGTCGCGGCGACGCTCACCGGCGCGCGCGCCGCGAGAGCGCAGACCGGCTCCCGGCCGGAGCTGCTCTACATCGGCACCTGGCGTGGCACCCAGGTGAACGGCGCCCGCTTCGACGCGGGCGACGCCACCCTGACGTCGCTCGGCGTCGTCGCGCAGGTCAACTCGAGCTGGCAGGCCAAACACCCGTCCAAGCCCGTCCTGTACGTCGGCAGTGGCGACGCCGGCGGCACCGTCTCCGCGTTCACGATCGACAGGACCAGCGGCGCGCTCGCCCTGATCGGCAAGGTGACGACGGACAGCGCGGGCACCGCGGGCGGCCTGTCGTACATCGGCGTCGACCGGCACTCGGGCACCGTCCTGGCGGCGAACTTCGCCGCCGGCCTGACCGCCGCCCTGCCGATCGTGCGCGACGGCGGGCTCGGCTCCCCGGCGTCCATCGTGGTCGACACCGGCTCGGGCCCGCACCCGCGCCAGGCGGGCCCGCACCCGCACCACGTGGTCGTGGACCCGACCGGCAGGTACGCGCTGGTCGCCGACTTCGGCGCCGACCGCGTGTTCGCCTACCGCTTCGACCGCGCCACCCGCGTCCTGACCCCCGGCCCGGTCGCCTACGCGGTCAACCCCGGCTCAGGCCCGCGCCGCCTGTGCTTCCACCCCAACGGCCGCACCCTCTACCTGCTGAACGAGCTGACCGCCGACCTCCAGGTCCTCGGCTGGAACCCCAGGACCGGGGAGATCACGCAGGTGCAGAGCCTGTCCACCGACTCGCCCGAGTACACCGGCGCCAAGAGCGGGGCCGAGCTGGGCATGAGCCGCGACGGCCGCTTCGTCTACGCCTCCAACCGGGGCGAGCACACGATCGTCGTGTTCGCCGCCGACCGCAGGACCGGCCGGCTCACGCTCGTCCAGCGCGTGCCCTGCGGCGGGACGTCGCCGTGGAGCTTCACCATCCACCGGAGCAACCGGTGGATGTTCGTGGCGAACCAGGTCAGCAGCACCGTCAACCTGTTCGCGCTCGACCCGCGCTCCGGCAGGCTGACCGACACGGGCACGTCCATGGCCGTGCCGAACCCGGATTGCGTCACGTTCGCCTAGGCGCACCGGAGGATGATCGTTACCCTGCCAGCATGCCACTGAGTCTGCGATCATCCGGCGCGGCGGCCGTGACCGCCGCCGCGCTCGCCACCACCGCCCTCGCGCCGGCGGCGCCCGCAGCCGCCGCCGACCGCGTCTTACGGGTCTACAGCAACAACCTCGAAAATCTGGTGTTCAACAACGCCGACGGCACCTGCACCCGCGTCTCGGGCCCCGACCACCTGCGCTCCATGCTGGTCGACGACAACGGCGCGACCGGCACCTCCGGCGTGCAGGCCCCCGACCTGCTCATCGTCCAGCAGGTACGCGGCACGGGCCAGGCCGGCGCCTACGCCGACCAGCTCTCGGCCAAGTTCGGCTACGCGGCGGGCACGTACCAGGCGATCGTCGCCTGGGACGACCCCGAGCCGTGGGGCGGCAGCCACCACTGCAGCCAGCAGGACCTCGGCGACCTGAAGAAGAAGCAGACCAACGCCATCCTCTACAACACCAGGACGCTCAGCCTCGGCGACACCTCCAAGTACTGGAGCGCGGGCTGGCTCAAGCCCGGCACCGCCTACGACGGCGGCGCCGGCTGCACGCTGTACAAGCCGCCGAGCAACGACGCCAGCGCCGCCAACACCCACAAGTGGAAGCGCACCAGCGCCATCGCGGCGCGCTTCACCATCAAGGCGACGGGCACGTCCGTCTTCGCCGCCACCATGCACCTGCCCGAGCAGAACGGCGCCAACGCCTGCGCCGGAGACGGCGACACCGGCATCGGCGGCTCCGGCATCCACGTCGGCGCCGACGCCACCAGCCTGATGAACGCCTCGACCATCCGCGTCATCGGCGTCGACGCCAACCGCGCCGGCATCGCCCCCGCCACGCTCAGCGGCTTCGGCATGACCGGCTACGGGACCAAGGCCACCATGGGCGCCAAGAAGATCGACTACCTGTTCGTCAAGGGCGCCGTGCGGTCGTCGAGCGTCGGCCACACGGTGAGCGGCACCAGGTCGAACCACCTGGCGCTGTACGGGTTCATCACGTACTGAGCCCGTCAGGGGCGGCGCAGGGAGGCCAGGTAGCCGCGCAAGGTCGCCATCGTACGCTCCGAGCTCCACATCCTCAGCACCTCGACGTCGTCCGACGCCTGGAACGCGCGGACCCGTTCGAGGGCGGGCGTGTGGAGCTGGCGCTTGGAGAAGGCGTACACGTCGGACGGCACCGCGCACAGCTCCTCCGCGCGCCGCAGCGCCTCCGTCACCAGCCGGTCGGGCTCCACCACCTCGTGCACCAGCCCGATCTCCGCCGCCCGCCCGGCCGGCAGCCGCTCCGCCCTGAGCACCATCGTGTCCAGCGCCGGGCCGACCGCGTGCCGCATCACCTCCAGCGGCACCGTCGGAAACGGCACCCCGGCCGCCAGCTCGGTCAGCCCGATCGTGCCGCCCGACATCAGCCGCACGTCGCAGGCCGCCGCCAGCACGCACCCGCCCGCCAGCGCGTGCCCGTTCACGGCGGCCACCACCGGCTTCGGATGCCCGAACAGCGCCAGCACCGCCTCGCTCAGCGCCGGCAGGAACTTCTCGACGTAACCGGGACCGCCCTCCACGATCCGCTTCAGGTCCACGCCCGCCGAGAACGCCCGGCCGCCGCCCGTCACCACCACCGCGCGGGCGTCGGCCACCGAGGCCAGCACCTCGGGAACGGCGCTCAGCAGCTCCAGGTCCAGGACGTTCACCGGGCCGTTGGCCAGGGTCAGCACGGCGATGCCGCCGTGGTCGGCTGTCTCGATCATCTGAGGTCCTCTCCCTCGTCAGGTCACCTGGCCGCTGCTCCAGGCCCAGGCGGCGATGCCCACCCGGTTGGCGGCCCCCACCTTGCGCTGGATGTGGGCGACGTGCGTCTTCACGGTGCCCGCGCTGATGGTCAGCTCGGCCGCGATGCGGGCGTTGGTGTGCCCCCGCGCCACCAGCCGGGCGATCTCCAGCTCGCGGGTGGTGAGCGGGTCGTCCAGCGGGGGCGGCGGGCGGTGGTTCAGGGCCTTGAGCAGGCGTACGGTCACCTGCGGGCTGATCAGGGTGTCGCCCGCCATCGCCGCCCGGACGGCCTCCACCAGCAGGGCGGGGCCCGAACGTTTCAGCAGGAAGCCGCAGGCGCCGTGCCCCAGGGCGGTGTGGACGTACTCGTCCAGGTCGAACGTCGTCACCACGATCACCCTGGTCTCGGCGGCCAGCCGTCTGGTCACCTCCAGGCCGTCCACGCCGCCCGGCATCCGGATGTCGGCGAGGACCACGTCGGGGGTCAGGTGGCGGGCCAGCTCGATGGCTCGCGTACCGTCGGACGCCTCGCCGACGACGGTCATGTCCGGCTGGGCGTTGAGGATCAGCCGGAAGCCGATCCGCACGTCCTCCTGGTCGTCGGCGAGCAGGATCCGCGTCGTCATGCCGGGATCTCCGCCACGACCTGCCAGCCACCACCGTGCGGCCCCGCCGTCAGCCTTCCGCCGCGCGCCTTCAGCAGGTCGCCCAGGCCCGCCAGCCCGAAACCCCCGCCGGCCCTGGTGCCCGGCGAGCTGCCGCCACCGTCGTCCGCCACCCGCACCCGCACCATCCCGCCCTCCTCACGCACCTCCACCACCACGACCGTGGCGCGCGGCGCGTGCCGGCGCACGTTGGTGAGCGCCTCCGTCACCACACGGTAGGCCAGGGACGACACCTCGCGCCGCGGCGCCGCCTCCACCGTCAGCTCCACCCGCACACCCGGCGAGAACGCGTCCGCCAGCCGCTCCAGCCCCTCGACGCCCGGCCCCCGCTCACCCAGCGCGTGCACCGTACGGTCCAGCGAGGCCAGCGCCCGCTGCCCGGCGTCCTCGATGCGCCGCAGCGCGTCCGCCACCGGCTCCGGCAGCGCGCCCGCCACCACCTGCGCGGCCTGCGCCTGCACCAGCATGCCGTTGACGTCGTGGGCGACGAAGTCGTGCAGGTCGCGGGCCAGGCCCAGCCGTTGCGTCCGGGTGGCCTCCTCCACCGCGCGGCGCCGGTTGTCGTCCAGTCTGCGCAGGTAGAGCCCGATCCCGGTGGCCGCCACCGCGCCCATGGCCCAGGCCGAGCAGGCGCCCAGAGCCAGTTGGGGCGGGCCCGGCCAGATGGCGCGCAGCAGGATGAGCGCCACCGCCGCGCCGCTCAGGGTCGCCGAGACGGCTGCCTGGCGGGCGGGGGAGTGGCGGATGGTGCGGACGGTGAGCAGCAGGAGCACCGCCACCTCGGCCACCAGCGCCACGACGTTCGCGCCCGTCCAACCGGCCAGCGGATGCGCCAGCGTGACGGCCAGCGACACCACCCCCGCACCCCCGGCCACCACCGCCGCCCGCGCCACGCTGCCCGCCTCCGTCCCGACGACCGCCCGTGCCGCGCCGGCCGCCCGCGCGGCTCCGGGTGCCCCGGCCCTCGCCCTGCCGTCCCGCTTCACGATCGCGAGCCTAACCACGCACGGCCACCTGTCCCACCCCCGCGCTCGCCCCCACGCGCGCTCGCCCCCACGCGCGCTCGCCCCCGCCTTACGCTGGCCCGGTCTTGCGCTCGCCCCGGCCACGCGCGCCCGTCAGCCGCGCCCCGCGACGGTCGCGGCGCGCGTGCCACCTGCCTGCCACGCGCGCCCATCGGCCCTACGCGCGGAGGTCCGCCGGTTGGGCGGGCAGGGGGTCGCCGAGTCCGCAGGAGCGGCACCGGCCGCGGCGGCGCAGGTGGTAGGCGAGGGTGGCGGCGGCCAGGGCCACCCCCCACAGCGGCCACAGCAGCGACGGCACCCAGGTCGCCCACATGTCCCACGAGTAGTCGTGCACCATGCGCAGCCGCCAGAACGTCAGCCCTCCCGAGAACACGATCACCGACACGACGGAGGCGGGCACGACGGCCAGCATGGGCGGCACCGGCCGGCCCGCTCTGAACCAGATCCACCACGGGTACACCTCGCCCCAGCGCTGCGCCAGCCCGAGCGTGAGGATCGCCCCGCCCAGCCCCATCAGGCTGAGGAACAGCCCGGCCCAGCGCAGCCCCGACTCGTCCAGCCACTGCCAGAACTCCTGGGTGATCCCGAGCGGGAGGCCCGCCGCCCAGGCGAAGCGGCTGGCGTCGTACCCGGCGGGGATGGCCGCCGCGACCACCACCGCCCACACCCCCCACCGCCGCGCCGCCTCCGGCGTCGCCCACCTTGCCACCCGGCCCGAGCCCCCGCCCCATCCCGCCGCACGGTCCGAGTTCCCGCCCAGCCCCGCCGCACGGCGCGGGCCCCCGCAGGCCGCCGCGCCGTGCGAGCCGCGCCCGCAGGCCGCGCACCGTCCCGCCGTCCGCCGCTGGTAGGCCAGCGCGGCCAGCGCCCACAGCAGCCCGCCCACCAGCACGACGAACAGGTTGATCCGCGACCACGGCACCAGCTCGGCCATCGGCTGCCCGCCCGGTACCCCCGTGAAGAGGAACACCGCCAGCAGCGGCGCGTAAGCCACCACCATCAGCACCCGGTTGTCCGGCACGACCACGGTGAGCCCGGCCGCCGCCACCCACGCGAACCCGAGCAGCACCGGCCGCCCCCACCGCACCCCCCGAGCGCTCGCCACCCCCGCGAAGCCCCCCACCAGGCCGAGCACCGCGATCAGCGGCGCCGCCACCTCCGGGCTCGCGTCCCCCAGCACCGACAGCCCCGGCTCCCAGTCGGGATCGCTCCTGCCGAAGGGGAACCCGGCGCCGCCGAACGCCCAGAACAGCCCGAGCGCACCATAGCCGAGCGACCACGCGGCCGCCGCGTACCCGGCCCACCGGGGCCAGGACGCCATGATTCTTCTCATGGCTCAAGCCTGGTGCGGGCCGGGGACGGCGCCCATCCGCCGTTCGGCAGATCTCGGCCGGCACGACCGGCCGCGACCCCGCCGAAGGGCGGATCACAGACCGGCGAGGAAGTCCTCGGCGATGGCCCAGGCGCGCCCGGCCGCCTCGGCGTCGTAGTCGGCCAGGTCCGGGTCGGTGAACAGGTGGCCCACGCCGGGGTAGCGGAAGACCTCGACGTCGGCCCGCGCCCGCCGCATGCCGAGGTACCAGCTGTTCAGCCAGTCCGCGGGCTCGTAGGTGTCGGGGTCGGCGACGTGTAGTTGGACGGGCAGGTCGTCGGCGGAGACGCCGTCGGCCATGTCGGACGTGCCGTGCATGAGCAGCAGGCCCAGGGACCGCTCGTCGCCCAGGGCCAGGTTCTGCGCGATGGCCGCGCCGAGGGAGAAGCCCGCGTAGACCAGGCGCTCGCCGGACAGCGGGGCCGCGGCGGCCACGGCCCGCTTCAGCAGCTCGTCCCGGCCGATCTCGTCCTTGATCGCGATCCCCTCCTCGGGGGTGTCCACGACCCGGCCGTCGTACAGGTCGGGGACGTGCACCTCGTGACCGGCCGCCCGCAGCCGGTCGGCCGCCTGGTGGACGGCCGGACGCAGACCGTACATCGAGTGCAGGAGCAGAACGCGTGCCATGCGGGCAGCCTATCCAGTGAGGTCAGGCCGGGGGCGTGGAGGTCTCATGGGTGGGGCTGCGCGCAGGGGTCGCGGTAGGGGACGCCGCCCAGGTACCGGGACCACTCCCGCTTGGACAGCGTCCGCCCCGCGCTCTCGCACACGAGCGCCGCCACCGCGTCGCCGCCGACGGGGATCGTCGTGACGGTCCGGTAGCCGCGCACCCCGGCGTACAGCACGCTGTCGTCGGCGCTGAAGCGCAGCTCGTCGCCGAACCCGATCGGCACGGCGGCCACCTCCTGCCGGGTGGCGACGTCCCAGACGTGCACGGAGTACTCCTCCTGCCGCGTGCTGCTGACGGCGGCGACGAGCGTGCCGTCGGAGCTGAAGGCGATGTCGGAGACCATGGTGGCGCCCGCCGGGCGCAGCAGCGGCGGCAGCTCGGTGCCCTGCGCGTGGTCCCAGAGCTGCACGGCGGACGAGCCGAACGCGACCAGCGGCTTGGTGCGGGCGGCGGCGATGGCGACGCTCTCCCCGCTGTTGAAGCCGGATCCGGTGAGCCGCCCGGTGTCCAGGTCGAGCATCCTGCCGCCGGTGGTCACCACGGCGGTGCCTGAGTGCACCACGGCGAAGTCGCCGGTGCCCGTGTCGAGGTGGTGCCGCTTGAGCACCTTGCCGGTGGCGGCGTCCAGCACGAGCAGCTCGTTGCGGGCGTCGCGCTGGCTGGTCTCGGCCAGCGAGAGCACCAGCCTGCCGCCGTCCGGTGTGAACGCCGTGGCGACCACGCTCTGCATCGCAGGGACCGGCCAGTTCCACAGCGTCCGCCCGGTGGCGACGTCCCACGCCCGCAAGGTCCTGGTGTCGTCCGTCACCCCCACCAGCCGCCTGCCCTGCGGGTCCAGCTCGTTGGACGCCGACTCCGCCGAGTCCGGCAGAGGCGCGCCGAGCCGGCGGCCGTCCCACGTGCGCAGCCGGTCGTCCGGCTCGGCCGTGACCAGCAGAGGGCCGTCGCCGAGGCTGATCAGCCTGGCGCGGCCGGGGAGCGTGCCGGCCAGGGCGCGGGAGCCGGTGCCCAGCGTGACGGTCGAGTGGTCGAGCAGGTACCGCACGGTGCCGCCGCCCTCGATCCAGGCCTGCTCCGGCTCGCCCTCGGCGTGGTAGGTGAACACCTCGTCGCCGCTGCCCGCGTTCCACACCCGGATCGTGTTCCGGTACAGGCCGAGCAGCCGCGTCCCGTCCGCCGACGCCCACAGGCGGGCGCCGGTGTCGAACACGTCCCAGAACGGCTCGTCCTCGTCGGGGATCCGGCGGCCGGTGCGCGTGTTCCAGGCCTTGACGTCGCCGTTCGCGCAGTACATGCGGGAGCTGTCGGGGGAGAACGCGATCGCGTGGCAGGTCTTCGGCGACCACGACACCACCGACAGGTCGGACAGGCGGATCACTTTCATCCCCTCGTTCAGCCCCATGCCCGCGACGAACTCGCCGGACGCCGAGATGGCCGGTGACACGCCCGCCTCCATGTCCGGCCGGTAGGCGCGGCCGGTCCTGACGTTCCAGAGCAGCTCCACCGAGCCCATCCGGGTCACGCTCACCAGGTCCTCGTTGTCGCCGAACGCCAGGTCGGGGCGCGGCGTGCCCTCGGGCACCGCCTGCTCGCGCAGCTTCCTGCCGCTCATCGTGTCCCAGGCGGACATGGTGTTCTCGCTGAGCACGACGAGGGTCGCGCCGCTCGGGCTGAGCGCCGCCGTCCCCGGCAGCGAGGCGAACCCGGCCGGCCACTTCCAGTACGCGCGCTGCCGCCTGGCGGCCACGTCGTAGACGCGCACCCCGTCATCGCCGGCCACGGCCCTGATCCGCCCGGAGACGGCCGAGGCCGCCGCCGTCACGCCCTTGACGGCGGGGTCGCGGAAGGCCGCGCGCTCCGGCATGGTCAGCGAGCCCATCAGGCTCCGCCGGGTGTCGGGGCCTGGCGCGAGCCGCCAGCCGGTCACGCTGAGCAGCATCGCCGCGACCGGGTCGGTGGTGCGCAGCCGGTCCGCCTCGGCCGCGACCTGCCGGCCGACGGCCAGGTCGCGCTGCCGGGCGACGGCCTCGCCCTGCTCGGAGGCGCGCCTGGCCTGGACGAACGCCACCCCGGCGGCCACCGCCGAGACCACCAGCAGCCCGGCCAGCGCCACCGTGACCGTGCGCCGCCGCCTGGTGCGCCTGCGGGTCAGGGCCGTCGCCGCGTGCAGGAAGGACCGTTCGGCGCCGGTCAGCCGGACGTGCGTGCGTCCCGCCGCGGCCCAGGTCAGCACCTGCTCCAGGCGGCTGCCCTGCAGCAGGTCGCCGTCCTTGCGGCCGTGCTCGATCCAGTGGCGGGTGGCGGCGGAGAGCTGGGCGAGCGTGGCCAGGCCGGCGCGGTCGGCGTCCACCCACAGGCGTAGCCGCAGCCAGGCGCGCAGCAGCGCGGGGCGCGAGAGCGCGACCGCGCCGTCCCGCCGGGTCAGCAGGTAGGCGAAGCGCTCCAGGATGTGCTGGATCTCGGGACGGCCGTCGGTCAACTCCTCGACGGCCGCCCAGCGGACCGTCTCGTGCCCGTCCTCGGTGACGGTGACCAGGCGCAGGAACACCTCGGCCGCCAGATCGCGCTCCTCGGCGGGGAGGGAGGCGTAGACGTCCTCGGCGATGGCGCCCAGCTCCGGGTCGGCCGTCTGCGGCACGTACATGCCCGCGGCGGAACGGCTGCCCGCCGCCAGCAGCCCGCGCACGTCCCCGCCGTCGCCCGACACCAGCGCCAGCAGCAGGTCACGCGCGGACGGGCGGGCGGCGGGGTCCTTCTCCAGCGCCGCGGCGACGAGCGTGGCCAGCCGGTCAGGCAGCATGCTCAGGTCGGGCTGCGCCGACAGCACCCGGTGCATGACGCCGCCCAGGTTGTCGGCGCGGAACGGGTCCTCGCCCGTCGCCGCGAACACCAGCACCGCCCCCCACGCGAACACGTCCGCCGCGGTGCCCGCCCGCTGCCCGGTGAACACCTCGGGCGCCATGTAGCTGGGCGTGCCCGCCACCTCTCCCGTCCTGGTCAGCGACATGTCGGTGGTCCGCGCGATGCCGAAGTCGATCACCCGCGGGCCGTCGGGGCCGAGCAGCACGTTGTCCGGCTTCAGATCGCGGTGGATCACGCCCGCGTCGTGGATGGCGGTCAGCGCCGTCGCCACCGCGGTCGCGAGCCTGTGCAGGTCGTCGCCGGTGAACCTGCGCCCGCCCTGTACGGCCCGGCGCAGGCTCTGCCCCGGCACGAACTCGCTGACGATGTACGGCGCGTCGCCGCCCAGCTCGACGTCCAGCACCTTGGTCGTGCAGAACGACGCCACCCGGCGCGCCGCCTCCGCCTCCTTGGCGAACCGGTCACGCGCCTCGGCGCGCAGCACCTTCACGGCTACGCGGGTCCCCGCCGCGTCGTAGGCCTCGTAGACGACGCCCTGGCCGCCCGCGCCCAGCCGGCCCGCCAGCCAGTAACCGCCGATACGAGGCGGGTCGCCCGCCAGCAATGGATCCACGGCGGGTTAGACGCCGGCCGCCCGGCAGAGGTTCTGCCCAAATGATCAACGGCTGCCGACGGTGAGCACCCAAGCCCAAGCCACGGGTCGCCGGCGCGTTCCCCGGCACGGCGTCAGTGCCAGGCGTCCAGGTGCCCGCGGATCTGCACTGGCCGTAGTGCTCGACGCAGTGGTCGAAGTAGGCCACGGCCGCCGCCACCGCTCAGTCGCTGATCCGCACCGCCGGGCTGCCGACGATGTCGCGGACCACCTCGGGCCGGTACGGGCCGCCGTGCGTGAGCATCCAGTTGCCCAGCCCGAGTGCCTCGGCGGCCAGCCGCATGCTCTGCATCGTCGCTGAAGTACAGCCAGCACCAGTCGAGCACCTTGTGGTAGTCGCGCTCGATCTCCACCAGGCGTTCCCGCTCGGTGCCAGGGTCGTAGACGAACGCGCGTTCTGCTTCCTGCGCAGGAGGGAGAGCGGGGAGCGGTTCGTCCGCGTCAAGCGGCGGGTGACCGTCAACGAGTGGATCGAGGGGTTCGTGGTGGCGAGGGGGTGAACTTGTCCTGACGGGTCGGCTTCCTGGTGGGGCGGGCGCAGGCGTACAGGACGGCCAGCGCCGCCATCGTGGCGGTGGCCGCGGCGGCGAGCGCGAAGCCCCCGTGCGCGCCGAACGCGTCCACCGCCCGGCCCGAGGCCGCCGCCGCGATGGCCGAGCCCGCCGCGCTTGCCGAGTTCAGCCAGGTGAACGCCTGCGTCAGGACGTGGCGGTGTACGGTCGCCTCGGTGAGCACGCTCGCGATCACCAGGATCGGCGGGATCGCCGTCCCGGTCAGCGCCACCGCCACGCCCATGCCCGGCAGCGAGCCCGCCAGCGGCAGCGGCACGCAGGCCAGCGCCAGCGCCGCCGTTCCCACCGCCAGCTGCACCCTCGGCTCCGCGCGCCACCTGCGCAGGCCGTACAACCAGCCTGCCAGCAGACCTGCGCAGCTCGACGCCGCGTACAAGGGGGCGGCGGCGCCGGGGACGCCCTGCTCCACCGCGAAGGCGGCCACCGAGACCTGCATGGCGCCGAAGAACACGCCGATGGCCAGGTTGAGGGCGGCGAGCACGACGAACCCGGGCCGCAACAACGACCACCCCGCCCGCTCCGCCCCAACCCTGACGACCGCCGCCTGCGCCTGCGCGGCCTGCGCCTGCGCGGCTTCAGCGCGCATCGCGTCTGCGCGCGCCCGCATGTGCGCCACTTCTGCGCGCGGTGCCTGCGTGCGCGGTGCTTCTGCGTGCGGCGCCTGCGCGTGCGGTACTTCTGTGCGCGGCGCCTGCGTGCGCGGTACTTCTGCGTGCGGCGCCTCCGCACGCGCTGCCCCCTCACGCGGCACGGTCGCATGGGGCGTCGGCGTCGCGCCGTGGGACGGGGCCGGGGGTGGGGGTGGGGCGGTGCGGTGTTGGGCAGCGAACGCGAGGCCACCGGCCACCACCAGCCCACCCGCCACCACCGACCCGACCGCCGGACGCCCACCGGCCCCCACCGCGCTGACCAGCACCGGCCCGACCAGATAAGCCATCCCGTTGGCCATCGACTCCAGCGCGAAGGCGGCAGGCAGCTCACCTGACCGCCCACCCCGCAGCAGGGCCGACCACCGCGCCGCCGACAGTGCGCCGAGCTGCGGTATGGTCGCCCCCACCGCCGCCCCCGCCACCGTCATCGCCCAGTTCGCCCGCCCAGGCCCGACCACCACCAGCAGCGCCACCACGGACGCGGCGTGGGCGAGGAGCGCGGGCGGCAGTACGCGGGTCTGCCCGTAGCGGTCCATCAGCCGTCCGAGCTGCGGCCCTGCCACCGCCTCCGCGACGGCGAACCCGCCGGCCACCAGCCCCGCCACCCCGTAGGAGCCGGTCCTGTGCTGCACCAGCCAGACGATGCCGAGGCTGGTCATGGCGATGCCGACCCGCCCGCCGGCGGCGGTCAGGAAGAAGGCGGCGGCGCCAGGGGTGCGTAGGAGATCACGATAGGTCCCCGGAAACATGAAGCGTCCCTTTCGCCGCCCGGCGGGGCGAACCACCCGGGGTCGTCGGCGTCCGGATGTGCCGACCCGTGGTCTCGCCTGGAACCGTCCAGCGCCGGCGTGGAGTGGGGACGCGCGCCCCACGCCGGGCTCCTTCACCGGGCAGAAGTCTCACGTTGGATCCCCGAGCCTAGGCAACGGGTCGCGGACGCGTCCAGGGGTTTGCGGACGAGCGCCGGACCGGCCTCGGTGTGCGGGCCGCCTGGGAACTGGGCAGATGGCAGGGGCACTTGACGGTCGGCGGCTAAGTTAGGCTTACCTAATCTAGCGAGGAGGAGTCCCATGGCGACGGAATCGACCAGGCGTGCCCCTCGGTGCACCACCTCTGTGGTGCTGCGCACCGAGCAGCTCACCCCCCACATGATCCGCGTGGTGCTCGGCGGCGAGGGGCTCGCCGAGTTCAAAGCGGGTGAATTCACCGACCACTACGTGAAACTGCTGTTCCCGGTGCCAGGCGTGGAGTACCCGGAGCCGTTCGACATGGGGGTGATCCGCGCCGAGCTGCCCCGCGAGCAGTGGCCCACGACGCGGACCTACACCGTCCGCTCCTGGGACCCGCAGGCGCGGGAGCTGGCCATCGACTTCGTCTGCCACGGCGCGCAGGGCCTGGCCGGGCCGTGGGCGATGCAGGCCGAGCCGGGTGACGTGATGCGATTCATGGGCCCCGGCGGCGCCTACGCGCCCAGCGCCGAGGCCGACTGGCACCTGCTGGCCGGCGACGAGAGCACCCTGCCGGCCATCGCCGCCGCGCTGGAGCGGCTGCCCGCCGGCGCGACCGCCAAGGTCTTCGTCGAGGTGGAGGACCCCGCCGAGGAGCAGGAGCTGCCGACGGACTGCGCGGCCGAGATCGTGTGGCTGCACCGCCAGGGCGGCCCGGTGGGCGAGGCGCTGGTGCGGGCCGTGCGGGAGGCCAAGTTCCTGGACGGTACGGTGCACGCGTTCGTGCACGGCGAGGCGACGTTCGTGAAGGAGCTGCGGCGCTACCTGCGGGTGGAGCGGGGCGTGCCGATGGAGCAGCTCTCGATCTCCGGCTACTGGCGGCTGGGGCGCGACGAGGACGGCTGGCAGTCGTCCAAGCGGGAGTGGAACCAGCGGATCGAGGAGGAAGAGGCGAAGGTGCTGAGCGACTCGCCCGCGTGATGAGCCGGTGACCGTCCGGCCGCACTCCTCCGGCGGCCTGGGCGGTCACCTCCCGCCCGCCGCACCCTCCGGCGGCCTGGACGGTCACCTCGCGCCGACCGCACTCCTCTGGCGGCCTGGGTGGTCACCTGCCGCCCGCCGCACTCCTCCGGCGGCCTGAGCGGTCACCTCTCGCCCGCCGCCGAGGTCCGGGCGGCGTGGTCGCGTACCAGGTCGTGGGGTTGGTAGCGGCCGGGTGCGATCTCGCGCAGGAGGTGCACGTCCAGGAGCCCCTCCAGCAGCCGCGCCGCACGCGCGGCGGTGGTCCCCAGCGAGGCGGCGGCCTCATGGACGTCGAAGACGGCCCCGAAAGCGCCCAGCATCCGGTACGCGCGCCGCTCCCCGGCAGCCAGCCCCGCGTAGGACAGGTCCAGGGCGGCGGCCACGTCGTGCCGTCCGGCCCGCAGCTCGCCCAGCCGGTCGACCGCCAGCAGGTCGAGCAGCTGCCGGGCGCTCCAGGTGGCATGCGCCCGCAGCCGCGCCCCCGCCACGCACACGGCCAGCGGCAGCCGCCCGCACCGCTCGACGACCTCGCGCAGGACGTCCAGCGGCACGTCCGCCACCCGCCCCACCCCCGCCGTCCTGATGAACAGCGCCACCGCCTCCGCCACCGGCGGCACGTCCAGCGACAGGCTCTCTCCCAGGCAGCTCAGCCGCCGCCGGCTGGTGACGATCACCCGGCAGCCGGGCCCGGCGGGCAGCAGCGGGTGCACCTGGTGGTCGTCGGCGGCGTCGTCCAGCACGACGAGGACCCGGCGCTCGGCCAGCACGCTCCGGTACAGCGCGGTGCGGTCGTCGAGGTGGCAGGGGATCCTGTCGCAGGGGACGCCGAGCGCGCGCAGCATGCGGGCCAGCGCCTCGCCCGGCTCGACCGGGGCCGCGCCGGGGGAGTGGCCGCGCAGGTCCACGAAGAGCTGCCCGTCGGGGAAGCGGTGCGCGAGCCGGTGGGCGGCGTGCACGGCCAGCGCCGTCTTGCCGACCCCCGCCATGCCGTCCACGGTCGCCGTCCTGCCGATCCCGGCCAGACCGTCCATCATGGTCGTCCTGCCGATCCCGGCCAGACCGTCCATCATGGTCGTCCCGCCGACCCGCGCCATGCCGTCCATCGCGGCCGTGCCCGCGCCGTCCCCCTCCAGGATCGCCAGCTCGCGCCCCCGGCCGACCAGTGCCGTGACGTCGGCGGGCAACTGGCGGGGGACGATCGCCGCCGCACACGGCGGACCTTCCCCGGCCCGCTCGCCGTTCCCGGCGGCGGCCGTCACACCGCGCGCGACGGAGGCCAGCAGCGCCCGCTCCTCCCCGT
The DNA here is from genome assembly GCF_039531895.1 of Nonomuraea monospora. Classification (NCBI taxonomy): domain Bacteria; kingdom Bacillati; phylum Actinomycetota; class Actinomycetes; order Streptosporangiales; family Streptosporangiaceae; genus Nonomuraea; species Nonomuraea monospora. The sequence goes on from NZ_BAAAQX010000033.1 coordinate 85,658, forward strand.
CCAGCTCCAGCGCCTGCGCCAGAAGCAGGACCGACGTGGTACGGGGCTGCCAGAGCCCGCCGCTCTCCAGCCTCCGCACGGTCCTGACGTTCAGCCCCGCCCGCTCGGCGAGCTGCTCCTGCGTCAGCAACGCCCGCTGACGCCACCCCCGCAGCAACGCCCCCGACGACGACTCCGCCCCCGCCCCCGCGCCCGCGGTCGCACCTGCCCCGCCGCCCGCGCCCCCGACGCCGCTCGCGACCGCGCCCCCGACGCCGCCCGCGCCCCCGAGGCCGCCCCCGACTGCGCCCCCGACGGCGCTCCGCCCGGTGCCGAGCACGGCAGATCGTGCTGAGTGCAATGTGTCTCCCCGACATCCCCCGTTGAGGATCTCCGGCCCGCCCCCGCGAAGCCGGTCCCCTCCCGATCAACTGAACAGCAAGGTCCATCAGAACCGCGTTCGCGCCGTTCCAGCCACTGACGGGACGACATTGGACGAAATCGGACGGTACTCGTTTGATGGGGAAAGCCGCGTTTGTCAGAATGACCGCCATGGGCGATCGGGGGGACCATCCGGACGAGGTGTGCCCCTACCAAGGCCTGGCGCCGTTCGAGACGGGCGAGGCCGAGCTGTTCTTCGGCCGCACGCGCGCCTCGCGCGACCTGCTCGACCGCCTGGCCAAGCGCCTGACCGGGCACGGCTCGATCCTGCTCGTCTCGGGCGCCTCCGGCGTCGGCAAGTCGTCGCTGTTACGCGCCGGCCTGCTCCCCGAGGTGGCCAGGGGGACGCTGACGGGGGCGCGGGAGTGGCGCTGCCTGCTCATCACCCCCACGGCGGACCCGTCGCGCGCACTCACCCAGGCGCTGGACGGGAACGATCCGCGACGGCCGGGCGAGCGGGTGCTGCTGGTGGTCGACCAGTTCGAGGAGCTGTTCACGCTGGTGCCCGGCGAGCGGGAGCGGCAGGCGTTCGTGGCGGCCCTGCACGCGCTGGCCGACGGCCCGGACGGCGCCGCGGTGGTGATCGGGGTGCGCGCGGACTACTGGGACCGCTGCGCCGCCTACCCGCAGTTCGCCGAGGCCATCCAGGACGGCCAGGTGATCGTCGAGCCGATGACGGAGCCGGACCTGCGGCTGGCCATCACCGGGCCGGCCGCCGCTGCCGGGCTCACCCTGGAGCCGGGCCTGGTGGAGATCATCCTGGACGAGCTGCGCGCGGGAAGGGACGCGGGCGGCCGGTTCCAGGCGGGCGCCCTGCCGCTGCTTTCCCAGGCGCTGCGCAACACGTGGGAGCGGCGGGTGGACGGGATGCTCACCGTCCACGGGTACGAGGAGTCGGGCCGGGTGCGCGACTCGGTGCGGCGCACGGCCGACGAGGTGCTCGACCGGCTGTCGCCGCAGGACCGCAAGGCCGCGCTGCGGATCTTCCGCAGGCTGACCCTGATCACGGCGGGCGGCCAGGTGGCGCGGCGCGGCGCACGCCTGACGGAGATCCACGCCGCGGCCTCCGCCCCGTCGGAGGAGCTGCTGTCCGCGTTCGCCGACCGGCGCCTGCTCACCCTGCACGAGGACACCGTCGAGATCGCCCACGACGCCCTGCTGACCGCCTGGCCCACCCTGCGCCAGTGGCTCGAACCGGACCTGGCCGCCCAGTCCGTCTACGACCGGCTGCTCGACGCCGCCGCCCAGTGGTCCGACAACCACCGCGACCAGGCATTCCTCTACCGGGGGGCCCGCCTGCTCGCCGTCCAGGACAGCCGCCCCCGCTGGGACCGCGACCCCGACAGCTTCCCGCCGCCCGGCCCCACCGCGGAGGCCTTCCTGGCGGCCTCCGTCAGGGAGGCCAGGCGGGCCGGCCGCCGCCGCAGGCTCGCCGTCTCCGGCCTGGCGGTGCTCTCGGTGGTGGCCGTCATCGGCGCCGTCGCCGCCGTCAACGCGGCCGGCGAGGCCGGCCAGCAGCGCAGGCTGGCGACCTCCCGCCAGCTCGCCGCGCAGAGCGAGGTCACCGGGGACGTGCCGCTGTCGTCGCTGCTGGCCGTGGCGGCCTGGAAGATCGCGGAGACGGACGAGGCCCGCAACCGGGTGCTGTCGGCGGCCACCCGTACGGGACGGGGCAGCCTCACCGGGCACACCAGGGGCGTCATGGCGCTGGCGTTCAGCGCCGACGGCTCGACGGTGGTGACGGGCGGCGACGACGGGACGGCGCGCCTGTGGGACGCGGCGACGCGGCGGCAGCTCGGCGCCCCGATCACCCGCGCGCGCTTCGACTGCTCGGGCGTCGAGCTGGCCCTGAGCCCCGACGGCCGCACGCTGGCCACGGCGTGCCTGAGCACCGTCCGCTTCTACGACGTGGCCAGCCGCCGCGAGGTGGGCGCCCCGCTGAAGCACGAGAACGTCGTGTCGGCGCTCGCGTACGCCCCGGACGGCAGGACCATCGTGACCGGCGACTTCAGAGGCGTCGTCCGGCAGTGGGACACGGCCACCCGCCGCCCCCGCGGCCCCGCCATGGGCCGCCCCGACCACGACAGGAACTTGCGGAGCATCGTCAACGACGTGCTGTTCACCCGGGACGGCGGCACCCTGGCCGTCGCCGCCGGCAAGGCCGTGCGGCTGTGGGACACGGCCACGTCCCGCCCGCGCGGCGCCCCGATCGCCGCGCAGCGGGAGACCGTCCTCGACCTGGCGCTCAGCCCGGACGGCGGCACGCTGACGACCCTGAGCCACGACAACACCCTGCGCCTGTGGAGCATGCCCACGGGCAAGCAGACCGCCGTCATCAGGGACAGGAACACCGGCTTCAACAGCGTCGCCTTCAGCCCCGACGGCACCCGCATCGCCACCGCCGGCCGCACCGGCCGCACCGTCCTGTGGGACACCGCCAGCAGGCAGCAGGTGGTCGCCCTGGCCGACAACCGCATGGCCGTCGAGCAGGTCGCGTTCAGCCCGGACGGGAACCTGCTGGCCGCCGCCGGCGACGACGGCGTGATCCGGCTCGCCGACCCGCGCACCCACCTGCAGATCGGCCGGCCGATGCGCGCCGAGTCCGCCGTCGCGCTCAGCCGCGACGGCCGCGTCCTGGCCACCGGAGTCCCCGGCGGCCCCGGCGTCCAGCTCTGGGACGTGGCCACCCAGCGGCCACTCGGCCCCCCGCTCACCCCCGAGGGCGCCCGCCGGGGCGTGGCCCAGCTCGCGTTCCTGCCCGACGGGCGCACCCTCCTGTCGTCCAGCCTCGAAGGCCTGTGGCTGTGGGACGTCGCGGGCCGCCGCGTGCTGGCGCACGACGCCGCCCTGTCGGGGGTGTCCGAGCTCAGCCCGGACGGCAGGTTCGTCGCCGTGCAGCACGAGAAGGGCATCGTGTTCTGGGACGTCGCGGCCCGCCGCAGGTTCGGGCCGCACATCGTGCTCGCCGACCACACCGACGTCATCACGGGGATGGCGATCAGCCCCGACGGCCGCCTCGTGGCCAGCGCGGGCTTCGACGCGCGGGTGCGGCTGTTCGACGTGGCCACCGGCCGCCAGTCGGCGGGCACCCCGTCCGCCGTGGCCGGCGGGCTCGTCAACGACCTGGCCTTCAGCCCGGACGGGCGGACGCTCGCGTTCACCGCCGACGACGACGCCGTGCGGCTGTGGGACGTGCCGAACCACCGCCCGGCCGGCGTCGCCCTGATCGCGAAGGACGACGCGTCCACCGCGCTGGCCTTCAGCCCGGACGGCGAGATCCTCGCCACCGGCACCGCGCGCGGCGACGTGCTGCTGTGGGACCTGCGCACCTACCGGCCGCTCGGCACCCCGATGACCGGCCACACCAGCGGGGTGAACGCGATCGCCTACCAGCGCGACGGCGCCGCCGTCGCCACCGTGGCCGGCGACGGCACCGCCCGGCTGTGGAACGCCGGCACGCCTGCCGACCTCGTGGGCGCCGCCTGCGCCAACGCGGGCCGCTCACTCACCCGCCAGGAATGGGAGAGCCTCATCAAGCAGGAGGAGTACCGCCCGACGTGTCCGTGACCCTCGACCTCACCACGGGGAGAGCCAGCATGTTCCTGCGAGGCCTACGGCGCCGGACGGGCAGGCCGGTCCCGGAGCTGGTCGGCCTGTTCCGCTCGATCGTCGATGGCGGCCGCGACTACCACCCGATCGCCTCCGACTTCCTGGAGCACTTCATGGACGGCGCCGGCGCGTCCAGGACGATGTCGCCGCGCTGGCTGCGCTCGTTCAAGGTGATCAGGAAGGCCGAGCGCAAGAACCAGCGCCGCTTCGAACGGCAGCTCGCCCGGCGCGCCGCGCTGCTGGACGACCACGACTCGGCCTGGCTGCACGACCACTGGGACGCGCGGATCAACGCGTTCATCGGCACCGAGCTGTTCTACGTGAGCCGGATGAGCCTGCTGCGCTCGCAGGGCTCGTTCGTGCTGACCAGGGACGGGCGGGAGGTGCGGGTGTCCGGCACGGTGCGGCACCGCTGGTTCGACCCCTACGACTGGGACCGGGGCCGGTGGGTCTACATCCCCCGGCACGGGTTTGTGCCCATCGCGGTCGGCAGGGAGCTGGTCGAGGCCGACGAGGCGCGCAACTTCCTGATGGAGTCCCGCCATGTGCAGACGCTGGAGGGCGTGTGCCTCCGGGGAGGCCGGCTGCGGCGCGCCCGGGGGAGGTTCACGTGGGCGCTGGTGAGGGCGGGCCGGTGACGGACGCGGAGCGTTCCCGCCCGCCGGGCCCCGAGGAGGCCGGTGACGCGGCCGAGTTCGTCGAGGCGCTGGCCGGGCTGCGGCAGTGGGCGGGGGATCCGTCCCTGAGCAGGCTGCGAGCCCTCGGCGGGCAGGTGGCCGCCTCGGACGGGACCATGGTGGACGCGCTGCCGAAGAGCACCACCTCGCACGTGCTGCGGCAGAGCGACCGGCTGCCGAGGTGGGAGTTCGTCAGGGCGTTCGTGACGGCCTGCCTGCGGTCCTGCGACCACCCGGCGGAGCTGATCCCCGGGGAGCTGGAGCGGTGGCGGGCGGCGCGGACGAGCCTGGCCGCGCCCGCCGCGCCCCCGCCCGGCGCAGGGGAGGAGGAGACCGCCCGCCACGACCCGGACCCCGCGATCGAGCTGCTGGTCCGGCGGGTGGTCCGCGAGGAGGACAGGGCGCGCAAGGGGCTGCTCGGCGGCTACGACATCGCGCCCGTGTCCTTCGGACAGGACGGGGACGACCTTCAGGCGATCGGCCGCTTCTTCGGCGCCCTGCGCCCCCAGCGCCTGATGGTCGTCGGCGAGTCGGGCGCGGGCAAGACGGTCCTCGCCATCGAGCTGGTCCTGCAACTCCTCGAACCCCCCGGGCGCCCGCGCCTGGTCCCGGTCCGGCTCAACGCGGCCAGATGGACCCTGGGCAGCCCTTTCGAGGCGTGGCTCGCCGACCAGCTCGTCCAGGACTACGGGCTCCCGTCCCGGGACGCGCGGCGCCTGGTGCGCGACCGCCGCGTCCTCCCGGTGATGGATGGGCTCGACGAGCTGGACCCCGACCCGTCGCCCGGCGCCCCGCGCCGCGCGATCGGCCTGCTGGAGGAGCTCAACCGCTACAGCGACCTGTCCGGACGCCGCCCCGGCGCCGTCGTCGTGACCTGCCGGGCCGACCGCCACGCCGAGCTGCGCGACGCCGGGGCGGGGCTCGGCAACGCCGCCCTGATCCACCTGCACGACCTGACCAACGACCAGATCGCCGCGTACCTGCGCGCCCGCTGGCCGGACGGCCACCCCCGCGCCGTCCACCGCGACACGATCCGCGCGGCGCTGTCGGGCCCGGCGGGCAAGGCCGTGCACGCCGCGCTCGCCACGCCGTGGCGGCTGCTGCTGACCGTCACCGCCGTGGAGTCCGGCTCGGACCCGGCCGAGCTGCTGCGCGCGGACCCGGACGCCGACCCGCACGACGGGGCGGAGCGGATCGCCCGGCGGCTGCTGGAGGCCTACGTCCCGGCCGCGACCCGCCTGGCGCCGCGCGCCGCCCACGGCACCCCGTACCAGCCGGACCAGGTGCGTGCCTGGCTCGTGCACCTGGCGGCCCACCTGCGGTGGCAGGCCGCCCGCACCAGCGGGACGGAACGCCCGCCGCCCGGCCTGACGGCCATCGACCTCGTCCCCCACCTGCTGTGGCCGGTCGGCGGGTGGCGGCTGGTGCGGGCGCTGCACTGCCTGTGCTGCGTGCTCCTGGCGATCACCGCCATGCTGGCCTTCTGGACGGGCTCCGCGGTCGACGGCCCCGGCGACCTCGGCCCAGGGCTGCACCCCGAGCAGATGCTGACCCTGGCGCTCATGGCGTCCTGGGTGGGCATCGCGACCGGCCTGTCACTGTCGTCGTGGCCGTCGGCGGCCGGCGGGCGGGCCAACGTCCCGTCCCGGCGGCGGCTGGCGGGCGCGCTGCTCGGCGCGATGGCGGGCGTCCCCGTGGGGGTGCTCGGCGGCCTGGCCGGGCTCGCCATGACCGGGGGCCGGATCTTCGGGCCCGGCTTCGCCGTCGTCGCGGGCGGGACGGGCGGGCTGACGCTCGGCGCGGTCATCGGGCTCACCGCCGCAGGCCGCGTCGGCGCCGAGCGCATGACCGTCTCCGAGGCGGTCCGCGCCGAGCCCGTCACGCTGCTCGGCTTCGGGCTCTGCGGCGCCCTCACCGGGCTGGCGCCGCTGCGGCTGGCGCACGCCGGCCCCGTCGAGCTGGTCGCGGGGGTGAGCGCGGCGTTCGTCCTGGCCGTCGCGCTCGGGATCGCCTTCAGGATCGCCACCGGCGGGTGGAGCATGGACGCCGAGCTGGCCCACCCGCGCGAGGCGCTGCACCGCAACCCGACGATCGGGCTGGCGTTCGGCCTCACCGGCGGGGTCGCCGCCTTCCTGGTGTTCGTGATGAACCAGGACGTACTGGAGTCGCTGGTCTGCGCGCTCATCGGCGGCGTCAGCTTCGGCCTGGCCTTCGGCGCCGTCGCCTGGACCCGCACCATGATCGGCCTGGCGGTCGCCGCCACGCGCGGGCTGCTGCCGCTGCGGCTGTGGACGTTCCTCGACTGGGCGTGCGAGGCGCGGCTGCTGCGCGTCAGCGGCGCCACCTACCAGTTCCGGCACCGCGAGCTGCAGGACTTCCTCACCTCCGGCCCGCAGGACCTCCGCGACGAGCGGTGAGGGCGCCCTGCCGGGCAGGGCGCCCTCACCTCACGGGTCAGTCGCTTTCAGACGCTTTCAGACCCCGAACGCCGCCGGGTAGCGGATGGTGCCCGACGGCACCGGCCGCGTGTCGTCGAAGACGAGGGCCATCATGTACGGGTCCTCGACCTCGAACGGCGCCCGGATCCCGTACCGCGAGGCCGGCACGAACCCGAAGCGCGGATAGTAGGTGGCGTGCCCGAGCACCAGGACGAGGTTCTCGCCCTGCCGCCTGGCCTCCTCCAGCCCGGCGCGGATGGCCGCCGAACCGGCCCCGTGCCGCTGCGCCGCAGGGAGGACGGCGCACGGCCCCAGCGCGAGAGCCGGAGCCCCGTCCACGTGGCACCGCGTGAACAGCGCGAACCCGGCGATCGGGCCGCCGGGCCGCTGCGCCACCCACGACATGCCGGGCAGCCACGCCGCCGGGTCGGCACGCAGCGCCTCGACCAGGTCGGCCTCCAGCGGGGTGGGGAAGGCCGCCAGGTTGACCTCGCGGATGGCGGCGAGGTCGGCCAGGGTCTCAGGACGGGTGATCCAGGTGCCGGTGCCGGTGTCGGTGCTGGTCGTCATGATTGCCTGTCCCTGAATCGGTAGGTCGCGCGCAGGTGGCGCGTGATGGCCTTCTGGTGTTCGGTGCGCTCGCCGCGCACCCGGGCGTCCGTGCGCGCCGCCGCCCACGCGTTCTCGCGCAGCAGCTTGCGGTAGCTGGCGAGGCGGCGTTCGGGCAGCTCGCCCGCCTGGATGGCGGCCTGGACGGCGCAGCCCGGCTCGGTGTCGTGCGCGCAGTCGCCGAACCGGCACCGCCCTGCCAGGTCCTCGATCTCGGCGAAGACCTGCTCCAGGCCGTCGCCGGCGTCGTACAGGCTGATGCCGCGCAACCCGGGCGTGTCGATGAGCACGCCCCCGCCGGGCAGGGGCACCAGCTCGCGCCGGACGGTGGTGTGGCGGCCCTTGCCGTCCTGGGCGCGTACCTCGCCGGTGGCCAGCCGCTCGTCCCCGAGCAGCGCGTTGCCGAGGCTGGACTTGCCCGCGCCCGAGGACCCGAGCAGGACGGTGGTGCCGCCCAGCAGCGCCGTCAGGACGTCGACGTTCTGGCCGGTGGTGACGCTGGTGACCAGGACGTCCACGCCCGGCGCCAGCTCGCCCGCCTCCTCTCGTACGGCGTCGGCGTCGGTCGCCAGGTCGGCCTTGGTCAGGACGATGAGCGGCTGGGCGCCGCTCTCCCAGGCGATGGCCAGCAGCCGCTCCAGCCGGGCCGGGTCGAGCGGAGCGGCCAGGGAGACGGCGATGACGACGGTGTCGACGTTGGCGGCGAGCACCTGCCCGTGGGAGGTGCGCGACGCCGACGAGCGCACGATCGTGCTGTGCCGGGGCAGCAGCGCCACCAGCCGCGGCTCGCGGCCGGGGCACAGCGCCGCCCAGTCGCCCGCGCAGGGCATCGAGATCGGGTCGGACGCGTGCGGCACCGCGAGCGCGGCCCGCACCGGGCCCGTCCCGGTGATCGCGTCGCACAGGCCGCGATCGACCCGGGCGATCCGGGCCGGTACGAGCCCGGCGTCGCGGTGTTCTGCGAAGGCGTGGTCGAGTGATTCCGTCCAGCCGTACCGGGACAGCCCGGCGTCGGAAGGACGCGTGAAATGGTCGGACAACGTGAGACACCTTGCGGGAAGGGGCCCCGACGAGACGCGGCCACCAGCCTCGCGCCCTTGAGGGGCTACCGCGAGGAGGGGAGAAGGGTCAGACCGGGGCCCGGGACGTGAGGAATGTCCGGGCGCTGCACAGGGCAGCGGTCTTCACCGCGGTCATCAAACCTCACCTCCCTCTCATCCGAGATCCAACACCGAACGAGCGGCAGCCTAGCACGCCATCGGCAACCCCAGGGATGTGCACTCTGCACACGCTTGTATAGTCCAAACGGACTTAACGGGCAATAAGGGGACATAACGTGCACTCCGCGCCTACCTCGCGCTCTGGCGGCGGCATCGTCAGCGTGCTCGCCGTCGCCGGCATCGTCGGCTCCCTCATGCAGACCCTGGTGGTGCCGCTGGTCGGCGAGCTGCCCCGGCTGCTCCACGCCAGTGCGGCCGACACCTCCTGGGTGATCACCGCCACTCTGCTGGTCGGCGCCGTCGCCACCCCGGTCGTCGGCAAACTCGGCGACCTGTACGGCAAGCGCCGCATGATGCTCGCCTGCTCCGTGCCGCTGATCGCCGGATCGGTGGTGTGCGCCCTCGCCGGATCGCTGATCCCGATGATCGCCGGCCGCGGCCTCCAAGGGCTGGGCGTCGGCATGATCCCCCTCGGCGTCAGCGCGCTGCGCGACCTCCTGCCCCCGCAACGCGTCGGCTCGGCCATCGCGCTGATGAGCTCGTCCATGGGCATCGGCGGCGCACTCGGCCTGCCGATCTCCGCGGCCGTCGCCGAGTACGCCGACTGGCGGATGCTCTTCTGGGGCTCCGGCGTCCTCAGCGTCCTGGTCGCCGTGCTCATCTGGCTGCTCGTCCCCGCCACCCCCGCCCGCGGCCACGGCCGCCTCGACATCCTCGGCGCCATCGGCCTCGGCATCGTCCTCGTCTGCCTGCTGCTGGGCGTCTCCAAGGGCGCCGACTGGGGCTGGGGGAGCGGCACCACCCTCGGGCTGCTCGGCGCGGCCGTCGTCGTGGCACTGCTGTGGGGCCTGTGGCAACTGCGCGCCCGCGACCCGCTGGTGGACCTGCGCACCACCGCCCGCCCCCAGGTCCTGCTCACCAACCTCGCCTCCGTCCTCGTCGGCTTCGCCATGTACGCGCAGTCGCTCGTCGTCATCCAGGTCCTCCAGCTACCCGAGGCCACCGGCTACGGCCTCGGCCAGTCGATGCTCGCGGCGGGGCTGTGGCTGGCGCCGTCGGGGCTGATGATGATGGCCGTCTCCTCCCTGGGCGCCCGCCTCTCGGCCGCCCGGGGGGCCAGGACGAGCCTGTTCGTCGGCGCGCTGATCATCGCTCTGGGGTACGGGGCCGCGTTCGGGCTGATGGGGTGGGCCTGGGGGCTCATGGTGGCCAGCAGCATCGGCAACATCGGGGTCGGGCTGGCGTACGGGGCCATGCCCGCGCTCATCATGGGGGCTGTGCCGCAGAGCGAGACCGCTTCGGCCAACAGCTTCAACACGTTGATGCGGTCCATCGGGACTTCTGTCTCGGCGGCTGTGGTGGGTGTGGTTCTGTCGCAGATGACGGTGACGCTGGGCGGGCGGGCGGTGCCGTCGGAGTGGGGGTTCCGGACGGCGTTGCTGGTGGGGTGCGGGGTTGCCGTGGTGGCGGCCCTGGTGACACTCACCCTCCCCAAGCAGAGGCGCGCGCCCGAGCCCGCGATGGAACCCGCCCCCGAGCCCGCCCCCGAGCCCGCGCTGGGGCCCGCAATTGGGCCCGCGATTGGGCCCGCCGCGAGGCCTGCCGCCGAGCCCGCCACTGCGCCCGTCACTGGGCCCGTCACTGGGCCCGTCACTGGGCCCGCCACTGGGCCCGCGCCGGTGCTGGTCCCGGCCGTCGTGGCAGCGGCGTCCTCGAACACGCCCGCCTGGCCGCCCACCCCCGAGTCGCCCACCATGTCAGTGCCGCCTGAGGAGCCGCCTGTGACGCAGGTCTGGCCGCCTGCTCCCGTCCGGATCGGGCACGAGGAGCTGGGGCCGTGGCGGGACGCGTTCCGCCCGTCCACCCCCGCCTGGGACAGCCGCACGGAGGACCAGCACCCGCACCCCGCACCCCCCGCACCCCCCGCGCCCGAAGCCGAGACCACCATCCCGCGCGCCCAGCTCCCCAACCCCCACCCCGCCGTCCCGGACCCTCACCCCGCCGTCCCGGACCCGCAGCTCACCGCGCTCCGCATGCAGAACGCCGAGCTGCGCGCCGACAACACCGCACTGCGCGAGGAGAACATCGAGCTGCGCGAGGAGAACGAGGCCCTGCGCAAGGAGCTCGACGTCCTCATGCAGGGCCTGTCCACCTGGGTCCAGCACCTGGCCGACGACCGCACGTCCTGACAGGGCTGGGCCGGGAGCCCCCGGCCCAGCCCATCTCACCTACTTGCCACGGACCACGGTGAACGAAGCGGTGTCCACCTTGTTGCCCACCTTCACGGTCACCGTCTTGCTCCCGGCCTTGGCACCGGCCGGCACACTCAGCGTCTTGGAGCCACGCCCACCGGACAGCGACACCCGGTAGCTCTTCCCCTCAGGGCTGGTCACCGTCGCCGAGGAGCCGCCGCTGGCGACGATGCTCACCGTGTATGATGCCCCGGCCCGCACCCGCCCCGGCGAGACGGACGCGGAAACCTTGGCGACCTTCGAGGCGGCGATCCCCGCGACGTCGCTCTTCCGCTTCTTGCTTTCGGCCCGCGCCTTGGAGTTCCGGTCATCCTGCTTCCGGACGTCCTGCTTGCCGCTCTTGCGGTCCGTGAGCTGCGTCGAGCGGTCGCCCGGCTGCGGCGCCTGGGCCGTCGCCGCAGGCTGCGGCTTGGCGGAGTCGGCGAGCGCCGCCCCCGACAGGGGCGCGGTGAGCAGGGCCACACTGGCGAGGGTCACGACGAGGGGCTTGGAGAAGCGCATGATACGACCTTCCAATCCGGGACCGACCTGGCCGAATCTCTTCGTTCAGCCCCCGAGGCGGCCCCACGCCAGACACTCTGCTGACCGATTCTGAGAGTGGCCTCCCACGATCCTTGGTTTTTCATGAACGCGAAAAAGCCCGCCGGCGGGAATGCCGGCGGGCCCTTTCAGTGATCAGTGCTTCTTGTGGCAGTGCCACTTGTAGTAGTAGTGGTAGTGGCCCTTCTTGTGGTAGTGCCCCTTCCACCAGTGGCCCGGCTTGTAGTACTTCTTGTACCAGTGCTTGTGCCAGTAGTAGCCGCTCGGGCACTTCATGGACGCGCTGGCCGTGGTGGCGTCCGTGGCCACGCTGGCCTGGGCAGGAGCCGCGGTGGCGAGACCGCTAAGGGCCAACGAGGCAGCCAGCACGCCGCCTGCGAGAAGCTTCCGCATGATTCCTTCCTTTCCCGTGAGATTGATTCTCACGATAGGAAGGCGGTTAATTCCGCTCTATGTAGAAGTACCGGCTCGGCGACAATTGTTTGTGCTCGACATCGTCCCGATCAATGCACGAGGCCTGAATAATCAGGCGCGCAGTGATCGCCACACGCGGTCGGGCAGAACCCGCGCCGCCTCTGCCAGGTCGATCTCCGGCGCCCCGGCCAGCCAGCGTCTGGTCACCTCGGCCACCGGCCCGACGAGCAGCATCTCCACCTGCGCCACGGGCAGCCGGGCGACCGCGCCGCCGTCCATGTGCCCGAGTATCCAGCCGTTCAGCCGCTCCAGCCGCGGCGCCTTGCCGGCCGCGATGCGCTCGGCGTACGGGCCGAGGTCGATCGCGTACGGCGCCGCGTGGATGAAGCGGGCCTGGTCGGGGTGTTCGGCCGTGAAGCCCAGGTAGGCGGTCACCGCGCGGCGCACGCCGTCGCGGGCGTCGGCGGCGTCCTCGACGGCGGACGTCAGCGTGTCGAGCAGCGCGCCCATGCACCGGCTGTAGAGGGCGGCCGCCAGCCCCTCCAGGCTGCCGAAGTGGTGGTACACGCTGCCCATGCTGACGCCGCTGCGCGTGGTCAGGGCCCGGAGCGTGAAATCGTCAGGGTAGATGGCGAGGGCGGTGTCGAGCAGCTTCGTGACCGTCTCCTCGCTGCGCTTGTGCCGGGTCATCGGGTCGCCGTCAGCGCCTCGGCCTCGTCCCAGACGCGCCGCGCCAGCTCGCCGTCCAGCGCGGGCCCCCGCAAGGGGACCTCCTCGAGTTGGTCGAAGTAACGTCCGGTACCGGTGCCGCCTGCCAGCGCCACCACCGGCCCCGCGCCCTCCTCGACCGTCGCCCACTTGCGCTTGACGGCCTTGAGCAGCCACCCGGCGGGCCCGCCGCGGTCGCCGAGCCCGGTGCGGATCACGCCCGGGTGCACGGCGTCGATCGTGACGCCCGCCTCCCGCCACCGCTCGGCGAACAGCGGCACGGTCAGCAGGTTGCACAGCTTCGTGTCCGCGTACGTACGCAAGGACGAGAAGTCCGCCCCGGCGGACGTGCGGTTGACCGCGAACGACTCCTCCACCCCGTCACTCGTCAGGACGCGGCGGCCCGGCCAGAGGCCCGCGTTGTGCACCAGCACGTCCACCCGCGGGCACCTGGCCCGCAGCTCCTCGGCCAGCCGCCGCACCGACGCGGTCGTGGCCAGATCACCCGCCACGAACTCGACGTCCCCCCGGATGCCCGCCGCGGCCTGCCGCCCGCGCTCCGCGTCACGCGCCACCAGCAGCACCCGGTGCCCGTCATCCGCCAGCCGCTCGCACACCGCACGCCCGATGCCGCGGTTCCCGCCGGTCACCACCAGCACAGAGCCCATGGCAGAGCATCTTTCTAAAGAATTGCTCTAGTTTCAATGGGCGGGAACGTCCTTCAGCACCGCCGTCGCGGCGGCGTGACCCACCTCGAAGGCGGTGTGCAGCAGCGCCGCGTCGCTCTCCAGGCGGCTGATCGCCGGCGAGGTGTCCGGCGGCCGGATCGACAGGACCGCCGGGCCGCCGCTCAGCGACGGCCCGTCCAGGTCGTGCTCGTCCAGGAGCCGGTCGTCGGCCGCCAGCCGGGCGTCCCGCGACAGGAACGCCGTCCGCAGAGCCAGGGTGTGACGGCGCAGGCCGACGCCCGTGAGGAGACGCGCCCCAAGCGACGGCGACGTACGCGCGGAAGCCCTGTCGACCGAACGGCGGGAACGCAGCACGAGCACGTGCGTGGCGCCGTCGCGCAGCGCCTGCCGGAACGGGATCGACTCGGCCACCCCCGCGTCGTACAGCAGCCGGTCGCCGATCGCCACCGGCGGGCCGGCCAGCATCGGCAACGCGGCGCTCGCCCGCAGCGCCAGCCGCAGGGCACGCTCGTCGGTCAGCGCCGCGTGCAGATCCACCGACTCGCCCGTCAGCACGTCCGTGGCCAGCGGGTGGAACTCGATCGGGGCCGCCAGCACCGAGGCGAAGTCCAGCGGGAACTCCCGGACGTAGACCGTCTCGATCAGGCCCCGCACGTCCACCACGGGACGGGCGCGCAACACGTTGCCGCGGCGGATCAACGCCCTGGCGAACACCGGATCCGTCCAGCCCCGCAGCCCCTCCGGGCGGGTGCTCAGCAACCACGCACCCGAGATCGCCCCGGCCGAGGCGCCGTAGACGGCGTCGAACAGCGGCAGCAGGCCGAGCTGCTGGATCGCCAGCGCCATGCCCGCCGACACGGTGCCGCGCATCCCGCCGCCCTCGATCGCCAGCGCCACCCGGTGGCCGTCGTTCCTCTTCCCCGGGCGGCTCGCCTCGGTGGCCCGGCTTGCGAGTACGGCCAGTATCCGGTGTCGGCTTGTGACGTCCTCCACAACGGGCTCCTCAAGGCGGGGGATCAACGGGACCACGACAGATTACGCCGCGGGTGGTTCGCGTTCGCGTGGGGGTGTGGCGCGTGCGCAGCACAGCGGCGGACACCGACAATGCGGCCGGATCGGCACTAAGGTGGCGGCTCATGAACGCGGACACCTGGCTGGAGGACACCCGGACCTCCTACGACACAGTCGCCCTCAGCTACGCCGACCAGCTACGCGGAGCGGTGAGCGAACGCCCCTACCTCCAGGCGGCCCTGACCCTGTTCGCCGACCTGGTCCGCACCACCGGCGAAGGACCGGTGGCGGACGTGGGATGCGGGCCGGGCCACGTCACGGCCCACCTGCACGACCTGGGCCTGGACGCCTTCGGCATCGACCTGTCCCCCGCGATGATCGACGTGGCCCGCCGCGACCACCCCCACCTGCGCTTCGAGGTGGGCTCGATGACCGACCTGGACCTCCCGGACGCCTCCGTCGCCGCCCTGCTGGCGTTCTGGTCGCTGATCCACGTCCCCGACGACGCGATCCCCACCGTCCTCGGCCACTTCCACAGGGTGCTCCGACCAGGAGGACCGCTGCTGGTGGGCTTCCACGCCGGCGACGAGTCCGTCCTGAAGACGCAGGGGTACGGCGGCCACCCCATGCGGGTGCACGTCCACCGTCGCCGGCCCGAACAGGTGGCGGCGTGGCTGGGCGAGGCCGGGTTCACGGTCGAGGCGCAGTGGCTGCTCGGCCTCGACGAACGCGCCCCCGGGGCCGTCCTCTTCGCGCGAAAGAGCGTCACCTCCCGGTGAGCTGCCGGTAGTCGCGCAGTGTGATGTTCTCGGCGGTCCTGCGCGCCATGTTCGCCGCCAGGTTCTTGCCCGGCAGGTACGGCAGCAGCCGGTAGTACCGGTTGAGGAACCCCGCCACGAACCGGCTCTGCGGGATCATCAGCTTGGCCACCCCGTCGCCCATCTTCCGGCAGCCCGCCGCGTACTCCCGCATCTCCTCCTCGTACCGGGCGAAGGTGGCGCGGTGGTCGCCGCCGGCCGCGGCCAGCTCGCCCGCCAGCACGTACGCGCCCACCACCGCCAGCCCCGTCCCCATCCCCGACAGCGACGAGGGACAGTACGCGGCGTCGCCGAGCAGCGCGACCCGGCCGCGCGTCCAGGAGTCCATGGCGACCTGGCCGACCGAGTCGAAGTAGAAGTCGGGCGCGTGCCACATCTCGCCCAGCAGCCGGTCGCTCTCCCAGCCGTTGCCGGTGAACTGCTCGGCGAGGATGTCCTGCTGGCGGGCCGCGTCACGGCGATCCAGGTCCAGCAGCGGCGAGCCGAAGTAGAAGGTGGCCCTGGCCTCGGTGTTGCCGCGGGCGCTGTACATCGCGACGAGCTTGCCGCCGGTGCGGTAGGCGTGGCCGGTGTGGTCGAGGCCGAGGTGGTTCGCGGTGGTGAAGATCGCGCAGTAGACGCCGAGGTGCCTGACGTACCGGTCCTCGGGGCCGAACGCCAGGCGGCGGGTGTTGGAGTGCAGGCCGTCGGCGCCGACGAGCAGGTCGAAGCGGCGGGGCGCGGAACGTTCGAAGGTGACGTGCACCCCGTCGGCGTCCTCGGTGAGTGAGGTGATGGAGTCGCCGAACACGTACTCGGTGTTCTGCTTGGTGGCGTCGTAGAGGATGCGGGACAGGTCGCCGCGGAGGATCTCGACATCCCCGGCGAACAGGTCGGCCGGGAGTTCGGCCTGGGGCTTGCCCGCGCTGTTGACGTACCAGGTGGAGCCGGTGCCGGTGCGGGCGCGTTCCACGGCGGGCAGGATGCCCATGCGGCGCAGCACCGTCAGGTGCGCCTGGCCGCGGAAGTCGACCGCGTAACCGCCGTCGCGGAGGGCGGGGGCGCGTTCGACGATCGTGGGCTGGAAGCCGTAGCGGTGCAGCCAGTAGGCGAGGGCGGGGCCTGCAATGGAGGCGCCGGAGATCAGGATGGTGCGGGTCGTCATGGGGTGGAGCTTGGCGGGCGCTGCTCACCGCGGCCTCACCGCGCGCTCACCGCCCGTGCATTTTGGGTGTGTCTGTGTGGGCCGTCTCTGTACGCGCTGCCTCTGTGACGTCTTCACGAGAGGACGGCCTCTACGAGCGGCTCCGGCAGGCCGAGGAGGCGCAGCGCGTCGGGAACGGAAGCGCCGATCGCGGACGCGGAGGCGGCGCTCTGCCGGTATCGGGCGCGGGCCGTGACATGATCCCCCCGCGCCTCGGCGACGCGGCCCAGCCCGGCCAGCGTACGAACCCGGTTGCCGACGCTCTTCACCCAGTGCGGGTCGATGCGTTCCAGCGCGTCGGTGTACAACCGCTCGGCCTTACCCAGCTCGCCCCGCAGAAGAGCGAGGTCACCGAGCCCGCGCAGGGCGGCGGACAGCCCGGCAGGGCTGCCGGCACGACGGGCCAGACCGGCCGCCCTGGCGTAGTCGGCGCCCGCGGCCTCAGGGTCGTCGGCGGCGAGGTGATCGCCCCGGTTGACCAGCAGGTCGGCGCTGTCCTCCAGGGCGCCTAGCTCGTCGGTGAGCGCGAGGGCTTCGTCGGTCAGCTCGACGGCCCGCGTACGGTCGCCGCGCCCGGCCGCGAGGCCCGCCAGGACGTCGAGGGCCAGCGCGGTGCCCCAGCGGTCGCCGAGTGCGCGGTACCCGTCGGCGGCCAGGTGGAAGGCGTGTTCGGCCGGGCCGGGTTCCTTTTCGCCGAGGTGGCCGAAGCCTGTCACGTACAGGGAGGTCGCGCGGGCCCACGGCTCCGGGTTGTCGCGCTGGGCGGCGACCAGCTCGTACGCGTCGTGCGGCTCCGCTTCGCTCGCATTGTGCATGATCCACAGCAGCAGGGCCGCCGGGTACTTGCCGGGCTGGTCACCGGGCCATGCGGTGGCCAGCGCCTCGCCCGCCGCCGCGCGATGTCGCTGCCAGGCTGGGCGGCCGGCGATGGTGGAGGCGGCGACGAGCACGCATGTCGCGTACTCCTCGCCCAGGACGGGTGGGGGCGTGTCGCCGATCGTGTCGAGCAGGGTGATGGCGTGCGGTGCTGCCGAGGCTGACACGCCGCGGATCCACAGGTACGTCGAGATCGCCCCGATCAGGCGCAGCGCCGTCTCCACGTCCCGCGCCGCCACTGACCGGCGCAGTGCCGCCATCAGGTTGTCGTGTTCGGAGATGAGGATCGGCAGCCAGTCGAGCTGCTCGGCCCGCCGCAGCCACGGGTCGGCGGTCCGCGCCAGGTCGAGGAAGTACTGGGCATGGGCCCGCCGGACGGCCTCACGCTCGCTCGCCGCGTCGTGCCGTGCGTGTGCTACGTCGAGTCGTGCGTGCGCTGCTTCGGGCCGTTCGTCTGGCGCGTTGAGTCGTTCGGCGCCGTACGCGCGGATCGTCTCCAGCATGCGCAGGCGCCCGCCACCCACCGCCTCCAGCAGCGACTTGTCCACCAGCGACTCCAACGTCTCCTCATCGGTGCCGCACACCCGCACCGCCGCACCGGCCGTGGCGCCGCCCGCGAAGACCGTGAAGCGGCGGGCGGCGCGTTGCTCGCCGGCCGACAGCAGGGCCCAGCTCCAGGCCACCACCGACCGCAGCGTCCGGTGCCGTTGGTCGGGGGTGCGGTTGCCGCGGGCGGTGACGCTGAGCAGGTCGTCCAGACGGACGGCCAGGTCGTCGAGGGAAAGGGTGCGCAGTCGGGCCGCGGCCAGTTCGATGGCCAGCGGGAGGTCGTCGAGGGCCGCGCAGATCCGCCGGATGAGCGTGGGGTCGGGTATGAAGCCGCGCCGGGCGGCGCGGGCGCGGTCGGTGAACAGCCGGGCCGCCGCTTCGCCGTTCAGCGGGCGGACCTGCCGGATGTGCTCGCCGATGATGCCGAGCGGTTCGCGGCTGGTGGCCAGGACGCGCAGTCGCGGGCCGGTCGCCAGGAGGCGGGCCACCAGGGCGGCGACGTCGTCCACGAGGTGCTCGCAGTTGTCGAGGACGAGGAGGAGCGGGCGGTCCGACAGCGCTGAGACGAGGCGATCGAGTGGTGTCCGGGGGCCGTCGGCGAGTTGCAGCCCGTTCTGGCGGAGGCCGAGCGCGTTCAGGAGTGTTTGTGTGAGGCCGGTGCCGTCGCGCAGGGAGGCCAGCTCCGCGAAGCACACCTCGCCGTCGGCGGTGGCGGCGAGCTCGACGGACAGGCGGGTCTTGCCGACGCCGCCTGGTCCGGTCAGTGTGACCAGCCGTGCCACTCGCAGGAGTTCGGTGATCTCCGCCATTTCGTCGTCGCGGCCGACGAATGAGGTGAGTTGGGAGGGCGCCGGTGACGACGGGGTGTTCAGCAGTTCTCGGTGTAGCTGTGCCAGTTCGGCTGATGGGTCGGTGCCCAGTTCCTCGGCCAGTCGCCGCCTGGTCTCCTCGAAGACCATCAGGGCCTCGGCTCGCTCGCCGCCCGCCGACAGCGCTCGCATGAGCAGCCCCGCCGGACGCTCTCGTAGCGGATGCCGTTCGACCAGCTCCCGCAGCTCAGGCACGACCGCACGGTGCTCGTCGAGCCGCAGCTCTGGCACGACCGCATGGTGCTCGTCGAGCCGCGGCTCGGGAACGCTCGTGCGATGCTCGCCGAGCAGCAGTTGCGCCTCGATCCGGTCCTCCAGCGCGCCGACCCGCAGCTCCTCCAGCCGCACGGCCGCGGCCCGCGCCATCTCACTTTCCGGCAGTTCGGCCAGCGCGGCCCCCCGCCACAACGCCAGCGCCGCCGTCAGCACCGTCACAGCCCGCCGGACATCACCGGAGCCCAGCGCGGCCCGCCCTTCGGCGGCGAGCCGTTCGAACCGGCAGGCGTCCACGTCATCGTCGGCGACCACGAGCCGGTACCCGGCGCCGGCCCGCTCGATCGAAGCCTCCGCCCCCAAGCAGGCACGCAGCCGGGACACCTGCGACTGCAGCGCATGCGCCGACGGCACGCCCGCGGGCCCGAGTTCGGCGGCGAGCCGTTCGGCGGGCACGACGGCCCCCGGCCGTACCAGCAGCAGCGCCAGGAGGGCGCGGCGGGCGGGCCCGCCCAGCGGCACGTCGGCCCCGTCGTCGCGCCACGCCCTGGTGTCACCGAGGATCCCGAACCGCATACGGGTGATTATCCCCGGTCCACCGAACCGGCCCCCGGCCCACCGAACCAGACCCGGTCCGAACGGGCCTCAGACGGGGAAGTTGGCGCGGAGGACGCCGTGCGGGTCGTGGTGCCGCTTGATGCGGCGGAGCCGGGCGAGGGCGTCGGGGGAGAAGGCGTCGGCGGCGCTCTCGTCCGGCCCGAGGAAGGTGTACGGCTTGCGCCCGCTGACGGGCAGCGCCGAGGCGAGGTCGCGCTGCCGGGCGGCGACCGCCGCGGCCGTCTCCGCGTCGGCGGGGATGCCGAACATGTAGAGCGCGTACGGCTCCGTCAGCGCCCCCTGCGGCGTGTCGGACGGGCGGGTGAACGCGCCCCCCAGATGCCGCACCTGGACGCTGAGCAGCGGCGCGATCGGGTCGGCGAGCAGGGACTTGGCCGCCGCGTCGTCCAGGACGGTGAGCAGTTCGGCGCGGGACAGGCCAGGCCCGGGGTCGGTGGGCTCGGCGGTGATGGCGCCGAGCTCGGAGACCGGCATGACGCCAAGGGTGTCGGACAGTGGCCGGGCCAGGCGGTCGAGCGGCGCCAGCAGGTCGCGGGCGGCGTCCGACGGACCGAGGTAGGTGGCGTCCACGGCGACCATGGGCGCGGAGCCGGGGAAGTGCAGCAGGTCCAGCCAGACCGTCAGCTCGTCGGGCGCGTCGGCGGTGATCCGCCGGTAGGCGTCCAGCACCTCCTCCGCGTGCGAGCCCGCCCACAGGACCCGCCCGCCGAACAGGTGCGGCGCCGGGTGCAGGGTCAGCTCCAGCGCGGTGACGACGGCGAAGTCCCCGCCTCCGCCGCGCAGCGCCCAGAACAGGTCGGGGTCGGAGTCCGCGGTGACGCGCCGGGCGCGGCCTTCGGCGTCCACCACGTCCAGGGCGGTGACCGCGTCCGCGACCCACCCGTGCGCGCGCCCGAACCAGCTCAGCCCCCCGCCGAGCGCCACGCCCGCCACGCTGACGACGGGGGAGCTGCCCGGCAGCCCCGTCAGGCCGTGCCGGGCGGCGGCGGCCTGGACGCGGCCGGACGCCACGCCCGCACCGACCCGCGCACGGCGGGCCACCGGGTCGATCTCCAAGGTGTCCAACCGGCCGGTGCGCAGCAGGATCGTGCCCGCGGCGCTGCCGGACGCGCCGTGCCCGTTCGGCTGGACGGCGACGCTCAGCCCGGCCGCACCGGCGTGACGGACGAGGGCGCTGACGTCGTCGGCGTCGGCCGCCTCGACCACGGCCGCCACCGGTTGTGCGACGGCCAGGTTCCAGGGGCGGTGCGCGGCGTCGAAGCCGGGGTCTCCAGGCAGCAGGACGGGGCCGCGGACGGCGGTGCGCAAGGCGTTCATAGCGTTCATGCACCCCACGCTATTGCCAGAAAAGACCGGATATAGGGTGCATTGTCGTGGCAATTGAGTGGGTCAATTTGGCGGAGCGGCTCGGCAGTGACCTGCACCTGGAGCTGACAGGCCCCGGCAGCCGCCGCGCCGTGCTCACCCGCGCGCTGCGCGACGCCGTACGGGACGGGCGGCTGGCCCCCGGCACCCGGCTGCCGCCCTACCGCTCACTCGCCGCCGACCTCGGCCTGGCCCGCAACACCGTCGCCGACGCCTACGCCGAGCTGGTCGCCGAGGGCTGGCTGGTCGCCAGGCAGGGGTCGGGCACCCGGGTGGCGTCCAGGGCCGAGCCCGCCCGGCAGCCGCGCGTACCGGGGAAGGTGCCCGCGCGCCCGGCCCCGCCCCTGCACGACCTGCGGCAGGGCAGGCCCGACGCCGCCTCCTTCCCCCGCGCGGCCTGGCTGGCCGCCGCCCGCCGCGCGCTGAACGGCGCACCCAGCGAGGCCTTCGGCCCCGGCGACCCGCAAGGACGTCCCGAGCTGCGCCGCGCGCTGGCCGAGTACCTGGCGCGCGCCCGCGGCGTGCGCACCACGCCCGACCGGATCGTGATCTGCTCCGGGTTCGCGCACGCGCTGCGGCTGCTCTTCGGCGAGCGGGTGCTGCGCGGCCCCCTCGCCGTCGAGTCCTACGGGCTCGCCTTCCACCGCGCCGTCCTGGCGGCGGCCTCCGTCCGTACGGTGCCGCTCACGCTCGACGAGCACGGCGCCCGCACCACCGAACTGGCGGGACTCAAGGGCGTCAGGACGGCGCTGCTCACCCCGGCACACCAGTTCCCCACCGGCGGGCCCCTGCACCCCGAGCGGCGCGCCGCCGCGGTGGACTGGGCGCGCTCCTGCGGCGGACTGATCCTGGAGGACGACTACGACGGCGAGTTCCGCTACGACCGCGAGCCGGTGGGCGCGGTGCAGGGCCTCGACCCCGAGCGGGTCGTCTACCTCGGCTCGGCCAGCAAGAGCATCTCACCGGCGCTGCGCATCGGCTGGATGGTGCTGCCCGAGCACCTCATCGCCCCCGTCCTGGCCGCCAAGGGCGAACGGGAGGCCTGGGCCGGCGTGACGGACCAGCTCACGCTCGCGGACTTCGTCGACTCCGGCCACTACGACCGGCACGTCCGCCGCATGCGCCAGCGGTACCGGGCCCGCCGCGACCGCCTCGTCACCACCCTCGCCGCCCGCGCCCCGCACGTCGCCACCACCGGCATCGCCGCCGGGCTGCACGCGGTGCTGCGCCTGCCGCCCGGCACCGAACGCGCCACCGTCCAGGCCGCGGCCCGGCGGTCGATCGCCGTGGAGGGCCTGGCCGGCTACCGCCACCCGGCCGCCGTCATGCCCGCCGAAGACGGCCTGGTCGTCGGGTACGCCACGCCGCCCGACCACGCCTACGGGCCCGCGCTCGACGCGCTCTGCCGCGTCCTGTCGCGCTGAGCGGATCACCAGCTCACGCCCTGGCCAATGAGGCTCCGTCACCGCGTACAGGACGGCGGAGGCGAAACGATAACGGTCATCATGCCGCCCTGGGGAGATCGTGGTGATTTGTGATGGTACGGTCTTGCTCCGAAAATGATTCTCGTTTTCTGGAGTGTCCTTGAGAACGCAGTCAGAGTCCCCACCCACCGCCACCTTCGCGATGCCCGTGACCGTCGCCCTCCTCACCGGCGTCCTCGCGGTGTCGGTGCTGCTGGCGATCGGGCTGGGCGCCGCCGCCGTGCCGCCGGGGGAGACGCTGCGCTTCCTGTGGGCGGCCGTGACCGGCGGCTCCATCACGGCCGACGAGGTCACGGCGTACCAGATCATCTGGCAGGTGCGCACGCCGCGCGTGCTGCTGGCGGTCCTGGTGGGGGCGGGGCTGAGCGTGGTCGGCGTGGCGATCCAGGCCATGGTGCGCAACGCGCTGGCCGACCCGTACGTGCTGGGCGTGTCGTCGGGCGCGTCGGCCGGGGCGGTGCTGGTCGGCGTCACGGGCACGCTCACCGCGCTGGGCGTCTACGCGGTGTCGGCCGGCGCGTTCCTGGGGGCGCTGCTCGTGTCCGCCCTGGTCTACCTGGCCTCGCGCGGCGCCGGCGGCCTGACGCCGCTGCGGCTGGTGCTCACCGGGGTGGCCATGGCGTTCGGCTTCCAGGCCGTGATGAGCCTGATCGTGTACTTCGTCCCGGACGGCGAGTCGACGAGCACGGTGCTGTTCTGGTCGATGGGCGGCTTCGGCGCGGCGACCTGGGGCGCGCTGCCCGTCGTCGCGGCCGTCACCGCCGCCACCGTCGTGGTGCTGCGCCGTCACGCGCGCAGCCTGGACGTGCTCGCCCTCGGCGACGAGACCTCGGTGAGCCTCGGCGTGGACACGGTCAGGCTGCGGCGCGGCCTGTTCGTCCTGACGTCGCTGGCGACCGGCGCGATGGTCGCGGTCAGCGGCGCGATCGGGTTCGTCGGGCTGGTCATGCCGCACCTGGTGCGGTTGTGGACGGGCGCCGCGCACGTCCGCGTCCTCACCGTCGCGCCGCTGGCCGGGGCCATCTTCATGGTGTGGGCCGACCTGGTGGCCAGGACCCTGGTGGCGCCGCGCGAGCTGCCGCTCGGCGTGATCACCGCGCTGGTGGGCGTGCCGGTCTTCGTCGTGCTGCTGCGCCGCCGCGGCTACCTGTTCGGCGGACGCTGATGAGCAGCCTGCTCGTGCTGGACGAGCTGTCGGCGACCATCGACGGCGCCGCCATCGTCAGAGACCTCGCACTGGACGTGGCGGAACGGCAGGTCGTCGGCCTGATCGGGCCCAACGGGTCGGGCAAGACGACGGCCCTGCGATGCGTGTACCGGGCGTTGCGGCCCTCGGGCGGCGCCGTCTGGATCGACGGGCAGGAGCTGTCGCGGATGCCGCTGCGCGACAGCGCCCGCGTCATCGCCGCACTCACCCAGGAGGGACGGGCCGACCTCGACTTCACCGTCGAGGAGGTCGTCGCCCTCGGCCGCGCCCCCCACCTGCGCGGCAACCAGGCGCTCAGCGCCCGCGAACGCGACCTGTGCCACCAGGCCATGGCCCGGATGGAGGTGCTGCACCTGGCGGGGCGCGGCGTGCTGTCGCTGTCCGGCGGGGAACGCCAGCGCGTCCTGGTGGCCAGGGCGCTCGTCCAGGAGCCGCGGCTGCTGGTGCTCGACGAGCCGACCAACCACCTCGACCTGCACCACCAGATCCGGCTGCTGTCCATGCTCAGGGAGCCGGGGCCCGGCGTGCTCGTCACCCTGCACGACCTCAACCTCGCCGCCTCCGCCTGCGACCGGCTCGCCGTCCTCTCCCACGGGACGCTCGTCGCCTCAGGCCCGCCCGCCGACGTCCTCACCGAACAGCTCCTGCGCGAGGTGTTCGGCGTCGAGGCCAGCGTCGTCCGGCATCCCCTCACCGGCGTCCCGCAGGTGCTCTACGACCTCGGCGCCGCCACCACCACGGAAGGAAACCCCGCGTGAACACACCTGCCTCCGCCGCGCTCCTGGCGGGCCTGCTCCTGATCGCCGGCTGCGGCGCGCAGGTGGAGGACGGCGCCGCCGCCGCGCGCACGGTCACCGTCAAACGGTGCGGACAGGACATCGAGTACACCACCCCGCGGCGCGCCGTCGCCTACGAGGGCGGCAGCGCCGACAAGCTGTTCGCCCTCGGCCTCACCGAGCACGTCCACGGCTACGTCATGCCGCCCGCCAACCCGCCCGTCACGGAGTCGCCGTGGGCGAGCGAGTACGCCAAGGTCAAGTTCCTCAGCGACGACCTGCTCAACCGGGAGCTGGTCGTGGACGCCAAGGCCGATCTCGTCGTCGCCGGCTGGCGCTCCGGCTTCAGCGACCAGCGCGGCATCACCCCCGCCATCCTGGACGGGCTGAAGATCCAGAGCTTCATGCACACCGAGTCGTGCTTCAACTACCCCGGCCACCCCGAACGCGTCACGCCCTTCGACGCCCTCTACACCGACCTCGAACGGCTCGGCCGGATCTTCGGCGTGGAGGAGCGGGCGCGCACCCTCGTCGAGGGGTACCGCAAGCGCGTCGAGGCCGTGCGGGCCCAGGCTCCCCAGGGGGAGCCGGTGCCCGTGTTCCTGTACGACTCGGGGACCGACAAGCCGTTCACCGCGGGCCGTCAGGTGCCGCCGAACGACATCATCCGGTTCGCGGGCGGGCGCAACATCTTCGGGGAGCTGGACGCGCGGTGGAGCGAGGTGACCTGGGAGGCCGTCGTTCAGGCCAAGCCCGAGGTGATCATCATCCTGGACTACGGGGACAAGCCCGCCGAAGAGAAGATCAAGTTCCTGAAGGAGTTTCCCACCACCGCCAAGTTGCCGGCCGTGGTCAACGATCGTTTCTATGTGCTCGACTACAACGAGGGGATCAGCGGGCCGCGCAACGTCGACGGGCTGGAAGGGTTCGCGGCTTATCTGCGCGAGCTGGACGCGTGAGCGGGCCGGTGCTCCTTGACCGGCGGTTCGTCCGGTTGTGGTGCGGCACCACCGCATCGGGGCTGGCCACGTGGGCGTTGCCGTTCGTGCTCGGGCTCGCCGTCCTGGACCGGACGCTCACTGCGGGCGGGCTGGGCGTCGTGCTGGCCGCCCGCACCGCCGGGTTCCTAATCGCGGTGCCGATCAGCGGGGTGCTGGCCGATCGGTACTCGCGGCGGGGCGTGGTGCTGTGGGCGGGGCTGGCCGCCGCCGTCGCCACCCCGGGCATCGCTCTCGGGCTCGGTGGGTCCGTCCTGGTCATGGCGGTGGCGGCGGTGGTCGTCGGGGCGGGGCAGGGGGCGTGCCGGCCCGCCTTCCAGGCGCTCACGGCCGAGGTGGTGGAGGACGGGCGGCGGCGGCAGGCCAACGCGGCCATCACCTTCGCCGTCCGCGTCACCACCCTGGTCGCGCCTGCGGGCACCGCGCTGCTGGCGGTCGTCCTGGACACCTGGGCGCTCCTGATCGGCACCGCCCTGCTGTGGCTGCTCGCCGCCCTCCTCCCACCCCCCGGCGCCCCCCCCCCCCCCCCCGCCCCCGCCCCCGCCTCCGCCGCCGCCCCTGCGCCTGCGCCCGCCCTCGCGTCCGGCCCTCCTTCCGCCCCCACCCGCGCGCCCGGACGGGTGCGGCTGGTGGCGGAGTTCGGTGAAGGCATGAGGGAGGCCCGCCGCCACCCCTGGTTCCTCGCCGGTCTCGCAGCGCTGGCCGCCGTCATCTTCACCGGCTACTCAGCCACCGGCGTGGCACTCCCGCTGGTCAGCCGCGACCGCTACGGCACAGAAGCCGTACTGGCGGCGGCCCTCACCGCCTACACCCTCGGCGCCCTGGCCGGAGCGGTGCTCGTGGCCCGGTGGAAACCGAGAGCGCAGGGCTGGACCGCCCTGGCAGGCCTGGCCCTGTACGGTTTCGCCCCCCTCAGCCTCCTCCTCCCCGTGCACCCGGCCGCCGTGTTCGCCGCCTACGCGGTGGCCGGGCTGGGCATCGAGCTGTTCAACGTGCCCTGGTTCACCGCCACCCAGCGCGAGGTGGAGCCCCGCCTGCTCGCCCGCGTCTCCTCGCTCGACTTCCTCATCTCCTACGGCCTGGCCCCCGTCGGCCTGGCCTTCCTCGCCCCGGCCATCGACGCGTTCGGCTGGCGGCCGGTCCTGGCCGGGTGCGCGCTGGTGTGCTTCGTCGCCCCCGCCGCCGCGGCCCTGGTGCCGGGCACCCGCGGTTTCTCCCGCCGCCCGGCCGAGCCGGCAGCATAAGGTTTGGTGAGTGGCATCAGCTCACGTCCCCCTGGGAGAGATGCGATGACGGATAAGAGAAGGTCTTCGGGCGCTGGGCTCGGCTTCGGGATCAGCCTCGGCCTGCTGTTCGGCGTCGTCTTCGGGCTCGCCCTGGACAACCTCGCCATCGGCATCTCGCTCGGCCTCGCCCTGGGGGTGGCCTTCGGCGCCGCCTACAGCGCGCGGAAGAAGAACGACGGCGGAGGGCCGAGCAGCGGTTGACCCTGACGCAGGGTGCGGGCACCACCCTCCTCACTGCGTGGCCGCGTGCTCCTCTGCCAGCTCCCGCGCCACCTGGTCCCCGCCCGCGTTCCGCCACTGGGTGACGATGTCCTTCCACGCCGACAGCGGCTTGCGCCCGAAGACGACCGCGGCGATGCCGTCGCCCATGATCTGGTTCATCGCCGCCCCCTTGCTCACCGAGGTGGCCGAGCGCAGCCCGTTGGCCGGGTTGGCGACGCTTCTGGGCAGCGTGGCCTTCTGCCAGTCGTAGGTGGCCTGCGCCGTCCGCGGGTGCCCGGGCAGGTAGAGGACGGACGGCGCGGCGCCGAGGTAGCGGAACGGCAGCGTGTTGTTGTTCTCGGTCTGGAACAGGTCGAGGGTCTTGATGCCGTCGCCGTCCTTGGTGAAGTGCACGCCCTCGACGCCGTAGTTGGCCAGCTCGTACTCCTTGGTGCCGAACGGGGCGCTGAGGTAGTCGCTGATGCGCAGCAGCATCTTGATCCGCTCGGGGGCGGCCTTCTTGAAGGTGACGTAGCCGAACATGCCGGGGCCCTGCCAGGGGGTGGCGTCCGGCCCGTACGGGTGGCCGAGGTCGAGCTCGAACCGGTCGTTGATCTTGGTCAGTGTGGTGGGCGACATGGAGCCGAAGCCGTCCTGGACGGAGGCGACGGTGCCGTTGTGGAAGTAGGTCTGCATGTCGGTGGAGCTGACCGTGAGGCTGTCCGGGTGCACCGACTTGGCCTCGGCCAGCTTGCGCATCACGTCCAGAGCCTGCTCGAACTGCGGGGTGGCGAGGGTGGTGGTGAACCGGCCGTCCGCCAGTGACCAGGTGTTGGGGGCGCCGAGCGAGCCGGCGTGGTAGGTGACGGCGCCGAGCCCGCCGAAGAGCGTCTTGTACCAGCCGAGCCCCCACTTGCGGGCGGCGCTCAGCTCCTTCATCGCCTCCAGGTACTGCTCGGTGGTCCAGGTCTTGGGGATGCCCGCCTCGTCCATGGCGGTGCGGTTGACGAACAGGCTGTTGGCCGGGGTGGGGCGTTCCAGCGGGACGCCGTAGAGCTTGCCGCTGACGCGGCCCATGCCCTTCCAGGCGTAGGCGGGGATGTTGGCCAGGTTCGGATACTGCTTGACGGCGTCGCCGCCGATGAACTCCGACAGGTCGGCGCAGCGGGCCTGGATGAACTCCAGGGAGTGCGGCAGCGCGAGGTTGGTGAACATGATGATGTCCGGCAGGTCGCTGCCCGAGGCCATCAGGGTGGTCATCTTCTGGCCGTACTCCGGGTCGGGCACCACCGTGACCTGGAGGTCGACGTTGAGCGCCTTGTTGATCGCCTGCCAGTAGCGGTTCTGCGCGACGGGCGTGGGCGGCGGGCCGTAGGTGACGACCAGCGCGGTGACCTTCGAGCCGTCGCCGACCGTGTCGTTCACCGACTGCACCAGCGTTTCCGGATATTTCAGGTAAAGGGGCTGGACGCCGGTGTCGTCGCCGGGGGCGTCCGGCTTCGGACCGGCGAACGGCACGTACGCCGGCCAGGGCACGAGCTGCTTGCCCGCGTTGGAGACGCCGCCGCCCGACGGGCTCCCGCCGCCGCAGGCGGTCAGCAGCGACGCGGCGGCGACGCCGAGAGCGCCCCTGAACAGGGCACGGCGATCCAGGGTGTTGTCCATCACGAGGATTCCTTCTGGTGGGGGGTGTTCAGGCCTTGAGCGCGCCGGTGAGCACGCCCTTGGCGAAGTAGCGCTGCAGGAACGGGTAGACGCACACGATCGGCAGCGTGGCCAGGATGACCACGGCCATCTGCACCGACTGCGGCGAGCTCATGGCCAGCTCGCCGGACGTCTCCGACAGGGCCGCGCCGCCGGTGACGTACTGGCGCAGCACGGTGCCGATCGGCCACATGCTCTGGTCGTTGAGGTAGATGATCGCCTCGAAGAAGCGGTTCCAGTACGAGACCGCGTAGAACAGGCCGATCACCGCGATCACCGCCTTCGACAGCGGCAGCACGACCTTGCGCAGGATCGCCAGC
The DNA here is from genome assembly GCF_039531895.1 of Nonomuraea monospora. Taxonomy (NCBI): domain Bacteria; kingdom Bacillati; phylum Actinomycetota; class Actinomycetes; order Streptosporangiales; family Streptosporangiaceae; genus Nonomuraea; species Nonomuraea monospora. The sequence goes on from NZ_BAAAQX010000033.1 coordinate 114,712, forward strand.
TCACCCGCCCCGTCCATGCGGGCGGCGTCGATCAGCTCCTGCGGGATCGACTGGAAGAAGCCGCGCATCACGACCAGGTTGAACACGTTGACCAGGAACGGCAGGATCAGCGCCGCGTAACTGTCGACCAGCCCCGCGCTCTGCACGACCAGGAACAGCGGCACCATCCCGGGCGGGAACAGGAACGTGAACAGCACCAGCAGCAGCATCGGCTTGCCGCCGTAGACCTTGGGCCTGCTCAGCGTGTACGCCAGCGCGATCGTGCAGGCCAGGCTGAGCGCGGTGCCGATGAGGGTGACGCCGGCGCTGATGAGCAGGGCGCGGGTGATGATGCCGCCGGCCAGGATGTCGGCGTAGGCGTCGAAGGAGAACGCGGTGGGCCAGATGACCCAGCCGCCGTTGTCGATGACGTTCTGCGGGCTGGCCAGGCTGGTGGCCAGCACCGTCCACAGCGGGAAGACGACCAGCAGCACGACGACGCTCAGCGCAACCGCTTTGAGCGCGCGGACGGCGAGGGTGGGGCGGCCCATCCAGGCGGGCGCTCGGGTGGTGCTCATGCCTTGTAGACCCCCTGCTCGCCGAGCCGGTGCGCGACCTTGTTGGCGGTGTAGATGAGCACGATCCCGATCGCGCCCTTGAACAGGCCGACGGCCGCGGCGTAGCCGAAGTCGCCGCCGGCGAAGGCGGTGACGTAGACGAACGTCTCCAGCACCTCGCCGGTCTCCGGGCCGACCGACTGGCGCTGCAGGAAGAACTGCTCGAAGCCGATCGACAGGAACTCGCCGAGGCGCAGCACCAGCAGCAGCACGATGACCGGGCGGATGGCGGGCAGGGTGACGTGCCACAGCCGCCGTCCCCAGCTCGCGCCGTCGATGGCGGCGGCCTCGTACTGCTGCTCGTCCACCTGCGACAGCGCGGCCAGGAAGATGATCGTGGCCCAGCCGCACTCCTTCCAGACGAGCTGGGCGACCACGAGCGGCCCGTACGCGTCCGGGTTGCCGATGATCGAGATCGGGCCCGCGCCCAGGTCGGACAGCCAGCCGTTGACCACGCCCGCGCCGCCGAGCATCTGCTGGAACAGCGCCAGCACGATCACCCAGGACAGGAAGTGCGGCAGGTAGACCACGCTCTGCACGAACGTGCGGACGGTGTCGCCGACGATGCTGTGCAGCAGCAGCGCCAGCGCCAGCGGGGCCGGGAAGAAGAAGACGAGTTGCAGGACGGCGATCGTGAGGGTGTTGCGCACCGCGTTCCAGAACTCGGGGTCGGTGAGCATGCGCTCGAAGTGCGCCAGGCCCACCCACTCGCTGCCCGGGATGCCGAGGAACGGTACGTAGTCCATGAACGCCAGCGCGTTGCCGAACAGCGCGCCGTAGTGGAAGACCAGGAAGTACACCAGGCCGGGCACCGCGATGAGGAGCAGCACGCGATCGGCACGAATGCGCCGCAGCGGACTCCTGCGATGGGACGGGGCCCGCGCCTCCGCGATCGGCGGACTGGTCGTCGTCCCACGGACCCGCGTCATGCTCACGTGTTGCGCCTCTCTGCGGTGCGGAGCCGAAACAGAATGTTCATGAAGATAAAACGGTTACATGACATGGTCAAGAGTGCGCCTGCGGACTTTCCGCGGTTTTCCTGGCCTTCCTGAGTAAGAGCAGGCATGATGAGATCACGAAGGAGGTCAGGAAGCGGAAGCGTTTCCAAAGCGTGGCGCCCGAGGGTTGTGACGTCGCTCACACCGTGTCACAGGCGCGGCAGGTACCCCGTCTTGAGAGGGCATGACGAACACAACGGTGCTGATCACCGGAGGCAACAAGGGGCTCGGGCTCGAGGCGGCGCGGCGGCTCGGGCAGCTCGGCTGGACGGTCTTCCTCGGCTCGCGCGACGAAGCCCGCGGCCAGGCGGCAGCGGACAAGCTGGCCGCCGAGGGCGTGCGGGTGATCATGGTCCCACTGGACGTGACCTCGGACGAGTCGGTGGAGGCCGCGGCGAGGCTCGTCCGCGAGCACACCGGCAGCCTGGACGTGCTGATCAACAACGCGGGCGCGCCCGGCAGGGGCGTCACGCCCGCCGAGGCGACGGTCGAGGAGATCCACGCCGTCTACGACACCAACGTGTACGGGCCCATCAGGGTCACCCACGCCTTCCTGCCCCTGCTGCAGGAGGCCGCCAACCCGCGGGTGGTGATGGTGTCCAGCGCCGTCGGCGCCTTCTCCGTCGTCACCGACCCCGGGCAGGCCGCCTCGAAGTTCCACGAGCTCGCCTACAGCTCGTCCAAGACCGCCCTCAACATGATCACCGTCAGGTACGCGCAGGCGCTGCCGCACGTCAAGTTCAACCTCGCCACCCCCGGCGAGGTCGCCAACCGCAAGTTCGCCGCCACGGACATGAACAACCACACCGGCGAGCTGACCGTCACCGAGGGCACCGACTCGATCGTCAGGCTCGCGACCCTCGACGCCGACGGGCCGAGCGGCATCTTCGTCGACCGGCTCGGCCCCGTAGCCTGGTGACCTGCTGATCAGTCACGTTGACGGGAGAGATGCCGATGCCTGCGGACGAGATGGCGGCGAGCACGTACCGGCCGCTGTTGTTCTCCATCGCGTACGGGATGACGGGAACCGTGGGCGATGCCGAGGACCTCGTGCAGGACGCGTTCCTCGGCCTGACCAAGGCCCGCCAGGCGGGCACCGAGATCGCCGATCAGAAGGCGTACCTGGCCACGGCGGTGACGCGGCTGGGCATCGACCATCTGAGGTCGGCGCGGGTGCGGAGGGAGACGTACGTGGGTGACTGGCTGCCCGAGCCCGTCGTCGCACCGGCCGGCGAGCCGGGGCCGGCCGAGCACGCCGAGCTGGCCGACTCGCTGTCGATGGCGTTCCTGGTGCTGCTGGAGTCGCTGTCGCCGGTGGAGCGGGCCGTGTTCATGCTGCGCGAGGTGTTCGGCTACGACTACCAGGACGTGGCCAGGATCACCGGCAAGACCGAGGTCAACTGCCGGCAGATCTTCGCCCGCGCCAGGCAGCGCGTCGCCGCCGGCGGGCAGGCGCACGACAGCGCCCCGCCACCGGCGCGGCGGGCGCGCGGCGAGGAGCTGGCCCGCCGGTTCTTCGACGCCGCCGCCGGTGGTGACATGGACGCGCTGCTCGGCATGCTCTCGCCCGACGTGGTCTTCCACGGCGACGGCGGCGGCAAGGTGCAGGCGCTCGGGCGTCCTGCCACCGATCCGCAGCGCGTCGCGCGGCTGCTCGTCGCCGGGCTGCGCCGGGTCGCCAAGCTCGGCGTCTCCTACCGGCCGGCCTGGGTCAACGGCCGGCCGGGCGCCGTCATGTACGACGCGGAGGGGCGCGTGGCCAGCGTGGTCGGGCTTGAGATCGCCGACGGCGTGATCCAGGCGATCCACTCGGTGGCCAACCCCGACAAGCTCGGCCACCTCGGGCCGGTGTCCGACGTGGGGCTCCTGCCTGAGCGGTGATCCGCCCGGTCGGCCATTCAACAGCACGGCGGAGGACGAGCAGCAGGCGCTCTCAGGGGTTCAGGTCGGCACGTCCATGCGTTGCGTCCCGATCACCGACAGCAGGCGCAGGGCCTGCTCGGACGGCGAGCCGGGTACGGCGGTGTAGATGACGACCTGCTGGTCCCGATCGGCGAGGTCGAGGACGTCGCAGTTGACGGTGACCGGCCCGACCAGCGGATGCTGGAACGTCTTGGTCATCACCGGCGCGGCGGCCACGTCGTGCGACTCCCACAGCCGGGCGAACGCGGGGCTCCCCTCGCGCAGCTCGCGCACCAGCTCCGCCACCTCCGGGTCGGCGGGGTAGCGGGCGGCGACGGCGCGCAGGCGGCGGGCCGACCCGCGGCGGAACTCGTCCAGGTCCGACACCCCGAACAGCCGCCGTCCTCCCGGGTCGGGCCCGAGGAAGGCGCGGCGCACCAGGTTGCGGTCGCGCCGCGGCACGGCGGAGAAGTCCTCCATGAGGGCGGCCGCCAGGTCGTTCCAGGCGATCACCTCGACCGCCGCGGACGTCACGATCGCGGCGGCCTGCGGCAGCCGCCGCAGCAGGTCGAGGATGCTCTGGCGGACCTCGCGCGACGGCCCGGGCGCGGGTGCGGGCGGCGCGCCGGCCAGGTGGTGGAGGTGGTCGCGCTCGGCGTCCGACAGGCGCAGGGCCCGCGCCAGCCCCGCCAGCACCTCGTGGGACGGGCGCGGCGCGCGGGCCTGCTCCAGCCGCGTGTAGTACTCGGTCGAGATGAAGGCGAGCTGCGCCGCCTCCTCCCGGCGCAGCCCTGGTATACGGCGGCGCGGCCCGGCGGGCAGCCCCACGTCCGCGGGGGTGATCCGCTCGCGCCTGCTGCGGAGGAAGGCGGCCAGTTCCTTTCGGTCCATACCTCCAGCTTGCACGAGTTCGCCCAGGTGAGGCATGTACTGGTGGTACCTGGATGCGCTTCGTGCGCTGCCGCAGGCTCGTCGGCATGCACATCGACACGAAGGACACGTCCACGGGCCTGCTGGCGGGCAAGGTCGCGTTCATCACCGGGGCCGGGCGCGGCATCGGGGCCGCCGCGGCGCGGCTGTTCGCCAGGGAGGGGGCCAGGGTGCTGCTCGCGGCCCGTACCGAGGAGCAGTTGAAGGAGGTGACGCAGGAGGTCCGCGCGGCGGGCGGCACCGCCGACCACGTGGTGTGCGACCTGGCCGACCCGGCCTCCGTGCGCGCCGCCGTCGATCGCGTCGTGGAGCTGTACGGGCGGCTCGACGTGGCGTTCAACAACGGGGCGGCCATCACGCCGCCCGGCGCGGTGGACGAGGTGAGCCAGGCCGACTTCGACCACCTCTACGCGGTGAACCTCAGGGGGCCTTGGCTGGCCATGTCCGCCGAGGTCGCGGCCATCCGGGCGACCGCGGGAACGGGGGCCATCGTCAACAACTCCAGCGTCGGCAGCCTGCGGGGCAACCCGGAGCTGCCCGCCTACGGGGCGATGAAGCGGGCCGTGAACAGTCTCACGGAGTCGGCGGCCCTCACGTACGGGCCGGAGGGGATCCGCGTGAACGCGATCGCCCCCGGTGGCACGCTGACCGAGATGATCCGCACCTGGGCCGAGCACTCGCCAGGACTCCTCGAGCGGATCTCGGCGTCCGTGCCGCTGCGGCGCGCCGCCGACCCGGAGGAGATCGCGCAGGCCGCCGCCTGGCTGCTCAGCGACCGCGCCTCCTACGTGACGGGCGCCGTGCTGCCGGTGGACGGCGGCGCCCGCGCCTGACCCGCCACCCGCGCGGGGCGGCGGGTCAGTGCCTGGTCAGCCGCAGCTCGACACCCGGGTCACCGAGGCCGGCTCGTAGACGGCGGCGTAGAACTTCTTCTTGCCCTTGGTCTTCGCGTTGACCGTCATGCACCGGTACTTGGCGGCCTTGTTCCCGACCGTGCCCTTGCGCACGAACGTGATCCTGACGCTCAGCCGGTGGCTGCAGTGGTTGTTGAAGTAGATGGTCGCGCTGGTGTTGCCCTGCCCCCAGGAGAAGTTGGCCCACTGGCCGCTGGGCTTGGAGCACCGGACGCTGTCACGCTCGACCGCCGCCGTGGCCGCGCCGGTCTGTGCGGAGGCGGCCGTCGCCGGGGCGAGCGACAGCGCCGCGAGGGCAGCGGAGCCGAGCAGGACGGATGCGAGCTTCTTGGGGTTCATACCTCAACCTCGGAGAGTCCAACAGATCTTGACCAGCCACCTTATCGACAGTCTCAAATCAGAGTAAAGGCGTGTCCAATATCTACGCGTGCGCACCCGTACACCCACCGTAGTCCTGACTTGCGGCGGTGCGCTGCGAAGATACGCAGCATGTCCGATGCCAAGCAGTACCCCTTCGAACCCGGCCCCGCGCAGACGCGCGAGATGGGGGAGGCCGTGCTGGGCCTGGTCCAGCGCTTCCTGGACGAGCTGCCCGAGCTGCCCGCCTTCGACCTCGACGGCGCCGCCGGGCTGGCCGCCGCGCTGCGCGAGCCCGCGCCCGAGCACGGCGGCGCGTTACCCGACCTGCTGGAGACCGTGCACGCGGCGGCCCGCAACGGCGCCATCAGCGCGGGGCCCGGCTACCTCGCCTACGTGCCGGGCGGCGGCCTGTACGCGGCGGCGCTCGCCGACTTCCTCATCGCCGCACTCAACAAGTACGTCACCGTCTGGCAGCTCGCCCCCGCCTGCGCCCAGATCGAGGCCACCGCCGTCCGCTGGCTCTGCGACCTGTTCGGCTATCCGGGGCAGGCGCGCGGCATCCTCACCTCCGGCGGCTCGATGGCCAACTTCTCGGCCATCGTCACCGCCCGCTCCACCCTGCTCGGCGAGGACTTCCTCGGCGGCACCGCCTACGTCACCGCCCAGACCCACGCCTCCTGCGCCAAGGCCGCCCTGCTGGCCGGCCTCCCGCGCGGGCACGTCCGCGTCGTCCCGGCCGGGCCGGAGCTGACGATGGACCCGCACGCCCTGCGCAGGATGATCGAGGACGACCGGCGGGCCGGGCTGTGGCCCTTCCTCGTGATCGGCAGCGCCGGAACCACGAACACCGGAGCCGTGGACCCGCTCCCCGGCCTGGCCGCCGCCGCCCGCGACGCGGGCGCGTGGTTCCACGTGGACGCCGCCTACGGCGGCCCGTTCCAGCTCACCGAGCGCGGCCGGTCGCGGCTGCGCGGCATCGAGCTGGCCGACTCGATCACGATCGACCCGCACAAGGCCATGTTCCTGCCGTACGGGACCGGGGCGCTGCTGGTGCGCGACGGCTCGCGGCTGCGCCAGGCCCACCACGTGGGCGCCGAGTACCTGCAGGATCTCAGCGAGGAGGAGGACATCCCCAACTTCACCGAGTACTCGCCCGAGCTGACCCGCGAGTTCCGTGGCCTGCGGTTGTGGCTGCCGATCAAGCTGTACGGGCTGGGCGCCTTCCGCGAGGCCCTGGACGAGAAGCTGGACCTGGCGGAGCTGGCCTACGAGAGGCTGCTGGAGCTGGGCTTCGAGGTGCCGTGGCGGCCCAGCCTGACCGCCGTCGCCTTCCGCTGGGTGCCTGAGCACGGCGACGCCGACGCGTTCAACGCCGAGCTGCTGAGCCGGGTGACGGCCCGCCGCCGCGCCCTGCTGTCCAGCACGCGGATCGGCGGCCGGTACATGATCCGGATCTGCGTCGTCAGCCACCGCACCCACCGGGACCGGGTCGAGGAAGTCCTGGACATCATCCGCGAGACCTGCGCCGGACTACGGGCGGAACGCGGCCTGCCCTCTCATCGCTAGGTGCGGCGCGAGCCGTTCGAGGGTGTCGACGGCGGAGGGCAGGTCACCGGCCAGCGGATGCAGCAGGACGTGGTCGGCCCCCGCGTCCAGGTGCGCGCGCAGCCGGCGGCCGACCGCCTCCTCGTCGCCCCAGGCGAGGGTGGCGTCCACGAGCCGGTCGCTGCGGTCGCCCGCCAGGTCCTCGTCGCCGTAGCCGAGCCTGCGGTAGTTCGCCGTGTACGGGGTCTCGACGTCGCGCGGCCCCATGCGCGAGACGGCCCGCATCCGCTCCCTGGCCGTGCCGGGGTCGGGGTCGATGACCAGGGCCTGGTGCGGGATGAGCAGCGGGCCCGGCCCGAGCGCCTTGCGGGCGGCCTCGGTGTGCTCGACCGGTTGCAGGAACGGGTGCACGCCGTCCGCCCGGTCGGCGGCCAGGCGGTGCGCCCTGGGGCCGAGCGCGGCCAGCACGCGGGGGTAGGCGACGCCGGGCAGCAGGCGGGTGGCGGCCTCGTCCATGGCGTCCAGGTAGTCGCGCAGGCCGCTGATGGGACGCTCGCCCGGGTGGCCGCCGAGCCCGAGCACGAGCCGCCCCGGGTGGGCCTCGGCCAGCGTGGCCGCCGCCGTGTGCGTGACCGACGGAGGGCGGATGCCCACGTTGGCGATGCCCGAGCCCGCGACCAGGTGCTCGGTCGCGGCCAGCATGACCGCGAGCTGCGTGAAGATCTCCCGCCCACCGGCCGGCGCGGCGGCGGGCGGCTCGCCCGTCCACAACGACCGGTATCCCAGCCGCTCGATCCGCGCGAACTGCTCGCGCTGCACGGGTATCGGCGTGCCGAGCAGCGTCTGGGGCGCGATCCACACGCCGTACCGGCCGAGCCTGTCCCTGGTCTCCCCGAGGTCCATCGCCGTTCTCCTTCGCTTTTCGGAGGCTGCCTCCGCTTGTCTGCGGGATACGATACGGAGGCAGGCTCCGGTTGGCAACGGTGAAGGAGAGACGTCATGGATCGCGTGACGACCGCGCGCCCGCTGCGCGCCGACGCCCGGCGCAACCGCGACCGGCTCGTCGCCGAGGCCCGCGCCGCCTTCGACAGGGAAGGCGTGGCCGCCTCGCTGGAGGACGTCGCCGCCCGCGCCGGTGTCGGCATCGGCACGCTCTACCGGCACTTCCCCACCCGCGAGGCGCTGCTGGAGGCGGTGCTGCGGGAACGGTTCGACGCGCTCGCCGCCGGGGCCCGCGACCTGCTCGGCCACGCCTCGCCCCGCGCCGCCCTGCTCACCTGGGCGCGCGGGTTCGCCGAGGCGGGCACCACCTTCCGTGGCCTGACGAGTGCCCTGTCGGCGACGCTCCAGGACGAGTCCTCGGCCCTGCACGCCTCGTGCGCGGCCATGCGGGAGGCGGGGGAGGCGCTGCTGGCCGAGGCCCAGCGCGGCGGGGAGATCCGCGCCGACGTGACCGTGGCGGAGCTGACCACGCTGGTGTTCGGGGTGGCGTGGGCGCACGAGCAGAACCAGGGGCGGGGGGCCACCGGCCTCGACCGGCTGCTCGGCCTGCTGTTCGACGGGCTGAGCGTGCGTTAGGCCCGCGGCGGCCACAGGGCCGGCGGCCCGCCGATCGCCGCACGGTCGCCGGGCGACGGCGGGAGGGCGCCGCCGGTCCAGTCCCAGCCGGTGATCGTGCCGCGCATCAGCCGGGCCGCGGGCGGCAGATGGCTGTCGGCGCCCCAGTACAGCGTGACCGTGCGACGGCAGTCGGGGTCGTCGACCGGGATCCAGGCGCCCGGCACCCGCGTGGGGCTGCGGCGGGCGAAGGCGGGCACGAGCCCGATCCCGAGCCCCGCGCTGATCAGCGCCGCGATGGCGGTGGGCTCGTCGCTCTCACAGATGATCTTCGGGGTCAGGCCGCGGGCGGCGAAGAGGCGGTCGAGGAGCCGGCGGATCCAGTGCCCGGGCCGGGCGGTGATGATCGGCTGACCGGCGAGCTCGTCGATGCTGACAGCGGCCCGCTCCGCCAGCGGATGGCCGAGCGGCGTGCCCACCCCCACGGCCTCGTCGAACAGCCGCGCCGAAGCCAGCCCTTCGGCGTGGATCGGCTGGGAGGCGACGCACAGGTCGACGTCCTGCGCCCGCAGGCGGCGGGCCATCTCCTCGGCGGGCGTCCAGTGGAGCTGCACCTCGACGGCGGGATGGGCCTGCTTGAACGCCGCCAGCGGCCCCGTCAGGGTGAGGAACGTCTCCGACGCCAGCCGCACGCCGCCCACGCCTTCGCTGACGGCCTCGGCGACCGCCCGCCGCCCCGCGTCCAGCTCGCCGAGCGCGCGTTCGGCGTACTCGCGGAACAGCCTGCCCGTGTCGTTGAGCCGCAGCCGGTCGGCGCGGTCGAACAGCGGGGCGCCCAGCTCGCTCTCCAGCCGGTTGATGGTGCGGCTCAGCGACGGCTGGGCGACGCGGAGCTCGTCGGCGGCGCGGCTGAGGTGCTCCAGCCGGGCCACCACCACGAACTGCCTGAGCGTGTTCAGGTCCATCATGACTCCCGGGGCATAACGGCATAGCGATATTGATCTTAGACAGGATAACTCAGCATGCATATCGTCCTTGGAATGAGGAGAACGAAAGGCGAGGCCGGCATGAGACTCGCGTTGCGGGCGGTGGTCAGCGCGCACGTCGTGGCGATAGCGGGGCAGCCGGTGTTCGCCGGGGTGTATCTGACGGGTGACTACGACAGCCTGCGCTGGCACGCGCTCGGCGCCGACGTGGTCACCTCGATCGGCTACCTGCAGCTCGTGGTGGCGATCGTGGTGTGGGCGCGGCTGCGCACGGTGTGGCCGTCCGTGGCCACGCTGGCGGTGGTGGGCGCCGAGACCGTGCAGTACTTCGCGGGGCTGGACGGGGCGTTGTGGCTGCACCTGCCGCTGGGCGTGATGACCGTGGCGGCGCTGGTCGTGCTGTTCATCGCCGTCTGGCAGCGGCCGTTGCGCAAGGAGACGCCCGATGCCTGAAGTGAGCAGGCGGCGCGCGCTGGGGATCGGCGGGGCGCTCGGGCTGGTGGCGGCCACCGGGCTGTCGGCCGCGACCGCGCTGGCCCGCCGCCCGGCCGTCACGGGCGCCGAGTTGCGCAGCGCCGTCCCGCTGCCGCCGCCGTACCAGGTGCCGCTGCCGATCCCCGCCACGCTGGAGCCGGTCAGCGAAGGCCGGTACGAGATCGTCCAGCGCGAGACGAGGGCGGAGATCCTTCCCGGGGTCAGGACTAGCCTGTGGACGTACGGAGGCACGTTCCCCGGGCCGACGATCGAGTCGCAACGCGGCCGGCAGATCACGGTGACGCACCGCAACGAGCTGCCCGTCCCGACGGTCGTGCACCTGCACGGCGGCCGGACCCCGGCGGCCTCCGACGGCTACCCCACCGACCTCGTCCTGCCTGAAGGCTGGACGGGGCACGAGGGCCACGGCATGCACGATCACCGGGCGGTGGTGACGGAGCTGACGCGCGACTACACGTTTCCGCTGGACCAGCGGCCGACGCTGCTCTGGTACCACGACCACCGGATGGACTTCACCGCCCCCGCCATCTGGCGCGGCCTGGCCGGGCTGCATATCGTCCGCGACGACGCCGAGGAGGCGCTGGGCCTGCCCGCGGGCCACCGAGAGCTGCCCCTGATGATCGCCGACCGGGCCTTCGCCGCCGACGGCGGCCTGCTGTATCCCTCGCTCGACCCCGCCCTGCGCGAGCGGCCGGGCGTGACGGAGCCGTACCTGGCGGGCGTGCTCGGGGACGTGATCCTGGTCAACGGCGCGCCGTGGCCGGTGCACGAGGTGGACGCGGCCCGCTACCGGCTGCGCGTGCTGAACGCCTCCAACGCCCGCCACTACGAGCTGGAGGCCGTCACCGACGACGGCCGCCGCCTCGACCTCGTCCAGGTCGGCGCCGACCAGGGGCTGCTGGCGGCGCCGGTCACCCACCGGCTGCTCCCGATCGCGCCCGCCGAGCGTTACGACCTGGTCGTGGACTTCAGCGGCGTCCCGGTGGGAGGGCGCGTCCGGCTGCTCAACCGGCTCGGCTCCGGCCGTACCAGGGACGTCATGGCGTTCCGCGTGGCGCGCAGGGCCGCCGACGACAGCCGCGTGCCCGCCGTCCTGTCCACCGACCTGCCGGGCTGGCGCCGCTCGGACGCCGTCCGGGTGCGCGACCTCGCCTTCCGCACCGGGCGGGTGCACGGCGGACACGGCTGGCTGATCGGCGGGCTGCCGTTCGACCCGGCCCGCGCCGACGTCACCACGCGTCTCGGTGACGTCGAGGTGTGGCGGCTGGTCGCCGACGTGCACCACCCCGTTCACCTGCACCTCGTCGGCTTCCGCGTGCTGTCGCGCAGCGGCGGGCCGCCCCTGCCGCACGACGCGGGGCTGAAGGACACCGTCTCGCTGCGTCCCGGCGAGTCGGTGGAGATCATCACCCGCTTCGACGGCTACCGGGGCCGTTTCCTGTTCCACTGCCACAACGCCGAGCACGAGGACATGGCCATGATGGCCAACCTGGAGGTCACCTGACGAGCCGCTCCGACAGGGCCCGCCGATCGACCTTGCCGTTGTGGTTCAGCGGCAGCCGCGGCAGGTGGACGAGCCGTCTGGGCACCATGTGGGCGGGCAGCCAGGCCCGGACGTGCGCGGCCAGCTCCCGGTAGGGCAGCTCCCGCCCGGTGTAGGCGGCGACCAGCTCGGCGTCGCCGTGCGCGCCCTCCACGGCCAGCACGACGGCGTCGCGCACCTGCTCGTGGCGTCGCAGGACCGCCTCGACCTCGCCCGGCTCCACGCGGTGGCCGTACACCTTGACCTGGCTGTCCAGCCTGCTGAGGTGGGTGAGCCTGCCGTCGTCGTCGCGGACGCGGTCGCCGGTCCTGTACCAGTGCCGCGCGGTCAGCGGCGCGGAGCCGTCGTAGCTCTCGGACACGCCATTCTCGAACGTGACGAACCGCCCGACGTCGTCGGCCGGGTCCAGGTAACCTGAGAACCGCTGGCCGCCGCGCACGCACAGCTCGCCTTCAGGGGCGGCGCGGCCGTCCTCGTCCAGCACGACGTGCTCCAGGTGCGGGTAGATCGCGCCGATCGGCACCGTCCCGTTGGCGGTGCGCGGCCACGCGGATCGGCTGGCGGGCAGCCGGTACGCCGCGCAGGTGATGGTCAGCTCCGTCGGCCCGTAGACGTTCTCCATGACGCTGCCCGGCGCGGCCTCCGCCCACCTGGCCGCCAGCGCGCCGGTGAGCTGCTCGCCGCCGAGCATCGTCCACCGCAGGTGCGGCATGCCGCCGGGGGACAGGTCGCCGGAGTCGTCGGCCAGCGACAGGTGCGAGGGGCCCGAGTACCAGTGGGTCAGGCGCCGCCGGTTGATGAACTCGACCGGCGCGAGCCGCTCGTCCCCGCTGGGCACGACGAGCGTGGCGCCGGCGCTCCAGGTGACGAACAGGTCGAAGACCGACGGGTCGAAGGTCAGGTCGAACTCCTGCGACAGGCGCGCGCCAGGGCCGACGGCGTACCGGGAGACGCAGTGGTCGAGGTAGGCGGTGAGGTTGGCGTGGCGGATCGGCACGCCCTTGGGCACGCCGGTCGAGCCGGAGGTGAACAGCACGTAGGCCACCTCGCGGGCCGCGGCGGGCCGGGGTTCGAAGGGGGCCGCGGGCGGCTCGTGGGTGATGGGCAGCACCGTGCGCACGTGCGGGAACGCGCCCGCCTGGCCCGCCCCCGCCGAGTCGATCAGGACGGCGTCCGCCCCGGCGAGGCGGCACAGGGTCGCGTTGCGGGCGGCGGGGAAGGCCGGGTTCAGCGGCACGACCGTGGCGCCCAGCGAGAGCACGGCGAGGTACCCCGCGTAGGCGGCGACGGTGCGCGAGGCGAGCAGCGCCACCCGGCCTGGGACTTCGCCGTGCTCCGCCACCAGCCAGGCGGCCAGCCGCCGCGCGGTCTCCTCCAGTTGCCGGTAGGTCAGCGTGGCGTCGCCCACCTCCAGGGCGGGGGCGTCCGGGAGGGCCGCGGCGGTGGCGGCGAAGCGCGCGTACAGGGTGTCGCGGGTCGCGGTCCTCATCCGTCGCTCCTGACCACGACGTGCGGCGGCGGGGCAGGCGCGCTCGACGGCGTCAGTTCGAGCAGCATCCGGCCGCCCTCCTCCCCGGCGACGGCGAACCCGGCCAGCCGCAGCGCGACCAGCATCGCCCGGTTCGCGCCCGTCGGGATCATCTCCGCCCGCAGCCGCACGCCCGCCGCGTACGCCCGCCTGATGACGTCCTGGAGCAGCAGCGAGCCCGCCCCCCTGGAGATCACCCGGCAGGAGGTGAGCAGCAGCGGCAGCCGCCACGAGCCGGGGGCCAGCTCCAGCACGGCCAGCCCGATGGTGCCGTAACCGCCGAACGTGTCGCTCAGCGACGCGACCAGCACCAGGTGGGCGGGCGAGTGGATCAGCTCGCGCAGCTCCTGTTCACCGAAGGTGATGCCGGTGGTGTTGAGCTGGTGGGTCCTGATCGTCAGCTCGTGCGCCCGGCCCAGGTCGGCCTCGCTCGCGCGCCGCACCTCGAACCGCAGCCCCAGCGTGGCCAGGAAGTCCTGACGGCTCAGCCCCGAGCGGGTCTCGGCGGTGCGGCGCAGGTGGTCGGCCCGGTAGAGCTGCCGCCGCTGCCCGCTCTCGTCGCTCACCACGGCGGGCCGGAAGTCGGGCAGGCCGGGCAGCGACGCGACGGCGGCGCTGTCGTAGCAGCGCACGCCGGGCAGGCTGTGGGCGACCTCCGCCCGCTCGAACGGGTCGTCGTCGACGAAGGCGAAGGTGTCCAGCCCCAGGTCCAGCTCTTCGGCGATCCGCGCGACGTGGCCGCTCTTGGCGTCCCAGCCGATCTGCGGGACGAGGAAGTAGTCGAGCACGCCCAGCGTGGCGAGCCGGTCCAGGGCGGCCGGGCCGTCGTTGCGGCTGGAGACGGAGTGCAGGATGCCCCGGCCGTCCAGCTCCTTCAGCGTGTCCAGGACGTGCGGGCGTAGCCGTACGCCGTCGCCTTCGAGCAGCACGCCCTCCCACAGCGTGTCGTCGAGGTCCCAGACCAGGCATTTGATCGTCTGCATCGGCCGTCCTCACCCCGCCCGCAGCAGGGCCGCGCTCCACGCCGCCGACGGGCTGTTGTTGAGCACCAGGACGCGCTCGCCCGGCAGCGCGTCGAGCGAGCCCAGGTTGACCAGGACGTCGGCGGGCCCCAGATGCCCGTAACGGGCCAGGTTGTCGCGGCACACCGGGGAGATCTTCAGCCCGAGCGCCTGCTCGTAGAAGCCGAACGCGCCGCTGGACAGGTTCTGCATGACGACGTGGTCCGCCCCGCCCGCGTCGCCGAGCACCTCGCGCGTCAGGTCCCTGAGCACGTTCCTGCTCTGCACGGCGAGGGTGAAGGAGTAGTCGCGCACCGAGGAGCACGCCTCAATCCAGGCGTCGCGCGGCCGGTCGAGGTAGTCGATCGCGAACAGGTCCCAGAACCTGCCGTCGGAGCGCAGCCGGAGGTCCTCGATCGCGTAGCGGGGCTCGCGGGTCAGCAGGGCGGCCACGCCGGCGTCCCCGCTGAGCGTCACCGGGCGGCGGTAGCGGTCGCCGGTGGGGGCCACCGAGCCGTGCGTGATCAGCGCGTTGTGCCAGCCCGGGTTCGCCGTCAGCAGCGAGCGGGCGATCAGCAGCGCGGCCGAGCTGGACGCGCAGCCGAGGTCGCCGGTGGACAGGCAGGTGGCGCCGGACGCACCCAGATCCGCCTGCACGCGCGTCACCTCCGACGCCATCAGCTTCTCCGGCACCCGCGCCGGGATGTGCACGAGCACGTCGAGCCGGTCGGCGGCCAGGCCGTGCCGGGCCAGCAGCCGCCGCGCGGCGGTCACCGCCAGCGCGTGCGCACCCTCCTCGTCTCGGATCACGGGCAGTTCGCGGATGCCGAGCGCGCGGATCGTGGCGAGGTCCTGCTCGCTGCGCCCTGGGGCGGCGAGCACCTCCGCCAGCGTGAGCTTGCCCTCCGGCACGGCGATCTCCACCGCCGACAGGCCGATCACGCGGGCCTCCGGTGTGCGGGCAGCCCGAGCACCCGGGCGCTGATGGCCAGTTCTCCCATTTGATCGCTTCCCTCGATGAGCTGCATGATCTTCCCGTCCCGGAACATCCGGGCCGCGTAGGCGCCGGCCGCCGTGCCGTCGGCGCCGTGGAGCTGCACCGCGTCGGCGCCCGCCTCGGCCGCCGCCCTGGCCGCGAAGTACTTCGCCACCAGCACCAGGCTCCCGGCGTCCGCCAGCCCCTGGTCCCGCGCGGCCGACGCCTCCCTGCACAGCGCCCGCGCGGCCCGCGCCGACACCGCCATGCGCGCGATCAGCCGCCTGACGAGCTGGTGCTCCGCCAGGGCCGCGCCGAACTGCCGCCTGTCCCGTACGTGTGCGGCGCACGCCTCCAGGCAGCCGCGCACCATGCCCGCCGACCCCCAGGCCACGCTCAGCCGCCCCAGCGACAACGCCGTCTCCGCCACCGTGGCCAGCCCGAACCCGGGCCGCCCGAGCACCGCCGAGTCCGGCAGCTCCACGTCGAACTCCAGGTCGGCCAGCATCGCCCCGCGCAGCCCCAGCGAGCCTTCCCGAGGCAGCCTGCGCACCCCGGCACCGGCCTCGCACAGGACGGCGGTGCCGCCCTGCTCGGCCCGCGCCAGCACCAGCAGCAGCCCGGCCGACCGGCCGAAGGTGACCCAGCGTTTGCGTCCGGTCAGCCGCCACCCGCCGCCGTCCCGCACGAGACTGCTGGTGATCGCCGCCGCGTCGCTGCCCGCCTCCGCCTCGGTGAGGCAGAACCCGGCCAGCACGCCGCCCCCGGCGAGCGCGGGCAGCCAGCGGGCCCGCTGCTCGGGCCGCCCCCAACGGGCGACGGCGGCGGCCACCATGCTCTGCACGGTGATCAGGCTGCGCAGGGACGTGCACACCGCGCCGACCGCCTCGCACACCTCGCCGAAACCGGCATGGTCGAGCCCCGGCCCGCCGTGTTGCTTCGCGACCATCGGGGCGAGCAGCCGCGCCTCGCGCAGGACGGCGATCGCCTCCTCCGGCATCCGCCCGTCGAGGTCCGCGGCGGCGGCGTACGGCGGCAGCCGCGCGACCACGTCGCCGAGGCCGGTCATCCCGGGTCTCGGCGGGCGGCGGCCCCGTTCTTGCCGAGCACGAACCGGGTGATGGCGTGCACGGAGCAGAAGTTGTCCCGATCGAGGTCCTCGGTGAGCACGCTCAGCCCGAACGTGGTCTCCACGAAGGTGATCAGCTCCATCGCGAACAGCGAGTCGACCAGGCCCTCCTCGAAGATGTCGGTGTCGGCGCCGATGTCCCTGCCGCCGACCCTGCTCCGGATGAACGCGTGGACCTGGCCGGCGACGGCCGTCGCGGTCATGTGGCACCTCCCTGGCTCATGGCTCCGCGTCCAGCAGGCGTTCCGCCGCCTCCGGCGGCCTCATCAACGGCCGCCACAGCACGGCTCCGGCGACCACGACCAAGATCCCCGCGATGGCGTACGGGGCGCGCAGGCTCGCCGACGCGGCGAACGCGCCGCCGGCGAGCGCGCCCAGCGGCAGCGCCCCCCAGGCGAAGAACCGCTGCACGCTGCTCACCCGCCCCAGATGCGAGGCAGGGACGGTGACCTGGCGGATCGAGACGAACACCACGTTGGACACCGCCACGCCGACACCGAACGCGATGCCCGCCACCGCCGTGGGGACGACGCCGACGACGGTCGCCAGCAGCAGGTTCGACCCCGCGTGCAGCGCCAGCCCGAGCGCCAGGGACGCCCTGCGGCCGATCCGGTCCACGACCCGCTTGGCGTGCCAGCCGCCGACCGCCGCCCCCACCGCCACCATGGCGGACAGCACGCCGAACGTGAGCTCGTTCCCGCCGAGCAACTGCAGGACGTACAGGACGAAGACGGCCACGGTCATGGCGCGCGCGAAGTTGAGCACCGCCAGCATCAGCGTCCACGTCCGCAGGAACGCCGACGCCCAGGTCAGGGCGAGGCCCTCGCGGATCGAGGCGAGCAGCCCCGGCTTGGGGCCGGTGCCGGCGGGCGCGTCGGGCGGGTTCAGCGACGTGCGCAACCGGCCCAGCAGCAGGGCGCTGACCGCGAACGTCAGCGCGTCCAGCCAGAACGGGACCGCCTGCCGCCAGGCGAACAGGACGCTGCCCACCGGCGGGCCCGCGAACTCGTTGGCCACCATCTCCGCCGACAGCAGCCGGGAGTTGCCGCGTTCGAGCTGGTGCGGCGGCAGCACGGCGGGCACGGCGGTGGCGGCGGCGCAGTCGAAGAACACCTCCGCGACGCCGAGCACCAGCGCCAGCGCGACGAGCGGCACCATCGAGGCGTGCCCGGCCGTCAGCATCACCGCGAACGCGGCCACCGCCGCGGCGCGGACGATCTGCAGCCGCACCATCAGCCGCCTGCGGTCCACGCGGTCGGCGACGGCCCCGGCGACCAGCGCGAGCAGCAGCCACGGCAGGTAGGAGACGGCGCTGACGACCGACACGGTGAGCGGCGTCGGGTCGATGGCGGCGGCCAGCAGCGGGATCGCCGTCAGCCGCATCCCGTCGCCCAGGTTCGAGGCCACGGACGAAGACCACAGCCGCCAGTAGTCGCCGGGCAGCGGCGTCTTGGCGCGGGGTGGCCCGCTCATGCGGCTCCCGTCCCGTAGCTGAAGAAGCCGCGCCCGGCCTTGCGGCCGGAACGCCCCTCGCCGACCAGCCGCAGCAGCAGCGGGTCGGGCTGGAAACGCTCCTCGCCGGTGAAGCGGACGAGCATGCGCAGCGAGTGCACGACGGTGTCGAGCCCGATGAGGTCCGCGGTGGCCAGCGGGCCGAGCCGGTGGCCGTTGCAGGCCGTGAAGACGGCGTCCACGTCGGCGGGCGCGGCCACGCCCGTGCGGACGAGCGCGGCGGCGTCGTTGACCATCGGCATGAGCACCCTGTTGGCCACGAAGCCGGGGCCGTCCCCGACGGTGACGGCCGCGAACCCGGCGTCGTCCAGGATCCGGGTGGCGCGCTCGGCGGTGGCCTGCGCCGTGGCGGGGCCGGTGATCAGCTCGACCGTCCTGATCTCGGTCGCGGGGATCATGAAGTGCAGTCCCAGCAGCCTTCCCGGGTCCTCGTGGGCCTTGGCCAGGAAGGAGATGGGGATCACGGAGGTGTTGGCGGCGATGACCGTGCCCGGCGGGGCGGCGGCCAGGCCGCGATGGACGGCCAGCTTGAGTTCCGCGTCCTCGGTGACGTTCTCCACGACCAGGCCGGCGGTGGCGGCGCGGTGCAGGTCACCGGTGGTCGTGATCCGCTCCATCAGGACGTCGCCGGGCACCGTCGTCGCCTTGCGGAGCAGGCGGGCCAGGTGGGCGCGGCGGATCGCCGCCGTCGCCTGGGCGAGCGCGTCCGGGTCGCGGTCCATCAGGACGACGGGGCCGTGCTCGGCGAAGGCGTGCGCGACCGTGCGGCCGATCTGCCCGGCGCCGACGACGCCGACGCTCACCGCATGGGCGATTTGTCCGACGCTCACCGCTGCTCCTCGGGGGAAGCCCGGAGTGCGGCGAGGCGGCGGCGCACGCTCAGCGGGGTGATGTCCGTCCAGATCCGCCCGATGTGCTCCAGGCACTCCTGCCGGGTCCCCGTGAAGCCGATCTCGTGCCACCCCGCGGGCACCGGCTGCCCGGTGTCCCACACGGAGTACTGCTCCTCGTCGTTGACCACCACGGTGAACGGGGTGGCGCCGGTCGGGTCATCCATGGGCTTCCCTCTTCGACGGTTGCGGTGGTGAAGGACGCTACGCCCGTTCAGAGGCGGCGTTCCAGCAGTTCGGCGTGCAGCGCGGCGCCCAGCGCCTGGTGCTCGGCGGGGACGACGGAGAAGTGCGTGCCCGGCACCTCGCGGACCGCGACGCGGCCGGCGTACGCCGCCCAGCCCAGGTCGCGGGCCAGGTTCACCCCCGGCTCAGGGCCGCCCGCCGTGCGGAGCAGCAGCAGCTCACCGTCCCAGCGGCGGGGCCGGTGCGACAGGACGGCCTCCTCGTTCGCGCGCAGCAGCCGCAGCAGGACGCGCAGCCGTCCCGGGGTCATCGCGCCGGAGAAGTGCCCCTCGTCCTGGGCGAGCTGCAACACGCGGGCGAGCCGGCCGTCGGCGTCCAGCCCGTCCAGCTCCTCGTCAGGGATGACGTAGTCGTGGTCCAGCACCAGCAGATACCGCAGCAGCTCGTGCTCGTTGCCGGGCAGGCGGTGCGGACGCAGGTCCACGGGGGCGGCGTCGATCGGGACGACCAGCGGCACCTCGATGCCCGCCTCCCCCAGCCGCAGCGCCAGCTCCTGCGCCAGGGTGCCGCCGAAGGACCAGCCGCCGACGACCAGCGGCCCGCGCAGCCCGTGGTCGGTGAGGGTCTTCACGAAACGCTCGCAGATCGTGCCGGCGTCCTCCAGCGGCTCGTCCTCGCCGTTGAGCCCCACCGACGACAGGCCGAACACGACGCGATCCTCGCCCAGCCGCTTGGCGAACGGGTAGTAGCTGAGCGGGCTGCCGCCCGACGGCGGGACCAGCACCACGGGCGTGCCGGGGCCGCCGCCGCTCAGCTCGACCAGCGAGGCCGCCGCGGGCAGCACCGCGTCCGACTGGACGAGCTGCGCGAGCGCCGCCGGCGTCGGGCACTCGAACAGCACGTTCAGCGGGAGCTGAACGTCCAGCTCCTGCTCCAGCTCCGTCAGCAGCCGCACCGCGAGCAGCGAGTGCCCGCCCAGGTCGAAGAAGTTGTCGTGCACGCCGACCGGGGCCAGGCCCAGCGTCCGCTCGAACCGCCGCACGATGCTCAGCTCCGCCCGGTCGCGCGGCGGCACCGAGCCGGCCGAGGCGGGCTCCGACACCGCGGCGGACAGGGCGTCCAGCGCGTCCAGGTCCACCTTGCCGTTGGCGGCCATCGGCAGCTCCGCCAGCCACGTGTAGCGGTGCGGGACCAGGTAGTCGGGCAGCGTCCTGCGCAGGAACGCGCGCAGCTCCTTCGCGCCCGCGGTGCGGCGGGGCCGCGCCGGCACCAGGAAGGCGATCAGCGCGGCGTCCCTGCCGCTGCCCCTCGCCCGGACCACGGCGTTCAGCACGTCCGGATGGGCCCGCAGCGAGCTCTCGATCTCGCCGGGCTCCACCCGGAAGCCGTGCACCTTGATCTGGTCGTCCACCCGGCCCAGGAACTCCAGCTCCCCGCCGGGCCGCCGCCGCACCAGGTCGCCGGTCCGGTACATGCGCGCCCCTGGAACGGCGGCGAACGGGTCGGGCACGAACCTGTCCGCGGTGAGCGCCGCCTGGCCCGCGTACCCCAGCGCCAGCCCGCCGCCGCCCAGATGCAGCTCCCCGATCACGCCCGCCGGCGCCGGCCGCAGCGCCTCGTCCAGCACGTACGCGCGCACCCCCGGATACGGCCGCCCGACGGGCACCAGCCGGTCGTCCCCGTCCACCGGCCCGGCGGCGGACGCGTCGTGAACCGAGCAGAGGCTGTCGATCGCCGCCTCCGTCACCCCGAAGATGTTCACGATCAGCGCGTCGTCGTCGAGGTAGCGGCGGGTGGCGCGCAGCTCCGACTCCCGCCACGACTCCAGGCCGCAGCACAGCAACCGCACCCCGCCCAGCCCGCCGCCCGACTCCGCCAGCAGGTCGATCAGCTCGGCGCGCAGGTGCGCGGGCACCAGCTCGACCGTGTTGACGCCGAACTCCTCGATGGTGGCGCGCAGCTCGCGCGGCCCGCGCACCGCGTCCTCGCCGGCCAGCACCAGGCTGCCGCCCGTGCCCAGTGCACGCAGCACGTCGCCGGTGAACACGTCGAACGCGGTGGTCGCCAGGCTCAGGACGCGCAGGTCCGTCCCGGCGCGGTCGCGCAGCGCCCGCCACGCCGCCAGGAACGGGGTCAGCGCCCGGTGCGCGACCAGGACGCCCTTCGGCGTGCCCGTGGAGCCGGAGGTGAAGATGACGTAGGCGGGACGGTCCAGGTCGGGCGGCGGAAGCACGCCGTCGCCGTCCACGTCCAGCTCCTCCGGCCGGTACGTTCTGACCTCGCCGGTGTGCTCGTGGGTGTGTTCGCCGGGGTGCTCGGCGGGGTGTTCGCCGGGGTGCTCGGCGGGGTGCTCGGCGGTGTGCTCGTCGGTCACCAGCAGGGTGGCGCCGGCGGTGGCGAGCAGCCGCTTCCTGCGGGCCGGCGGCGTGTCGGCGGTCAGCGGCAGGTACGCCGCGCCCGCCAGCCAAGCGCCGAGAATCGTGACGACGGCCTCCTCCGACCGGGGCAGCGACATCGCGACCGTGTCGCCCGGCCGCACCCCTCGCGCGACCAGCCCGTACGCCCTGCGCCGCGCCCGCCCCAGCAACTCCGCGTACCCGACCGTCCCAAGCCCGGACACCAGCGCCGCCCGCCCCGGATCCTCCCGCGCGACCCGCCGGGCCACGTCGAGCAGGTGCGCCTCCTCCAGGGACGCCCCCTCGTCGAAGGGCCGCACGGCGTGCCGCATGGCGTCCTCGCGCTCGGCCTCGGTGAGCACGCCCAGCTCGGCCAGCGGCACGTCCGGCGTGGCCAGCACCCGGTCCAGCACGGCCAGGAAGTGGCCGCCCATGCGCTCCACCGTGACGTGCTCGAACAGGTCCTTCGAGTACTCCAGCACCGCCGTCATCGAGGACTCGCCCTCGATGTCCCAGATGGTGAGGTTGAGGTCCCAGGGCGCCCGGTCCGGCGGCAGGCCGTAGACGAAGTGCTGGTCGTACGAGCGGCGCTGGGCCAGCCCGCCCATCCGGTGCGGCAGCCGCGGGATGTTCTGGTAGGTGAAGCCGACCTGGAAGATCGGATGGCGGCTCAGGTCGCGCGGCGGCCTCAGCGCCTCCACGACCTTCGTGAACGGCACGTCGTGATGGTCGATGGTGCTCAGGAACGAGCGCCGCAACCGGCGCAGCAGGGTGCGGAAGGACGGCCGGTCCCGCGCGCTGGTTCTGATCGTCACCATGTTGTTGAAGTAGCCGATCATGTCGCGCGTCTCCGGCAGGTCGCGCCCGGCCACGATGGTGCCCATCACCAGGTCCTGGTTGCCGGTGTAGAGGTGCATCAGCGCCTTGTACAGCGTCAGCGTGGCGGTGAACAGCGTGCACCGCTCGCGCTGGGCCAGCACGCGCAGCCCGGCGAGCTGCTCGGCGGTCATCGTGAAGAAGACGTGGCCGCCCCGCTCGCCCAGCTTGGGCGGGCGCGGATGGTCCGTCGGCAGCTCCAGCGGCTGCGCCTGGTCGAGGTAGCCCGTCCAGAAGCCGATCTTCTCGGCGAGGGTGTCTCCGGTCAGCGTGTTGCGCTGCCAGGTGGCGAAGTCGCCGTACTGGATGGTGAGCGGCGGCAGGTCGGGCTCGGCGCCGGACGTCTCGGCCAGGTAGAACGCCGACAGCTCGCGGTCCACGATGGCGGGGCTCCAGCCGTCGTCCACCGAGTGGTGGGTGCCGAACACCAGCAGGTGGTCGTTCTCGCCCATCCTGATCAGCGCGAGCCGGTACAGCGGGCCCCGTTCGAGGTCGTACGGGGTGAGCGCCAGCTCCTTGACCAGCGCGGCCAGCCGATCCCCAGCGCTCTCCGGCAACTCGACCACCGGCAGTTCGACCTCGCCGGGCGGATCCACCACCGCCCGCACCTGACCGTCGGCGGCCGGGACGTACCGGGAACGCAGCACCTCGTGCCGCTCGACCAGCCTGGACACGGCCCGCCGCAGCGCCGCCGTGTCCAGCTCGCCGCGCAGCCGCATGTCGATCGTCACGTTGTAGACCGAGCTGTCCGGGTCGAGCCGCTGCAGGAACCACAGGCTCTCCTGGCCGTGGCTGAGCGGGTAGTCCGCCTGCTCCCGCCTGGTCACGACCGCGCCCGTCGCCGCGCCGCCGCCGCTCTGCTGCAGCTCCACCACGTGGCGGGTGAGCTCCACGAGCGCCGGATGGAAGTACAGGTCGGGCAGCGGCAGTCGGACGCCCAGCTCGCGCCCGATCCGGTCGATCACCTCCAGGCCCAGGATGGAGTTGCCGCCCAGCGAGAAGTAGTCGGGCTCGGGGCCCAGGTCGGGCACCTTGAGCACGTCGCCGAGAATGCGGCGCAACGCCTGCTCGACGTCGTCCGGCGTGCGGACCGCCGTCGGGGTCGCGCTGGTGGTGGCGGCGTGCTCGTCCGGCCTGTCCTGGCCGGGCTGGAGCGGCCACAGGCGGCGGCGTTCGAAGGGGTACGTCGGGAGCGTCACCCGGCGGGGGGACAGGTGGCGGTGGTGCCGCTCCCAATCCACCGGGACGCCCTCGCGGGAGGCGGTGGCCACGAGCGTGTTGACGGCCTGTTCGAGGTCGCTGGACGGGAAGCGCAGCATCCGCTCGGCGCCTGCCTCCTCCACGGCTCTCGCAAGTGGGCTGCCGCCGGGGCCCAGGACGAGGAAGAGCGTGGGCTCCTGCTGGAGGGTGGCGACCGCCGTCCGCACGCCTTCCAGATCGATCGGCGGCGCGGCCTCGCGTTCGGACGCTCCTGGCGCGGCGCCGGTCCCGGACGGCGGTGGCGAGGCCTCGGACGCTGGTGGCGCTGCAGTGCCTTGCACCGCTCGCAGCGTGTGCCGCCCGCGTCCGTTCGCCACGTGACCGGACGGGACGAGCCCGGCGGCCACCACCAGCCGGTACGCCAGCTCCTGCTCGGTCGCCCCATCGGGAGCCTGCTCACCGCGCTCAGCGAGCGCCCGCACCAGTCCCGCCCGCACGCCGCGCGCCTCGCCCCCGCGCGCCTCGCCCCCGCGCGCCTCGCCCCCGCGCGCCTCAGCCCCGTGCACCTGCCCCTCGTGCACCTGCCCCTCGCGCACCGCGCCCGCGCCCGCCTCCCCCAACTCCACCTCATCCGGCAGCACCACCACGAGGTTTGACGCGACGGCGGTGGCGGGCCGTAGCCGCCCCTCCGCCCCCGACCGCGCCTGACGCACGAACTCCGCCGTGTCCCGCACCACCCAAGCGTGCCGGACCGGAAACTCCTCCCGCCCCGCGTTGAGCGTGTAGGCCAGATCCCCCAGCGACAGCCCCGCCCGATCCTCCACGTACTCCGCCATCCGCTCGCAGTGCCGTTCGAGCGCCGCAACCGACCTGGCAGACAGCGTGACCACCTGCCCCGAGGCCCGCTCCCGCCCGCCCCGCTCACGTGGCGGCGGCGTGGTCACGACGGCGTGCGCGTTCGTCCCCGTGAGGCTGAACGAGCTGACCCCGGCGGCCCGCTCGCCCTCGCCCAGCGCGGCGGCGGTGACGGACACGGCGATCCCCGAGCCGTCGAGCACGGCGTCCGGATTCGGGGTGCGGTAGTGCAGCGACGGGTAGATCGTCCGGTTCTCCAGCGCGACGACCGCCTTGACCAGCCCCGCAATGCCCGCCGCCTGGTCGAGGTGCCCGATGTTGGTCTTGACCGAGCCGACCGCGCACGCGTGACCGGGCACCCCGGCCTGGCCGAACGCCGTGGCGAGCGCGGACAGCTCGACGGCGTCCCCCAGCGGCGTGCCGGAGCCGTGCGCCTCGACGAAGTCGAGATCGCGCGGCGAGATCCCGGCCTCCTGCCACGCGTCCAGCAGCAGCTCCACCTGCGCCTGCGTGGAGGGGGCGCTGAGGCCGACGGCGCGGGCGGCGTTGTGGTTGACCACGACGGAGCGGATCACCGCGTGGATGTTGTCGCGGTCGCGCAGCGCCCGTTCGAGCGGTTTGAGCAGCAGGACGGCGCCGCCCTCGCCGTCGGCGGTGCCGTCCGCGTCGGCGTCGAACGCCCGGCACAGGCCGTCGGCCGACATGATCTCGGTGTTCGCCATCGCCTCCCACGTCGGCAGCGACACCCGCAGGCTCACACCCCCGGCGAACGCGTGGTCGCACCGACCGGCCCGCAGCGCGTCCACCGCCTGGGCGACCGCCACCAGCGACCCCGAGCAGCCGGTCTCCACCGCCACGGACGGGCCGCGCAGCCCGAGATGGTAGGAGACCCGCCCGGCGATCGCGGCCGGCGCGGTCCCGAGCATGGACAGCGTGGTCGTCCGGCCGAGCAGCCTGCCGTAGCCCGACGTCGCGGCCGACAGGAACACCCCGGTACGGCCCTCGCCCAGCACCCGGCGCCGGATGCCCGCGTCCTCCATCGCCCGCCAGGCCAGCTCCAGCGCCGCCCGCTGCTGCGGGTCCATGGCCAGCGCGTCGGCGTCGGACACGCGGAAGAACTCGTTGTCGAACAGGTCGATGCGATCGACCGAGCCCATCGGGTAGTCGACGTCGAGCGGCTCGTTGGTGAACCAGCGCCGCCACCGCGAGACCGGGCGGACCGAGCACAGCCCGCTGCTCAGGTTGGCGTGGAACTGCTCGAAGTCGGCCGCGTCCGGCAACGTGACGGCTAGTCCGACGATGGCGATCGGCGCTTCAGGCATGGCGCTGTCCTTCGGCTCTCGGGATGGACGGTCAGACCAGGAACTCCCGCGTCCTGGGCGGCTGCCGGGCGGAGACCAGCTCCGCGGTCTGCTCGACCGTCACGGCGGTGAACAGCTCGATCAGCCGGATCACTCCGGGGAACTCGGCGTCGAGCAGCGCGTGCAACTGGATGAGCTGGAGAGACGAACCGCCGGAGTCGAAGAACGACACGTCGGCGGCCACCCGCTCCACCTGCAACGCCTGCCGCCACGCCGCCGCGACCGTCTCCTCCGTGCCGGGGCGCGGCTCGCGGCCGACCGTGACTCCGGTGCGGGGCAGGGGGATGGCGTTGAGTGCGGTGTGGTCGATTTTGCCGTTGGGGGTGAGGGGGAGGTGGGGGATGGTGATGATGTGGGTGGGGATGTGGTGGTGGGGGAGTTGGTGGGTGAGGTGGGTGTGGATGTGGTGGGGGGTTGGGGTGGGTGGGGTGGTGGTGATGTAGGCGGTGAGGTGGTTGTTTCTGGTGGTGACGGTGGCGTGGGTGATGTGGGGGTGGGTGGTGAGGGCGTGTTCGATTTCGGCGGGTTCGATGCGGTGTCCGGCGATTTTGAGTTGGTGGTCGGTGCGTCCGAGGTAGTGGTGGGTGTGGTGGGGGGTGTGGGTGGTGAGGTCGCCGGTGTGGTAGAGGCGGGTGCCGGGTGGTCCGTGGGGGTTGGGGGTGAAGTGGTCGGCGGTGGTTTGGGGTTGGTGGAGGTAGCCCCAGGCGAGGGTGTGTCCGGTGAGGTGGAGTTGGCCGATGGCGCCGGGTGGGAGGGGTTGTCCGTGGGGGTCGAGGGTGTGGGTGATGGTGTGGGGGAGCGGCTTGCCGATCGGCACCCGTGAGCCCACGGGGCTCTCCACCCGGTGCATGGTGGCGTAGACCGTCGCCTCCGTGGGCCCGTACCCGTTGATCACGCTCTTCGTCCCCAGCTCCAGCAGCTCCGCCGCCAGGTCCGGCGGGAACGCCTCACCCGCGACGACCACGCAGTCCAGGCCCGCGATCATCCGGCGGTAGACGTCGTCGGTGAGCATCAGCCGTACGTGTGACGGCGTCGCCTGCAACCAGCGCAGCGGCACCGGCTCGCCGCCGGCCGTCGAGCCGTGCGTCAGGCGGCCGGGGCCGAAGCCGTCCGACGGGGCGACCACAACCGTTCCGCCGCAGATCAGCGGCCACAACATCTCGACCAGGGAGATGTCGAAGGCGGGGCTGGTCAGCCACTGCGCGCACGTCGGCCGCGGGATCCGCGCCGCCAGCCCCTCGAACAGGGCGGTGAGGTTGCTGTGCGGGACGGCGACGGCCTTAGGCTCCCCGGTGGATCCTGAGGTGAACAGCACGTAGGCCAGGTCGTCCGGGTGCGGCCCGGCCAAAGAGGCGGCGGCGCTGGCCTCTAGGGGTTCGGTGATGAAGAGGGTGGGTTTGGCGATGGTGAGCAGAGTTTTCTGGCGGGCCGGTGGCAGGGCGGGGTCGATGGGCAGGTAGGCGGCGCCGGTTTTCCAGATGGCCAGCAGTGTGGTGATGAGGTGGTGGCCGCGGGGGAGCCGGACGGCCACGATGTGCCCCGGCCCGGCACCCTGTTTCCGCAGTGTATGGGCGATGCCGGTGGAGTGGTGGTCGAGTTCGTCGTAGGTGAGGCGGTGGGTGCCGTCGATGATCGCTGTCAGGTGCGGGGGTACCTGCTGGATCAGTTCCAGCACGGTGGTGCGCGGTGCGGGCGGCAAGGTGGCCTCGGGCGCGGGTGCGCACAGCGGTAGACGAGAGACCCGGGTGTCCGGGGCGGCGACGGCGGCTGAAAGCAGGGTGAGCAGCGCGTCGGTGAAGGACTCGGCCCACTCGCGCGAGAACAGATCCTCCGCGAACACCACCCGCACCTCATGACCGTCCGGCGAAAGCAGCAACCCCACCTGCAAGTCGAACTTGGCCGCGGCCGGAGCCGGCTGCGGGGCCGCCTCCTCGGCGACATATAGCACGTCGAAGAGCGGGTTGCGGTTGGGATGGCGGGGCGGGTTGACGGCCGCGACGACTCGTTCGTACGGAGTGTCCTGGTGGTCGAGCGCGGCCAGGAGATCGTCGCGGATCTGATGCAGCAGATCGGCGAACGTGGGATCGGCTGAGAGGTCGGCGCGCAGCACGATCGTGTTGGCGAGAAAGCCGACCGTCGCGTCGGTGTCGGGGTGGGTGCGGTTGGCGACCGGCGTGCCGATCGTGGTGTCGCCCGTGTTGGCGTAGCGGGCCAGCACCGCGTGCAGCGCCGCCGCCCCCACCATGAACGGCGTGACGCTCTGGTCGTGGACCAGCCCGTCGAACGCGGCACAGGCCGCCGGGGAGAGCCGCCGCCGCGTCCGGCCGCCCCGGCCCGTCGGGGTGGCCGGGCGCGGATGCGTGGTGGGCAGCGGCAGCGGGCCGAGACCGGCCAGGCGCCGCCGCCAGTGGTCCAGCCCGGCGGCGAACCCGCCCGCCGCGTCGTGGTCGCGCTGCCAGGCGGCGTAGTCGCCGAGCTGGATCCGCACCGGAGGCAGCTCCACAGGACGGCCGTCCCGGACGGCCTCGTGGACGGTCTCCAGCTCGCGGCACAGAATGCCCATCGACCAGCCGTCGCACACGATGTGATGCACGACCAGGATGACAGTGCCGGTGCGGTCACCGTGATCGACCACGGTGCAGCGCAGCAGCGGGCCGCGCGCGAGGTCGAACGGCCGCTCGTGGCACTCGCGGCGGACCGCGTCCACCTCCGCGCGGTCCCGGCCGGCGAACTCGACGGGCACCGGCACGGCCGGTTCGACCACCTGCGACAGGCCTCCGGGCCCCCAGACGAACCGCGTCCGCAGCGCCTCGTGCCGCTCCACCAGGTACGCCAGCGCGGCGCGCACCACGTCCGGCCGCGGATCCGTCACCACCACCGACTCGGAGACGTTGTACGCGGACCCCAGCCCCAGCTCCCCGAGCAGCCAGAGCCGCTCCTGGCCATGGCTGGCGGGGAAGGAGTACGACGCAGCGCTCATCTCAGGTGCCTTCGGTCGGGCGTGGTCGGGCCGTCAGCGGGACACGCGCGCCCGGCCGGGTCACGGGCGCCTGCCTGCAGTGCTCCGCGAACGCGCCGAACGTCTGGTGCGTGAAGACGGAGCCCACCGTCACCTGCCGGCGCATCGTGGCGGCCACGGCGGCGGCCACCCGCATCGCGGCCAGGGACGTGCCGCCGAGCGCGAAGAACGAGTCGTCCAGGGAACGCGGCCCCGCCCCGATCGCCTCCGCCCAGATCCCGGCCACGGCACGCTGCACCGCATCCCACTCGCCGTCTTCCGCCTGCGTGCGGGGCAGGGGGATGGCGTTGAGTGCGGTGTGGTCGATTTTGCCGTTGGGGGTGAGGGGGAGGTGGGGGATGGTGATGATGTGGGTGGGGATGTGGTGGTG